>NYVP01000026.1 GCA_002684575.1 Verrucomicrobiales bacterium
TAACATGCCTCATTTTTACGATGAAGATCCAATAATTCTCTTACATCGGTGGCTTCTCGAGTATTGGTCGGAAGGGGCTCTACGTCTGGGGGCGGTGGAGATGGAGGTGTCCCTAAGATGTTTTCAAGAACCCAGACCCCTCTTATTATTGGTGAGGTTTCTACTCCATTGGCCGTTGCAGTCATTAGCCCTGGTTGAGTAAAAATACCCCCTCTTCTAGGGTCATTAAGGGAAACTTTTCGCAGCCGTTCTCCCCTAATGCCCTCTCTTCTATAGATCCATTTCGCTAGAGTTTGGTTCATGAATGTGTAATCGGAATCAATAAATTCCTCAATCTTACCGTTATTTTTTAATATCTCCTCAAAGTACATAGTCACTTGTCTGGCGAGCATAGGTTCTACTCTAAGATTTTTATAAAACTGATAGTCTCCGCCTGAAGGTGGCATATCACCTAATTTATCGAGTCTTAACCATGCTGAAGGAAAGTGTCGGATAAAGGCCTGAGCCTTATCATCTTTTAGCATTCGTTCTACCTGTTTTTTTCGGGTGGCAGAATCTTTAAGTTTGCCGGCGCTGGCTAGAGAAAATAATGTTTTATCTGGCATTGATGACCACAAGAAATAACTCATTCGATTAGCAATGCCATAATCATCTAACTTACCTGGTTTTTCTCTTAGGTAAAGAAACTGCGGAGAACATAGTATGGCGGAATAAGCGTCTTGCATTGCACGAATAATTAGAGGCACTTCTTTTTCCTTTTTCTGATTTTTGGAATGATTATAAAGCCCATCAACTGACAATTTAGTGTGTGTTATATCATCTCCACTCCAACCAGCACGAAAACTATTTGGTTGACCATATCCGAAGTATTCAACTCGAATTTCGTGTTCACCTTCCGTTAGCTCTATTTTTCCTTTTNTTAATTGAGCTCCATGCAATCCATCATGNTCNATAGCAATTTTATCGCCGATTTTAATTCGTGCACCGTCATCAGAAGCNATTTCAAAAACGTATTCTCCTGCCTTGGGTGCATTCAATTTGCCAGTGAAAACCACACCAAATTGCTCTTTCATTTTCGAAACTTTTATGTCCATCAACCCCTTGGGCAGGCTACCTCTTGCTACTGGTTGGAGAGTATCGAAGTCAGGTAATTTTTCCCATAATCCCNTATATACTTCATATTTCAGATCTTTAATTCCGCCGGGCAAGNTCATTAGNGGTTTAACCNTCTGCTTGAGNACCATTTGGACATATGGNTCAACCATTTCTTCACTTACTGGCTGTCTAAATGCTCGCTCAGCGAAATTTTTTAGCAGTTGGCGAATTTCATCTTCCTCTCCTGTTCCACTACCATAAAGGGCACTATGACTTTTTGGGGGCCAAGTATTAATTAGTGGTTCNAGTTTCANACTGTGAATGCGAATATGAGGACCTNTGTATCCATTTTTAAATAGCTTTTCTGCCATTTTAGAAGGCCATTGATCATGAGCTTCCTTATTTGTTTTTTTATCTGGGCGCGGACGAAATTCATTCGGAAGTGTCTTTTCAACAAGTAGCTCGGCTCGAAACGAGCGGTCCCATGGCCCATTCTCCCACCCTATCCAAGGTGTCCAAGTTTTATCAACCCATACTTCNTGAGTAAAGGTATGCTTTTTTCCATCTTCGGGTACAGACCACAGTGCTAGAGGAGNTGATGTAGAACCTGAGATCCCACCGTTTTTTGTATCAGCGATGTTTAAACAAAGTTGAAATGGATTATTATCATGAAGTTTAAATAAATCACCCCATGGATGAGACTTATTATGAGCCGATGCCACTATGGTGATGCGATATCGTGCGGCNATCCCTACTCCTCCTCTTGTCTCTGTTGGAGCAAGCCTACCAAAACGTTCGTAACCCGTAGCCATCATGTCGTAACNAGGATTNAATTTTCTAGANACAGATTCAATTAAATGACCCCCATTATCTTTAATGAGATGACCTGAAAAAGTTCGTGTTTCAATTTTTGGTCTAGATTCGAGGTGGGTCGCTTGCGCTAATACCTCTTCAACAGCACCCAGAACAAGCTTCAGGTAAAAATCAGACATAACCAATTTATCACCAATATTAAAAAACCCATCTTCNTCTTCATCTTCTGGAAAAAATCGTAGGGGGTCATTTCCTGTACGTTCAACGCTTCCGTTTCCATTATTGTCGACGAGTCTTGATCCAGCCGCTCCAGGATTATATTCAGGACCATTTAAATATAATAGGTCTCTGAAAGTGTTCCGTAGTTCTTGTCTGTTCAATCTACGAAGAACAGTTTCCCCATCCGTACTACGAGCTTTCTCATAAGCAAACTTGAGCGTCTTGCTCAATGTATCGATTATTGGTTTGGTCTCGGAAATAGTTGGCTGCGGTTGTTTTTTGGGAGGCATTTCNCCAAGATTCAATTGATCCAGAACACCTTGCCATATTTCTAAATTTTCATGTTTGGTGAGATCTCTTCCTAGTGTGTCTAGTCTGATATCACCCTTTTGCTTATCTTTGCCATGACAACTGAAGCAATGTTGACTCAAGAATGGAGTGAGTTTTTTTAGTGATTCATCCGCCTTGAGTTGCGAAAAAAATATAAAAAATACAATTGGCACTGTCTGCCGTAATGACAAATCCAAGATGAACATCTCTATTAATTATTCTTGGTTTTGGCAGGTTTTAGCTGCATTTTTATGACCATTCAAGACCAGTCAGCGTGCTTGAACTCGAACCAAATTGATCTATTTCGAGTCCACTTTGCTGCAGAATTGATAGTAATAAATTAGCTGCGGGTATTCTTTTTGAATCTGGCATGGGGTACACTTTGTGTTCTCCATGCTTGAAGCCTCCCCCAGCCAATACAAGAGGCAAGTTTTTGGTCTGATGTGTTCCAGCCGCCATGCCGCACCCATAAAGTATAGAGGTATTATCAAATAGGGTACCACCATTTATAGGGTCTTCTTGAGCTTTTAAAAGATCGATAAGATAAGACATCATTGATATTTGATAGCCTTCAATTTTTTTCAATGCTGCCACCGGCTCGTCCCTTTCACCATGATGTGAAAAACCATGATATCCACCGTTTAGACCAAAGTCACCATTAGCGAATCCACTTGAACATGTAATGGCGCGCGTGGAGTCAGTTTGAATGGCAAGTGCTATAATTTCAATCATAGCCTTAAGTTGCTCTGCAGTTCCATTTCCTGGTTTTGGTTCTGGCACATCGGTCTTGGGTTTAGGTTTATTTAACCAAGGCTCTTGCTGAGAAATTTTCTTCTCTAAGCTTCGAACCGATCCAAGGTACTCTTCTAATTTTTCCTGGTCTTGTTTGCCTAGTTCTTTGTTAAGGGATTTTGCCTGGCCCATGACGACATCAAGTATGCTGTTTTGCCTTTTAAAGCGTTCAGCCTGAGAAATTTTCTTTTCATTAGTATCTTCAAAAAACATAGCCCTGTAGGCTTGTTGCATATTTATTGTGGGAACTTGTACTCCTGTACGGGTAAAACTTAAGAGGTTTTTTTCTCTCACACCCAAGGTCATTGAAGGAAAGCGCGTGGCTGCTCCATGATATTCAGCAAGTTTTTGGTCTAGGCTTATATTGCCTTCATCATAATTATGAGCAAGGATGGGCCGGACACCACTGAGAAGAACAGGCACGCCTTGATGACCTCCAGTAAATCCATGATCAAGATTCGAAAATGTTGTGAAATCTTTACGGTGCTTCTCAAGAGGCTTGAGAGTCTCTGGCATATCATAGTTTTTCCCTGCTTGGGTAGCATCCGGGAAAAACGCTTTTTGATAGACTCCGTAATTGTTGGATAAACAAACAAATCTTCTGATTGGTTTTTTATTAACCTCTCCGCGAGCTTTGGGCATCAGTGATTCCATTACTGGTAATGCGATGGCAACTCCAGCTCCTTTTAAAAATCGACGTCTCTCCATAACTTTATAGCGATTATTCTGTGTTCAAACTATAACCAATTTAGACGGCCTTGCCAATTTAGTAATTTGCTAATCGAACTGCTTTCATTGTAAGGGTTGATTATCCTTTTTTTAGGTATTTTTCCCAAAGTTAGTTAATGAGAATGTTTAATAAGTATATCGCGAGCCTCTTTGATTTTGCTATCGAATAAAAACAAGGATGCCTGATCTAGTTCACGGCTAATGCTCTTATTATTCTGGTACTTCTTACGAAGCTGATAAAGTTTAATAGGTAATTGAAGATCATTTTTATGAAAAGGGTGTTCATGATTCTTAATATAATAAGCTTGTAGAAATTCCAGATAACGATACCCAAATTCTTTGGTGGGCTCGATCATAGTTCCTTCCCCGTAATCATTCCAAGTTGCCACCTGAATTATTTCAGAGGAACTTTTTAATGCCATTTGGAATGTCACTTCAAACGTATTACCTCCGCTGGAATCAAGATAACCGTAGCTCTTGTGTATACCGGCTTGCTGATAAATATCATGAAATTGGGAAAATACTGATGCTATAAATGGTTTGCCATTATGATCTGTGTAAAGCTTTTGAAGATAATTCATCCAAACATCTTTAGTAATTTTGTGCCCACCGTGAACGGGAGGCCAACCAAAAGATCCTGCCTCTTGAATTTGGTTATTTAGATGAGGAAGAGTGAATAGCTGTACTTTATTTTTTAAAACACTGATGATTGGGTTCCACTGATTTTTTTTGAAATGTTGGGGGCCAAAGATGAGCAGAACAGGTTGACTATTTAACCTTAAATAAGATTCATCAGCAAAGAAGTGTTTTTCCATCCACAGCAATTCTTTTTTGGCATAGGATAGATCATTGGATATTTTGATCTTCTTATCATTAATCAAATGTTTTACTGATTGGTCTTCATAACATATAGCGAACTTCAATCCTGCTTTTTTAATATGTTTTATCAAATTTAAGGAATTGCGGTGAATGTCTGAGTAGTCACGAAAATTTTCTCTACCGTACCAGTCGATAATGACACCATTGATTCCGGTGAATTTCATAAGAAGTACCTGATACTCCAATAATGCGGGATCATTAGAATCATAAGCACCTGTTAAAGGCTGGTAATGAGAAGCAATTGTTTGTTTCCCATTAGGTCCAATATTATCAGGGTTGAAATGATCCATGGTCCAGTGCCACCCCCAATGGCCACTAAATTGCTTTGAGGCATACCAAGGCATATAGTGAACCATGATGGCTTTATTGGGTTTAGGGAGACAAAATCCTATCGCCGAAAGGCATATACTAATGCATAGCGTTAAGAGATAAGACATTTTCATCTATGATTATTTTGTAGCTCCTAAATCGAGAAATCCATAACACAGTTAACTTTTTGATCTTTCTACAAATAGTTCATTCATAATTGAGCACTATTCATTTTTAATGGTAAAGGCACCAAATAATTTTTACTTATTATAAAGATTTTAGTTAAAAACTTGTTAGAAAGTTCCTAATTAGTGCATATAAAAAATGCAGGTTGATGCAATTAGCTTGCATTAAAATTATGATACTCCTACGTTTTTAACATGAAAAATTTTCCAAATAAACATATCTCTCTACTTGCCTATTTCATTGCGGCTTTAACGTCTATTAACTTTTTGTTCGCAGAGGATAAAGGTTCAGACAGCAAAGATGGCAAGATCAAGGTCCTTTTGATTGATGGTCAGAATAACCACGACTGGGTCAGATGTTCTCCAGTCATGATTGATACTCTCAAAGCTACCGGAAAATTTGAAATTGAACGTGCTACTGTTACTAAAAGCCGGGTTGCTGAATTTAATCCAGACTTCACCAAGTATCACGTCATCTTATCGAATTATAACGGCGATTCATGGACGGAAAAAACAAAATCAGATTTCGTTAAGTACGTTAAAGAGGGAGGTAACTTGGTCGTTGTTCATGCCGCCGATAATTCTTTCCCAAACTGGAAAGAGTACAATGAGATGATTGGTCTAGGCGGTTGGGGTGGACGTAACGAGAAGCATGGTCCCTATATCTACTGGGAAGATGGTAAAATTGTTCGAGATGAATCAAAGGGCCGAGGTGGTTCTCACGGTCGACCTTTAGAATATAAAGTTATAGTTAGAGAAGAGGAACATCCGATTACTAAAGGTTTGCCAACTGAATTTCTTCAGGCAAAAGAAGAACTCTATGATCGTTTGCGTGGTCCTGGACAAAACATGCAAATACTTGCTACTGCTCTTGCTAAAGGTGGATCTGAGCGTCACGAACCTGTTTTGATGACAATTACTTATGGCAAGGGCAGAATTTTTCACACAGTTATGGGACATGATAGCAAATCAATGCTTGGAGTTGCTTTTCAAGAGACTCTCATTCGTGGAACCGAATGGGCTGCAACCGGAAAAGTTACCTATCCGGCTGTAACTGCTGCGACTCTACCAGTTGATTCTGCCGCCTCTAGGGATACTAAAGATATCAAACCATATCCTGCAAATTAAGTTATTCACACCTTACAATAATAATATTATTATGAAATTTTTCTCAACTTTACTCACTGTTATATTAGCTTTTTCATTTTCTTCATTGGCTGATGAAAAGAAGAAAATCGTTTTTCTTGCTGACGGAGGAAAGAACTCAAAAACTCATGCTCATGAAAGTGGTAACGCTCTTCTTGCAAAAGCGCTTGAAGAAAGTGGGCTCGGATTTGAAACATCACTTCACAAGGGATGGCCGTCTGATGCTAAGGTTTTCGAGGGAGCTGACTGTGTAGTTATTTTCTGTAACGGTGGGNGTGGGCACCTTGTAATGAANGACCTTGACCAATTTGAAAAACTGATTGATGAAGGTGTTGGAATCGTTTGTTTGCATTATGCGGTGGAGGTTCCCAAAGGACGTTCGGGTGATCTTATGCTGGAAGCGACAGGTGGTTATTTTGAGACTCATTGGTCAGTTAACCCNCACTGGGTTGCTGAGATCAAATCTTTACCAGAGCACCCAATTACCAGAGGAGTTAAGCCTTTTACTCAAGACGATGAATGGTACTATCACATGCGCTTCCAACCCAATATGAAGGGAGTAACGCCAATTCTTTCAGCTCATCCACCTCAAAGTACAATGAAGCGAAAAGATGGACCTCACTCTAATAATCCTCATGTGCGGAAAGCCATGGCTGAAGGAAAAATCCAACACATCGGTTGGGCTTATGAGCGTCCTGATGGAAAAGGTCGAGGTTTTGGCACTACCGGTGCTCATTATCATCATACTTGGGATAGTCATGATTGGCGTACACTTATTCTAAATGCTATTACATGGACAGCTGGCGTTGAAGTGCCTAAAAAAGGCGTTCCTTCAAAAGCGAACCCAGTAAAAAATAGTCAGCAAAAGTAATCAGAAGAGGCTATAGTAGCAAACTATGAATCAACCTAAACCTCTTTTCTATATCATCGCTAGCATTTTTGCCTTCAGTTTTATCGGCGTCTCGGCTGAGGAAGTTGTTTGTGAAAATAAAGAACCAAAAAAGGAAAAGTGGATTCAACTCTTCAATGGTAAGGACCTGACAGGCTGGACGCCTAAGATTCGATATGAAAAATTAGGAGAGGATAAGCGTGAAACATTTCGGGTTGCAGACGGGGCTATTAAGGTCAGCTATGAAAATTACGATGAGTTTAATCAAACATTTGGCCACCTTTTTTACAAAACCCCGTATTCCCGTTACCGACTTCGTGTAGAATATCGTTTTCTAGGTGAACAGTTGAAAGGGGGTCCAGGATGGGCGTTTCGTAACAGTGGCCTTATGCTTCATGGACAAGATCCCAAAACAATGAAGATTGATCAAGATTTCCCTAACTCAATCGAGGTACAATTGCTTGGTGGCAATGGGGAGGGTAAACGTACTACGCTTAATCTTTGTACGCCAGGAACAGATGTCATAATGAATGAAAAGCCTCTTAAGAGACACTGTATCAATTCTAAATCTAAGACCTATCATGGTGACCAGTGGGTCACTGCGGAAGTAGTTGTAGATGGATATAAAAGTTTCAAACATGTTGTTGAAGGAAAAGTCGTTCTAGAATATCAGCATCCCCATTTGAACGATGGTACGAAGCTTGAAGGCGGAACTATATCTTTGCAGAGTGAGAGTCACTCATGCGAATTTCGTAAGGTTGAGTTACTGCCTTTAGATTAAAAATCTGAAATTCTACTTTAGTAATCCAAGAAGACTTTTCTTGTGATTATAAATCGACTCTATTTCCTTTTGACTAAGGGTACGGTTGAAGCAGGCAAGATCATCAAATAAACCCATATAGTTTAATCCAATAAGGATTCGGTGAGTTTTACCAGCCCATGAGAAATTCTGATTCCAGTTTTCAATTGAACCCTCATTTTTTCCATTAAGATATAGCGTTGCTATGCCGTCTTTTTGGTCTGTGTTGAAGCGCTCCCAGGTGAAAGCCACATGTGTCCATTTTTTATCGCTAAATGGGTTGGATTTTGCGGTGACTAAAGGGCGCTCTGTTTCAGGGATTTCTTTATTATCCGGATTCCAAACAGATTTATCGGCAAAGGCTCCAAGTCTGAAAGGTCTGGGTTGTCCAACTTTATCAAAATCTACAAAAAACGAAGCATCATTCCAAGTATTTGGAGTAATTTGAATGGGATCCACATAACCTGGATCAAGCTTGTTGATAGGGTCGACTTTTATCCAAAAAGAAACACTGCCACTCCAATTTTTTTCAGCAAAGTGGAAATTTTTATTCCCATCGTAAAATAGCCATTTTGCATTTCGCTTTGAGAACATTAATGCGTCACCAGAAAGGCCTGCTCCCTTCACCAGGCGTGTCATCCCATCAGTATGATTCCCCAGTTTAGATTTCTTATTAATAAGGGTATAAAGCTGTTTGTCACCTTTAGCGATTTCAGCGTTAGTCCCATTATCAAAGGAAGCATAAAAGGTTAAAGATTTCTTCAGAGACAAATCATCTGAATGCCCAGTACTAATTAAGATAATAGAGAAAAAGATTATCGGAACTAATGGTATCATATCGATTATTTAATTGCGTGAACTATTATGATCGTCTTTAACTTGAGGCATTTTTGCTCCAACATTTTTTCGCCAATCATGTAACATGCTCAATAGCTTTTTGGAAATTTCAGGTTTTGATTTGGAAAGGTCATTCTGTTCCCCAGGATCATTATGCAAATCAAATAATTGGACAGTAGAGTTTTCGTAGTATTCTAGAAGTTTATAATTTCCTAATCGAATTGCTCCACCCGGACTTTGATACCCGTGATTACTATAGTGTGGAAAATGCCAGTAAATAGCCCCTCGTTCATGGGTTTTACCCTTCAAAGCATTAACAAAACTTTTTCCATCCACATGCTGTTCAGGTAGCTTGGGGATATTGAGCATTTCCATAATAGTTGGATAAAAATCCGTTCCAGTAACGATTGAGTGTGACGTAGTTTGGGGTTTAGTTTGTCCCGGCCAGTAAACAATTAACGGAACTCTAATACCGCCTTCGTAATTCCATCCCTTAGCGCCTCGCAAAGGCAGATTTGAAGAGGCGAATCGACTGTTAAGTTGTTCTTCATTATGATTAACCCCATAATATTGGTTAGAAGCGGACATGCCGCCATTATCGGCAGTGAAGATGATGATGGTATTTTTTGATAATCCAAGTTCATCCAATTTGGCACGAATTCGTCCTAGGCTTTCGTCAGTAGCTTCAAGCATTCCTGCGAATTCAACATTGTCCTGTTTTTGTTTTACCCACCAAACACGGTTGTCTTGATGTGTTTTCAAATTATCATCCTTCTCCAATTTTTTAATTTGTTCTTTGGAAAGAGCAACAGCATCCGGGTTAGGTTCAAGAATGTAATCTGGGCCATCAATTTTTGGCATGGATTTCATTTTTTTTTGATATTTTTCAACTAGATCTTTACGTCCTTGAATAGGGTCGTGTACCGCAAAATGTTCCATGTGAACAAAGAAAGGTTGATCTTTTTTTCTTTCAATGAAATCTAGTGCGGCATCCGTTAGCTTGTCGGTGTAGTAGTCGCCCTTTTTTGAAGGGAGTGTTTTTGTATACTGACCCGAGAAAGGATAATAATAAGAACGAACCCACCCGACAATGGCTTCATCAAATCCGTAAGTTTTTGGGTCTTTCCGTAAATGCGCTTTACCATAATTCGCGGTCGAGTATCCGTGTTTTTTTAAGGTTTCAGCCAAAGTGATTTCTTCATCAGGCAGTGACATCAATTTTTTTGCACTATGTAGCTTTTCATATTTTCTCTCGGGTCGACCGCCTAACCATTCGGTCAGATCTATTCGTGCAGGGTACTTACCTGTGAGAATGCTTGCCCGGCTCGGGGAACATACGTGGCAGGTTGAATATGCATTATCGAAACGTATTCCCTCTTTGGCGAGTTGATCAATATTTGGTGTTTCATGAAATGTGCTGCCATAACATCCAACATCGCTCCAACCGAGATCATCCACGAGAAAGAAGATAATATTAGGTTTGCGGATTTTTTCGCTGGCAAGTGCGGCGCTGGACAGAAAAGAAAATAAAAGAATAAATGTCCTTATAAGTTTGGAGGTTTTCATTATTATTATGTGATAACATTTTTAAGTGCTGTTAGTCACTAATATTGGTCTGTCCTTAGGAACAAATTTTTTATGCTGATATATAGGCTAAGAGTGCCACTTCAGATTGTCTAGCTTTGTTAGTTTTAGTCGCCTGTCTCGATATTAGCCTTCAGTCTCCCTAGTCTAACTTGGTTCGAACCTGTCCAACTCACCCATAAGTAATTATTGCTAAAAATTGCTCGTGGCATACCACTTGAACGATCTTTATCAATCGGAACCAGTGTTATCTTTCGTTTGATTTTACCAGATAAAGAAACTTCAGCCATACGCAATACAGTTTGTTTTTTATCAACTCCAATCCAAATATTATATACAGCATCTTTGCTACAGACTGTCGTACAACGCCCGACTGGAATATCTTCATCAAGTGTAATTTCTTTACCTGATGCGGTTTGCCCGTCTTTAAATAATCTAAGAATTATTTTCGCCTTATTTTTGATAACCGTGAATCGACTTACTGCAATAATATTACCATTGGTGGCGATGCTCGGTCCATTAACAGGGCACCCTGGCATTACCCAATTGTCTTTCTCAATTCTGCTTGGCTTAGACCATGCATTATTCTTTAGATGAACTAGGCTGATATCACGAATCTCCTGAGGTAAACGGTCTCGATAAACAACTGCCGAGCCGCTGGGTAATTGAATTGCTCCTGTAGGGCAGCAGGTGCATACGTCATCATCTAACATATTTTCACTCTTAATTTCATTAGCATCCAATATGGCAGTTCGGAGCATCATTTTGCCTGTTGGTTTTTTCATCTGGCGGCCATCAAGCCAGAACGCACGAACGTGGCGATTTTCAGGAATTAGTGAGACAAAACCATGTTCTGTCGCGCTAGTGTCGTTATGTAACCATCCAAGTGATTGCCAACTTTTGCCATGGTCAATAGAACGTTCGATTTGAATGCCATATGCATAGGTTTCATTGCTAATGCGATTAAGCCAGTGAGCATAAAGATCTCCTGAAGGTGCTTCAACAAGAGAGGGTATATCTGCCCAGTTAGCAAACATTCCCTTTGATTTAGCAATCAATCTTATTTCATCAAACTCCGAGCCATTCCAAGTTGCCATTTGTAATCTCGCCTCACCGTCTGTATTTCGCTCAATCCAACTTAGTACAAAGTGATTTCCAAAAGAACATAAATTTGGTGCTAAAGAATTTTTATTCGTTGGAGTTTGTACTATCTCGAAAGCAAAAACGCCTCTGATGGTCAAAGTAATGAATAGAGAAATCAGGAATATTAGGAGAGGTTTCATTACACTGTTTGACGACAATGGTGAATATATTCCTATTCTATCTAAAGAACCTAATTTACTGAATTTTTTCTGATTTTTTGCCGCCTTGTTTTCGAATCAATAATGCAATTTCTTGGTGTTTACTTTTGAGTGCCACGTCGAGAGGTGTTCCCTCAATAGACCAAGCATTGATATCGGCTTTTTCTTTGATGAGAAAGGTGACTAAAGTCTTATTACCTGCCGAAGCCGCTCTATGTAGAACCCTGAGAGAACCTTTTCCTCTGACAGAATTAATATCGGTTCCATTTTTCAGGCATTGTTTTACTGCTGCAAGATCGCCCTCTTCAGCAGCTAAGTGAAAATCTCCGATGGCTTTTAAATGTTCTTCAGTGATATTTCTTTGAGGTAATGGCTCGCTTTGAGATGCATTTTCATCTGGATCGTGCCTCGTAACATAAGCATAAAAGGCCCCCATAGCAGTACCCGAGGCATCAGTAAATTTGGCCCACAATTCATCCCTACCTTCTTCGAGTGAAATTTTAAAAGTGATCCCTTTGTCTGTTTTTTTAACGGGCAGAGTTAATTCTTTACCACCCAACTTAAGATGAGCTTTGACTGCGGGAAATGGTTTTCCTACGGCAGCTCTAAAAGGTTTGACTCCAGGAACGTCCGCTCCAGCTTCGAGCTCCGCAGTGATAGCCATATCTGATTCTTTTGGCCAGCGTCTCAATTCGACAGTATAATCTCCAGCACTTTTGATATCGACAGCCCAAAAGCCTGTATTGGAGGGTTTTTTCTCTGCATTACGAATGTGACGTTGATTCCATGGTGTACTCCCATCAGCAATCCAATCGTGGCATGTTAAAGTTACAGGATTAGCAAGAGGGGCATCGGCGCCAAGATATATCGCTGTAGGCTGACCAAAGGTGGGTACAATTTCTTCCCACCATTGATCATAAAATTTAGTAAGTCGGTCGACGACCTTCGGCTTGGACTTAAATATATTGTTCTTCTGTCCTGGATCAGTCTTTATGTCATAAAGTTCTTTGCCATTTACGAGTCTCCATTGATCCGTCATTACGGAACTCTTGCGCCATTTAATTGGGTCACGAACACGCTGTGAGTCTGTAATTAGAATACGGTCGGGCCAATTTTGTGATTTGCCTTCAATGAGTGGTCGAATATTTACTCCATCAAATTTTACATCTTTTGGAGGCTTTACTTTACAATAATCAATTAACGTCGGAACCACGTCTACATAGGATGTGATAGTGTCCACGTTTCGTCCTTTATTGAGTCCTCCGTTTGGCCAATGCATAAAGAAAGGAACACGATGGCCACCATCATATTCACTCCCCTTACGACCTCGCATTCCATTATTGTGAATATTCGCTCCACTTGATGTGCCGTTATCAGTTGTGAAAATAAAGATAGTATCTTCAGCAAGCCCCTCATTCTCAAGAAAGGCTCTCATTGATCCTACGTTTTCATCAATATTTGCAATCATCCCAAGAAAATTACCCACGTTTACTCCTTGATTAAGGTAGGGTTTACTGAACTTCTCAGGTGAATGCATTGGCCCATGAGGAGCATTGGTGCAGAGATAAACAAGGAAGGGGTTTTCACTTTTCTTTACCTTTCTGATAAAACGTTTTGCGTAATCAAAATAAACGTCCGTACAGAAACCTTTTACTGGTACAGCTTTACCATTATGGAAATAGGAACCATCAAAGTAAGCATTGTCCCAATAATCGGGAGTTTGCCCAACTCCACCACCGCCATGTCGAAGGACTTCCTGAAAGCCTCTATCTTCAGGGCGGTATGGATAATTGTCACCTAAATGCCATTTGCCAAACATGCCAGTATGATAATCTCCATCAGCAAAAATTTGAGCAATCGTTACCTCATTATGACGTAACATTGATCGCCCCATAATTGTATGCCAAACACCTGTTCTATTCGTCCAACGTCCGGTAATAAATGCAGCTCTAGTGGGGGAACATGTAGGAGCAACATGATAATCGGTTAACCGAACAGATTCGCTGTATAGTTTATCTAGATGAGGGGTTTTAAGAATTGGATTGCCGTGACATGAAAGATCGCCATACCCCTGATCATCAGTCATTACGATGACAACATTTGGCCGATTGGCCCCATACCCCGAAAAATACGTTGAGAAAATTGAAAGAATAATAAGTAAGAGATTTTTTAAGGATGAAGGTTTCATAAATTCTTCAGAAGATAGACTAATATTGATATTTCGCATCTAGCTCTCTGTTTATGTGTCCAATTAATATAATTCTTAATAAAAACAGGGTTTAGTTAGTTATAATAATGTTTTATTATTTCCAAAGATGCAGGATAAAAAGGTTATAAATATCGGATGTGGTGAATGGGGTTTCCGTCATATACCAATGCGAGAGCATTTTGAAATTGCTCGTGATTTTAATTTTAAGTGGCTTGAATTTGGTATTGGTGGGAATCAAGAGGGCAGGCTTTCAGAATTTCCAGATTCGGATGAAATAGAAAATTTTAAATCATTTAATGAAGAATTTAATATCGCGACGCCCTTCTGTTGTATTGAGAATGATTTTACCTTGGTTTCAGAAAAAGATCATCTTGAGATGGTCGATAAAGCCATGAGACAAATTCAGGCAGCTGCGGATTGTGGGGCCAAACAAGTTCGATTATTTGCTGGATTTACACCCGTTGAAAAAGTTGATGCTGTTATTTGGGATCGTATGATCAAAGCTTTTTGGGATGCTGATGAGTTATGCCAAAGGCTTGATATGACCATTGCTATAGAAACTCACGGAGGTATAACTTTTGATGATGATGAAGCCGCCCATCATTTTAATTCAGTTTCTACAGACCCAGACTCTCTTATCCGACTAATCGATCAACTACCCCCGAAAGTTGGATTCAATTATGATCCTGGGAATATAAAAGCCGTTCGGCCTGACGATATAAATTGCTGCTTGGAGCAGATTAATGAAAGAATTAATTATTGTCATTTAAAGGATTGGAAAAGAAAAGGTGACGGCTGGATAGCTGTGGCCATAGGCGATGATGATTTGGATTATGCCTACCTATTTGAAAATATGATCTATGATGGAGTTTGTTTAATTGAATACGAACCACTCCATGACACTAGAGATGGAATTCGTCGAAGCTTAGATTATTTAAATAAACTAGAGAGACTCAATCAGAGCCTGAAATTTCAAATATCAATTTAGTCAATTACTTATCACTATGGAGGATTAGATCAACGGCTTACTGGCGTTGTTCCTGCGGAAGTAATCAAAGGTGTTTTGTCTTAGTTAAAGTCACTTATATCGGGACATCTATTTTGCAAAAAGAATACAGATGGGCCCAGGCACACTTATAATACTCCGAGTTTGAAAGGTAAGGCTTCCGTTTTCAGGATCGATCTTGTGTACAGCAATCGTGTTTGAATGAGCCCCTGCAGCAAGAATCCATTTTGAAGATGGATCGATATTGATATTACGAGGCCAGGCACCTCTTATAGGCTCAACCTCTGTGACGGTCAATTTTCCTGTTGAGGGATTAGCCTCATAACAAGTTATACTATCGTTCCCTCTATTGGAGGACCAAACATACTTTCCGTTAGGGTGGATTAATATTTCAGCAGCTGAGTTAAAATCCTCTTTCTCTTTTGTCTCATCCGACAAGGATTTTGTCGTCGTTAATTTTTTTGCTTTACCATTTTCTTTGTCATAAGAAAAAGTTGTTACGGAAAGAGACAGTTCATTAAGTAGGTAAATAAAATTCCCGTCGGCGGAAAACCGCATGTGCCTGGGTCCACCTCCAGGGACGCTTGCCGCAAGACCGTGCTTTGAAATGTTGGTTTGAGATGCATTCACCTTATATATATGAATATTATCAGTACCTAAATCAGGCACGAAGGCATACTTTCCGTCAGGAGAAAAACCGCACCAATGTGGGTGAGGAGAATTTTGTCTGTTTCCAACAACTTTTGAACCACCCTCATGATCAATGACTACCGATTGTCCTAGTTCACCATTTTCATTTATTGGTAAAAGTGCAGTAGAACCTCCTCCGTATTGAGCGGTGAGCAAAAAGTTACCAGAAGGATGCACAGCAATATGAGTTCCACCACCATCACGAATTAGGGAAGTAGTAAATTTTTCGAGAGTTCCATCCTTTTTCACATGGAAACCTGCAACTCCTGGACCATCATCAATCCCCGCAACGGC
>NYVP01000027.1 GCA_002684575.1 Verrucomicrobiales bacterium
TTAAGATTTCCCTTTTTATGATCTCGTCTGATCAATTGAAAACCGAATTCCGAATTCCTGAAAAAGCAACTGTCGATGTGAGTTTGCGGAGATTACAGAGAATGAATTTTAACGAAGGAGATTCAGTGAAGTGGAGTTTTGGAAAAGTGAATGGAAAAACTATTATTGGCTCTGATAATATATTTACCGTCAAAAATCTAAATCTGACAAGTACCCCACAAACCTTGTCTATTAACAAGTAAATTTGATTTTTTATGTCACTTGACTAGTGGCTTTGTAGCTTATATTAACTATAATTAAACTACATAATATATGGAAATATCTATTCTCTATTGAGGAATGTGAAACTACAAACCTCAAGCCGTCAGTTTGGCGGATAAAATAAAGAGTGAGTTTGCAGATGCAAATGTCGAAATCGTTGAAGGAAGTGGTGGAGTCTTTGAAGTTACCTTTGATGGTAAGTTAATTTACTCTAAAAAAGAGACAGGAGAATTTCCTGAGGAGCAGGATATTTTGAATATATTAAAAGGATAGAATTATTGAGCTTAAATTTTTTTCATTTATCAAAAAAAGCTCGCATAAATATTGAGATCCAAGTTTAAATAAAAATTGAAAGTTTCATGAGCTTAGGCTCACGAGGAGCCGTCCCTCTTCCTTTGTTTATAACCCCACTTTGAAGGAAGGGGACGGCCAGTCTCAGCAAGTCCCGAGTATTTACATACACGAGTCACATATATAACTCCGCCTCTAAGTCAAATCTTAGCAATTTTTTTTAACAATTTCGGCACACGTTATAAAAATAGGGTTTTTGTGCATTTTTAATTTAAAATTTTTCACCAGACATTGGGTTTTGGAATGCAATAGTTAAGAAATACGTAGTTTTTTATTCACTATATGTATTGAAAATCTTTTTTAGGAGATTTTATTTTATTGGCACAAGAGTTGCGCGAATTNTATAAAAATAAATTCAAATTATGCACATATTAGTACAACACGAGGTTGAAGATTTTGAAGTGTGGAAAAAAGTTTACGATGAAGATGAGCCTGCGCGAGCCGCTGCGGGGTTCAAAGAAATTACACTTTATCAAGGGTTGGATAACCCAAACAATGTAGTGGTTATTTTTTCTAATGATGATGTTGAAAAGGCCAGAGAGTTTCTCCAATCTGATCACATTAAGGAGGCGATGCAGAGTGCGGGTGTTGTGAGTGAGCCTCAATTCATTGAGCTTCAATAATTAGATCTTATATTACTATGTCTGATGGTGCTATTTCAGACGAAACCTTTCATTTTCCGATAACATCAGAAATTGATTTACATACATTCCGCCCGAGTGAAGTTAGCTCGCTTCTTAGAGAATATATTAAGGAGTGTAGAAAAAAAAATATTCTCTCAATTAGGATAATACACGGTAAAGGAACCGGTGCACTCAGAGAAGGAGTGCACAAATTATTAGACCAATTGTCCGATGAGGTCGATTCCTACACTTTAGGTAACGAAACTACTGGAGGATGGGGGGCAACCGTAGCCTCCTTGAAAAAATTGTCTAAGCAATGAAGTTTGCTATCAATTAATTTTCTTAAGAGCGGATTCAGCAACTTTTGACAGTTGGGATTCTGGANCATTGCCTTTTAAAATCTTCTCCAAAAACATTTTATGTTTTACGATTTTTCGATCCGCTACGATTCTGATTGCAGCAATTTTAACTTTGCTAGATGAATCGCTTAGAGCTTGTTTTATAAGGCCGGGNTCCAGATTTTTTTTCCAGCTAGTTGAAGTTAATAATGCCACTTTGGAATTTTCTGAAAGAGTGTTCCATTTTAGGTTTACTTTTTTTTCCGACTTTTGATAACTCCAAAAAAATGATGCAAGATTAAAAATATCATTATCAATATCGGCCAACGNAAAAGTTTCATTTTTTATCGCGAGTTGTTCTTCTGGTTTACTCCCTTTAATAGGTGTCAGTTTCCAAACCTTACCCTGTCCATGTAGTTGATAACTCGCATTGACCCAGTCCGTGAAAAAGACTGAACCATCTTCNGCGTGAGCAAAGTCTACCGGTCTAAAATTAGAACCCCCTTTAACAATTGGCTTCATAGTTGCCGTGTAATTAGAACCCTCTTTAGTTAATTTATATTGTTCTATTTGTCCTAACGCCCAACTAGAAACCCATAAATGTCCACCATAGGGAATGACTGAGCATGCAGCCTCCCCCGTNCCACTGATCATAGGCAGAGTACCCGGCAGTTCACCGTCCCAAGCTTGTAAAGGATCTGTTCCGGGTCTTCCATACCTGAACTGATATCCATAATCACCTCCAGGGACTATTTTGAGTAGTCTATTAGGGGGTTTTTGATCAGGATCATTGTCGACGGCAAACATTTCTCCATCCTTAGATAGACAAATTCCAAAGGGGTTCCAAAAACCGGTAGCGATTCTATGCATTGAGCCACTATTGAGGTCNTAACTATAAATACTTCCTCCTTCACCACCACCTCCTAGGCGAGAAATCTCATTTTTTTTGTGATAACTGACAATCTCATAATCCTTACCAAGATTCTCTCCTAAACCAAAATAAAGTTTTGTTTTATCAGAGGTGAGGACAAGACCACATAGGCCGTTATGAGGATAGGTTNCCTCTGTTTCAAGTTCGATTAGATTGGTTTTTGAATCTGCGACCCCATCACTGTCCTTATCATCCAGTCGATAAATTTCACCCCTCGTCGCGACTAAAGTCGAATTGTTTCCAGCGTAGGTGATCGACATTGTGTGCTTGCCTCCAAGGTAATAGGTTTCGGCTTTATCGGCTTTACCGTCTCCATCCTCATCCGTAAAAGCTAGTATTCTGTCTGTTTCAGGTCCTTCATATTTATCTGGACGAAAATGGGTGTGCGATTCCACCACAAGAAGTCTTCCAGTTCCATCAAGTGTGCAGCCTACCGGAGTTGAAACCATGGAATTATCAGCAAAGAGCTGGAGTTTGAAATTTGGGTCCAGCGATTTGGGTTTTTCTTCCCCATTTACATTGATGCAAAAAGCGACACTAAAAAAAAACAATAGTTGTGAGATTTTCATTTTGATTGCTGATGAATTATCGGGTTCAGACGATAGATTTTTTTATTTTCAAATTGAACACTATAGTCGGAAAATTTTTTGTTAGGTTCAGGAAAATCAGTGCTTATAAATTGAGCTCCACTGCTCAATGCCTTGTCTCTTCTCATGGTTTCATTTTTTCTAGCTTCTCGAGTGTCTGAGTCAGCTCTTGTTCTGACCATAAAACCATTCTTAACAAGGTTTTGGATTGTGGTATGAGACCTGACCGGATTATTAAGTTTAAAAAATGCGGCGCCTGGGTCTTTTTCACCTACGCTTGCAAAAAGGATGCGACCTTCAAGTGAAGCATTTCCTTTGACGTACATGTTCCGAATATTACCGCCATTATCGAGTCCAAACATNACCTTTCCTAATGAATTACTCAGTTTTGGCCATCCTTGTTTTATTATTGCTTCTCGTAAGGTCTTAAAATTTCCACGAACGNAATCAGGTGTGATAATATTCTTTTTATCGAATACACTAATGATTTCATCCTCAACTTCTTCCAGTAAATTTCGAGTAAATGGCACGGGTTTTTTTGCTAGAGGCACTGGACTGCTGTCCTTCATTTCTAGAAGTATAAAAATTGGGATGTGTTCGGGGTTTTTCTGTGACCATGATTTTATCTCTTTTAATGCATTAATCAGGGTCGGCGTAGTAGTTAGGTAGTCGACAGCTGAATCGTGGAGAACCTTGAAACCAGGCTTTTTCATTTCTTCCTTAAACATGACAGGTGNATTCAAACCTAACAGATTTAGTTTGTTATCCCGTGAGTAATGTCCGCCTTTGGGGTCAGCAAATATATCAAGCTCAAAGTGCCTGACTCCGAGAATCTGAAGTTGTTCTGTAAGTGATCTATGAGTGTACTCTAGGGAGTCCCTGAGGCCGCGGTTGAGGAGACCTATTTTACTAAGATTTTTATCAGGTAGAGAAACGTGATACGAGTTATGTGTGCCGATGAGCTGTATTTCATTAATACGTAGTTCGCCCTTTTCTTCAGCAGCTCCAAAAATGATTGAGGCTAGATACAGTAAAATAGCAAGCTTACCTGAGTCTTTACAGGTCATATTTTGCTAAACTTATAGCTTTTTGATTTTTATGTTTCGATAAGAAACAAGGTGACCATGATCTTGAAAGCCAATGTGACCTTCTCTCTTAAAGTCCTTTAGAGGNGTCTTGAATTTATTTTTTGAACCATCTGGATTTTTATTTGGTTCTGTCCATTTATTAAGATCCATTCCGTTGATAATCTCGCCATTCATTTCAACAGTTATCATATTATCTTTGGCCGTAATCTTTACTTTATTCCATCCTTTNGTGGCATTNTTTTTTTTGGGTGGTACTAGATCATATAACGCACCAACAGAATGTTTGTTAGGTCCGTTTGGTCTCTCGACCTGTACCTCTATTCCAGTTTGTACAGGATTCTTTGGGTTGTCTGTTCTAAAAAATATTCCGCTGTTACCAGTAGTTTTAAATTCCAGTGATAGTACAAAATCAGAAAATCTTTCTTTACTCCATATATCTCCGAGCTTCTTTTTTCCTTGTAAATTTCCATCCACTACTTCCCATTTTGAGGCGTTGCCATTTCGGTCTTGCCAACCTGTAAGATCTTTACCATTAAAAAGTGACTGACTGTGATTTTCGGCAAATAAAAGGCCTGATAGTGCTAAACTAACGAATGGAATAATATATCTTTTCATGATTTTTAAGGGATTTTATTTTTATAAAATAATCCCTTTGTGTCGAGTATACTTTTAGTTAATAAAAGCCTTTACTGCTGTTCCTGCGTTCCTGAATGTCCTTTCAGAAATCGAAAGAGGTCGCTCTTTGTTGAGAGAATGACAGATGTATCAGATGAAAGAGTTTTGCTGTAAAGGTCCATTGTTTTTGTGAATTCATAGAACTCTATTGATTCCTTGCTTTTATTGTAGGCGCTTGCATATGTTGCCGTGGCTTGAGCGTCGGCCTCTCCCTTAATGGTTTCCACTTGTTTATAGGCTAATGANGCGATGTTTTTAAGTTCCTTTTCCATTTCGCCAAGGATACGATCACCTTCTCCCTTACCATCAGCACGATATTCCATAGCGATAGCTTGCCGCTCGGTTGTCATTCTAGTGTAGATCTGTCTACTTACCTCAGGCCGGTAATTAAATCTTTTAAAACGAATATCAAGAAGCTCGATTCCTAACTGAGATAGTTCTTCTTTAGCTTTCACAAATATTTCTTGTTCGATTAGTGACCTTCCCTTGGATATAGGTTTCCAAACTATCTTTCTGTTAATCTCGGTGCTAGACTCATCATCCGCGTCAATAGGATTAGAGTTTTCAAATTTTGGCTGGCGATCTTTGGTGGTGCGGACGATTTCAATAAGATTATGATTGGCGACAGCGCCCCGAGTTTTGCTCCCTAGGATATCGTTAATCCTTGATTGTGCGCGACGTTCTTCCTGTAAGCTTTCTAGATAGAGTTTAGCATCTTTAATTTTCCATCTACCGAAAGTGTCCACCACGATGTAGGTTTTTTCCCTCGTGGGCATTTCATTAGGTGCGCCATCCCACTCTAGTGCACGTTTATCAAAACGGTTGGCTTTTTGTATAAAGGGCGTTTTAAAGTGTAATCCAGCTTCTGTTATTGGTTCGCCAATAGGTTTACCAAATTCGGTTATGACTACCTGATTATATTCCTTAACTGTATATGCGGCACCNGTAATGAATGCGGCAATTATGACAAAAAGGCTTATTATAATTATTCGAAAAGCGATCGTCATTAGTTCGTCCTCCTTATTGGTTTTGGTTTTAAGCTATTAATGCTAGGGTCGATTTGAAGAAATGGAAGCAGTTGTTGTGCCTCATCATCGAGTATGATCTTTCGGCCAAGCTTCGGAATTGTTTCAGCCATCGTTTCAAGATAGATACGTTGTTTCGTGACTTCTGGGGCTTTGATGTATTCTTCAAGCAATGCATTGAAGCGAGCTACATCACCTTCTGCTTCATTTATTCTTTGTGAAGCGTACCCTTCGGCTTCCAAGATTAGTTTGTCTGCTTTTCCTTGAGCTTCCTTGAGTGCACTGAGTTTTTGTCCTGTGGCCTTGTTTTTGGATTGCTCGAGTTCCTGCTTCGCTGATTCTACTTCATTAAAAGAGGCTTGAACTTCGCGAGGTGCATTAACACTTTTGAGCTGGATTAGATCAATGGCTATGCCCATCTCATATTTATTGACNAGTGATTGTAGTTTTGTTTTTGCTTCGATCTCAATTTCCTGTCTTCCAAAGGTAATAACCTCATCGACGGTTCTATCTCCGACGACTTCACGCATGATGGATTCAGACGCATCTCGTAAAGTTTCGTCCGGTCTGCGTACCTGAAAAAGGTAGTCCTTTGGATCCTTGACCTTGTATTGAACAACCCACTCAACAAGGGCGACATTACTATCGCCAGTCACCATTGACTTTTCTGCTTGTTGGGTATTTGGATTAGAATATTGATAGTAGTTTGTTGCTCCCGCAGTGCCAAAGCCAAACTCTTGTTTAAGTTGTCGCCTGACTGGAACCTTCTCGACCTGATCAATAAAAAAAGGAAACTTTAGATGCAATCCGGGATCAGTAGTTGACGAATATTTTCCGAATCGCATTACCACACCAACGGATTCGGATGGGATTGTGTAGAATAGGGTGGAAACACCAATGATTATCGAAATTAAAAGAAAAATGATTTTAAATAATTTCCATTTTTTGAAACTTTTTATGATTTCTTTTAAGCGTTTAAATTGTTCGTTAGTCATTAAAAATTGATTTCAATTGTATTANACTAACACTGTATTGTTATCGTTGCGATTAGAATTTNTTTTCTTTATTAATAATAGGAATTTTTTTANCAGCACTGTATTCATAGTGATTAATGANACCGAGATGCTGGAGTTTCTCCAAACAATNAACTGATTCGCTTTTGAATATCTGCGAATATCCGTGAATTAAACACTCTGAAATGAGTTTATTGTTATGAGTGCTCTCTAATTGAAATAGGTATCCTCATGAGAATACGGTGGCGAGCAACAACATAGTAATCGAATGGGCCCGTCTTTTGATGCGGTGATTTGGTGCCATGATTCTGCAGGAATTACAACGGCATCACCAGAGGTCATTGTCTTTCTTATACCATTAATTTCCATTTCTGCTTGGCCCTCTAAAAGGTAATAAAACTCCTCACTCAGTTTGTGGTAATGCCTTTCAGTCGATTTGTTTGCCGGAAGACTTGCTTCGGCAAGGCTTTGATTTTTCACAGGAGCATTACTTAAATCCAAAATACTTATAATTNTAGACCCGTCCTTTGTTGTAAATGGTTCCTGAGAATCTATGTTATTGATGTGCATGGAGATTGAGTTTTTGATTGTTATCCCTCTTACGAACTCTCTGAGTCTGGAATGTAGNGATTGATACTTTTTTCTTGTTCTACTAGCATTCTCTTTTCTTAGTAATAATAACGAATTAGTGAGCTTAATCAAAGAGCTGCAAGTTTTGAGCCGATGAGGCTTGATTATGAGCTTAATTAGTTTTTCTATAAATTCTCNTAATAATTGAGAATTTATTCAGATCAAATTTGTAGCCGACTCCAATAAGAGGGAAAAAATTATTTTTTTGGGGAATTTATTTTTGCTTTAACCCCATCAGGTAGACCGCTATTTTCTAACCAGGTGTTCGCATTCATAAAATCCTTACGAAGATAAACACTACCAGCTCTAACCATTGCATCATTTTTGACTGATTGGTCATTGATACTGTCCGCCCACAAAATAGCAGCTTCTGGATCTTCATGAACAACACGAGACACAAATCCTTTTATTGCCATATCTTTTTGACCAGAATCATNCATTTCAATCAAATAGTTGCTAGCTGATTTAGGATCAATGTGTGCCCAACTTTGAAAGCTCTTTTCAAGCGCACCATTAATAGCGGAACTTTCTGGAAATGAAGTTAGCCATGCAGAACTGGCTTCAGGATCACGGCGGGCCCAAGATTCCCCGACCTTCGGCACAGCCTCAGCGGCAAGTTCAGAGCCTAGGCTAGTTGCCCATTCAGATGCTAATTGAGGGTTTGAATAGCCAAACTTTGAACCGATGACCTTAGTGGAAATTTTTTGCATTTCTTTGTTTGGGAGGTTCTTTGCCCAGTTTCCGACTTCATTTAATGACATTTCACGAGAGAGTCTAGAAGTGACTTGATTTAATAAATCACCAACCTTTCGGTCTCCCTTTTTTTGCAAACCCTCAATGAATTCGATGGCGCGCGGTATATTAGTTTTTGCAAGGCCTTCTACCACACATTTTTTGACATAGTCTCTATATATACCTTCGATTTTTAGTTCATCTAGTTTGTTATACCATTCTATTGCAGAATCTGGGTCAGAGTTAACCCAACCCTCCATTGTCATGTGGATATCAGTTTCTTCAGAGGCAGCTCCATGTATAACGGCTTCAGCTCCCGCCATTGATCCCCATATGTAGTGAAAGTCTCTGAACTCAGTTCCTTCTTGGTTTAATTTTATGACCTCTTCTCTAATGTCGAGTGCGTTTTCATTGGTCAGCCCACCGAGCATTAAATCAAAAATTTTGCGCTTTCTCAGAGGGTCCGATTCGCTTAAGAGAAAACCGCCTATCTTCTTTATATTTTCTGAGGTGAGTTGTTCAGATAATCTTTCGACCTCTCTGAGGTTGTGGTCTTTTTCTTGCCTAATAGACCTCAAGTTCTTAATTCTTGGGGAAATTGTATCTGAAATATTGCCTTCANTAATATTGGTTTGATACTTACCACCAGATGAATCAATGCTGCTCAATATGTGCCCTGCAAAGAAGGTAATGAAAGGCAAAATATAATAAAATTTCTTGGTGAATTTAATCGATACGTAACTTCTCAAGTCATTTCATATAACGAATAATTCCGAAATAGATAGTGATAAATTGCGCAGGTTTTNAACTTTATTTGCAAGTCATTGATAAAGAATTATTTATCACAGTGTAGATGTATAATTTTTTCGTTACACAAGATCATTCTGGTTCACATGGATCGAATGATTGTTAAATTCAGCAGTCCACTCTCTTGAAAAAAGCTAGTCGTTATCTCAGTTCCGGTTTTTCCGTGGTTATAACATCAATGATGTCATCTGCTAAGCTTATGGAATAATGAAACACTGGTTCATTAATAAGCTGGTATACCAGAGANTTGTCTTTCACATACTTAAGATAGCTGGATTCTTTATGAAGGCATAAAACGTTACCCTCGGTTTGACCGCCTTCAGGTGCAGAGTAGGACTCATCAGTGAGTTGGTGGGCTAAGACTTTATGAAATATAACACTAATCGTTCTGCTTTTTTCATTAACTTCGATCGGAGCGCAATCCTTGATTTCAAAATCGTTATCAATTTTAACATCCTTTGTATTAGTCGAGATGATTCCTTCCGCAATATCAATAGTGAGTTGATTTCCCTCTATTTTAAAGCTTTTCAAAAACCAATAGTCCGATTGTTCAAAAATTTTAAACACTAACTCTTATAGTATGTATTTTAATTATCGACTCCTTCATTGATCCATATTGAACCATCATCCTTAAGCATAATTTCATAATTATCCGTAAGGTTTGGTGTAAAATATCCAAATTCCCTATCATGAACTGTGCCATCTAGTTCTGCGCTAATCTCTCCACCGCCTTCCGACTTCGAATTAAAGCGTAAAGTGTGACTCGCTCCTTCATTTAGCCTTTCAACCTTAAATGAACGGCCTCCAGCTGAAACATTAATATTGTTCCATTTTTTAGAACCTAAATTATATATGGAGATATCATTTTTAGTACATCCAATCGTCAGAAATGTGCTCAATAAAATCAGGAGGATTTTTTGGTTAGCTATCATGAAATTGGTTTCAGTTGATTCCATTCTGCTTCACTGGCTTTTGATTTTTGATACTCCATAATAATTTTCCATTCACCATTTTTTTTCACGAGTAGTGCTTGAAAATGGATGTAATCTTTTTTTGGTTTTTCGTTAAGCTTGTTACCGGAATACAGAAAAATACCAGTCTCGTGAGCGGTAGTGGAATCANTAATCCTTTGTGAAAACCTAAATTTCACATNCGCCTTAAACCTTCCTTCCTTCGTTGCATCAAAATCTTTTTTCCATCTAGCCAGAGCATCTGATAATGGATAACTGGAATTGTTTACTCCTGATACCAGTACACCTTCCTTATGGCAGGTTGCCTTGTATCCTTTGAAATCACCTTCCCGGACTGTTCGTGATACTTCAGTCCAATACTTATTAAGCTCTTTTATCTGTTCCTCATTACTTGATTCTGAATATGCAATAAAAAGAGAAATTAAAAAATAAAACCATGAGAAGATTATAATTTTCATTCCCTATTCTATCACCAAGAATCAGAGTTAACAATTAATCTTAATGTTATATATTTTGAATAATAATAATGTTATGTTAGTCTTATTGTGCTTAAATAGAAGCTCAGAGTAATGAAGAAGAAAATCCATTACTGGCTAATTCAAATCTTTTTTATATTTGAGCGATAAAATGAATTTTTTGATTAAATTATAGTAAATTTTCATCAATTAATTTTGAATTTTCTTAATTATCTTTGTTAGTGTGATTAATGAGTGCTGTGGGCGATAAAATGGGTCCTTCGGAAAGAAGATTAAATGATTCCCAGATACCCTATCGTACTTTACTATCAATTCTCACTGCTCTGTTTGCATTCCGAGTCCTTATGCAACCGCTGGTTTGGAAATGGCCAATCAAAATGTTGCCTTCTTTTGATCAGTGGCACAGTGAAGCTATGCCCTATGGAGTGCTGCTTTTCTTACAGTTGATTATCCTTGGTTTGATGATTCTTGGTTGCTTTAAGATACCTAATTTAGGCACTAACCAAATAGTTAGTCGTATTCTTTTAGCACTCGGCTGGCTCTATGCGGTCGCGATGGTATCAAGGCTGATTATTGGACTATTCGAACTTAGTCCTAAGCTTTGGTTTAAGGGAGCTGTGCCAACAGCTTTTCATTTTGTACTGCTTTCCTACATCATGATCTTGAGTTATATCCTGTCTGAAAAAAAATCAAAGAAGGCACGTTTTAGCCTGTCTAGATATTTCGGGTATCCCGTACTGATTGTAGGAACTTATCTGCATTTTGTTTGGATGAAAAATACTGGCACCCCATTGCTCTTTGCCTCATATCTTTCGGTTTTGATTGGTATACTTGGAGTCGTCCTACACGAAAGTTTTAATCCGATTCGTAATGAGTGGAGACCCGAACCAAAAGATCTCATTCCTGACGGTATGTTTCTCATCNTTGTTCAATTAGGTATACCCGCATTACTCAAATTACTTTTACCGGCAGCTATTATTGCCATTGCAGGAAGTTCAGTATTTTCATCCTTNGATTATTGGCCGCATCATTGGCCNTTGTTAGCNCAAATNGTTTTGATGCTTCTAGTTGCTGAATTCTTTCGTTACTGGATTCACCGATTGATGCACGAATTTGGTCCTCTTTGGAAGCTTCATGCGGTTCATCATGCGTCTGATAAACTCTATACGATAAATGTTGGACGGTTTCATCCACTGGATAAAGCGATCCAATTTCTAGGAGATAGTTTGCCGTTTTTACTTTTGGGGGTTCAACCAGAAGTTTTTGCAGCTTATTTTGTTTTCTATGCTGTTAACGGTTTCTATCAGCACTCCAACGCTGATATTCGTCTTGGTTTTTTAAATTGGATTGTTGCAGGCCCTGAACTTCATCGTTGGCACCATTCTATGGTTGTTGCTGAGAGTAATGCTAACTATGGTAACAATCTAATCGTTTGGGATGTAATTTTTGGAACAAGGCAATTGCCAAAGGAAAGGACTGTATCCGAAGTCGGGATTGGAAATAAGAAATGGCCTAGAGGATTCTTCTCTCAACTCATAGCACCACTAACAAAAAGTACTGATCACGAGCCTGATAAATAATGGGGGTCTTAGATAATATTGCGATTGGCATTCATATGCTTTGGTCACGACTCAAGGTTAGAGCTCCATTTATTAGAGCATTAAAGAGCCTTGAAAAAACGCAGGCAGATGTGTTGATGAGGATTCTGCGTGATAATAATAAAACCGAGTTCGGAAAAAAATATGGGCTTTCAGAGATTTCATCAGTGGGCGAGTTTCGTAACCAAGTTCCAATTCATGATTATGATGACCTTGAACCATATATTAAACGTCAGCAAGAAGGGCATCGATCTCTGACAACTGAAGCTCCGGTCTATTATGCTCGAACGAGTGGGACTACTGGGAGCTACAAGGACATTCCTTTAACCGAGTCTGGAATTAATCAAATAAAGCACTTCCAAGAACAACTGGCCTACTCTCTATGGAGTCAGACTGATTTTTTCAGAGGAACTATTCTAGGGTTTTCCAGTCCACGTTTTGAAGGCAAGTTATCGAACGGTATCCCTTATGGTTCAACCTCCGGAGCGATATATGATTCACTTTCATCTCTTTTCAAAAAGAAGTTAGCCATTCCTAGTGAAGCCTTTGATCTGAATGATGTGGAAAGTAAGTATGAGGTATATGCCTTGTCTGCTCTTGCTCATGATAGTGTTACAGGTGTTTCATCGGTTAACCCCTCATCATTACTTAAGGTATGCACTTTGATTGAAGAGAATGCTGAAGCATTGATATCGTTATTGCTTGGAAATGATCAAAGTAATAAAAATGATAAATTTGATTCCATAGTTTCGCTTCTTCGGTCTCGAATGAGCTTAGAACGAGTAAAGTTACTAAGCCATTGTCTTAAGAGTTGCGAAAATCTCTCCCCCAAAATGCTCTGGCCTCGTTTATCAACGCTCGTGACTTGGACAGGAGGTAGTTGTGGAATCGCTTTGAATAAGCTCAAAAAATATCTCCCTAGCACGGTGAAGATTGTTGAAACGGGTTATGTCTCTAGTGAATTCAGTGGCACGGCAAATATTGATACGAAAAGAAATATCTGCATGCCTCTGGTAACTGATCATTTTTATGAGTTTGTTGAGAAAGACAAATGGTTAGAAGATTCTCCTCAATTTTTGTCTTTGCATGAACTTGAGATTGGAAAGGATTANTATATTTTCGTCACNACTCAATCAGGNCTCTATCGTTATGATATCAATGATATTGTAAGAGTTTCTGAAGGCTTGAAAGATTGTCCAAGACTAGATTTTGTTCGTAAGGGCAAGGGCGTGATCAATATTACCGGAGAGAAAATAAGCGAAGATCAGATCATTGCCGCGGTATCCTTAGGATTGGAATCAATTGGTCATGTGGCTGATGCTTTACTTGTCTTAGCGGATGTAAGCGCATGCCATTACCGTACCTTTGTTGAAGTTCCTCAAGAAGTGCCAATAAAAAGCCTTTCTAAAAAAATTGAAGATGAGCTTAGAAAACGGAATATAGAATATAATGATAAGAGGGCCAGTGGTCGGCTCAATCCATTGACTGTAGAAAGATTCTTAAAAGGCGCCGGCCAGGCAATTAAAGATAATTNTNTGGCGAAAGGAGTTCGTGAAAGCCAATACAAACCCCCAGTATTGGCCTATTGGAATGAGTGGTCAGACTTGATTGGCGACTGGATTGAGAGGTCTGCTCCATGAGTTTAGGGATAAGGTGGAGGCGATTCATGACGCCATTAAGATTTAAATTTAAGCATGCTTCAGCCGATCGTGCTGCTTCATCGAGTATAATTGTTGAAATCAATGATGGAGAATTCAGAGGATATGGCGAAGCCTGTCCTAGGTCCTACGTGACCGGTGAAACCGAAGAGTCCGTTGCTCAGTTCCTTGATCAGCATGGAAAGGATTGGACGAATTCAATTGAATCAATTCAATCATTAAAAGAAAAGATCGAAGCCGAAGAAAAACTAATTAACCGAAACCCTGCAGCTTTTGCAGCTCTGGAAATTGCTTTACTGGAATTTTTTTCACAGAGGGAAAATATTCCAATTGAAGGTCTTTTAAAATTACCACTCCTTTCTGATGATATTGAATACTCGGCGGTGGTTGGTGATAGTGGGCCATTTAAGACTCGGGCCCAATCCATTATCTACCATCTTATCGGATTTAGAGACTACAAAGTGAAAATTGGTAAAGATCCAGGGAGAGATAGGAAACGATTCGCATCTTTGCCCTCAAACATTCGTTTGCGAGTTGATGCCAACAACCTTTTCACTGATCCAGAGAAATGTGTAAATCATCTCAAATCGCTTGGTCGAGAAATATGGGCCATCGAGGAACCTGTTAGAGCGGGAGATATTCAAGGTCAGTCTCATGTTTCTGAGGCAATGAAATCACGAATTATTCTTGATGAGAGTCTGTATCTTAAAGAGCAGTTATTAGCCTATAAAAATTTTAATGATACATGGATTGCCAATATCCGGGTGTCTAAGTGTGGCGGTATCCTTCGCTCAATTGATCTTGCTCGTGCTGCTCAGGAACAAGGTGTCGATGTTATTCTTGGAGCCCATGTAGGAGAAACATCAATACTATCTCGAGCTGCTCTTTCAGTTGGCCAAAGCCTTAATGATCCAGCTCTAGCACGAGAAGGAGCGTTTGGTCGGATATTGGTTACCGAAGATATTTCTAATCCTAGTCTGCGGTTTGGTTTTAGAGGAGTCTTACGATCTAAACGGTGGAATTTTGCTAGCTTACCCGGATTAGGTCTATCCATTAATCCAGAAAGTCTTTTTTAGGTATTCTGGGATCATGGTGGGTTCAGAAGTGATGTAAAGTTTGTATCCCTAATTTTTTTGGAGTCATAGTAGCAGGTATTGAGATAGCCATTTAAAATGATAATCAAATCTCGAAAATCTAAAAGTAACAGAAGTTATTGAGAGTAATTAAAAAGGGTCGATTGTCTGACCATAGACAATCGACCCCAAATGATTTTCATCATTTATAGGGAACCGACAGCGTGAACTATCGGTTAGGCTCCCTGATATTTAATTATTGGATAGTTACTGATAAAGGCAACTGCTCAAATTGATAAGAGGGCTAATCTTATTATTAAGGTAATTAGAAAAGCTCCTTGATGGGATTTTTTTCAAGAATCAACTTTGTAATGTCAGGAGGTAAAAGCTCGGGAGATACGCGAAGTTTGTTTGCATCGAACATGGTGTGCATCACGGTGGAGAGAAGATTTTCAGGGCCATATGCTTCTGTGGCTGGACGGCTCCCAGTACGATCTGATTTGCCGATAGTCTGACCCATATTTAGCCCGCCGCCTGCAAGCATAAGAGGCGTTAGGCCTCCGTGGTGTTCAGTACCAGCATCCTTGTTGCGTTTGATGGGGGAGCGCCCCATTTCTCCTGTAACGATTAACAAGATTTGATCGCTGAGACCACGCTCCTCAACATCATCAATGAAAGCGGAAACGGCATGATCCATTTGCGCTCCAAGAGTATTCATTCCAACCAGAGTGCCAGGATTGTTCGCGCCGTTGCCATGGAAGTCCCAACTCGAATCGACGACCGTTACGAAACCGCAGCCTGCCTCGCACAAGCGTCTTGCGAGCAGCATTTCTTTACCTAGTAGGTTGGTCCATCGCTCTTGGTCGACTAGCTTTTTTTTCCCGTTGAATAGGAAATACTTACCCCCGTTGTGATAGTCGGACATATTGAAAAGGTGACTCGTGTCATATTTGGCAATCGTTTTTGGATCTTCCTTGGATAGATCGAAGGCGTCGGCAATACCACGTAGAAGGAGATCATATGTTTGGCGCTCAATTTGACTCATGCCATTTACTTCGCCGTTCTGATCCAAATGACGTTTTAAGTCATCCAGTTCTCCTAGAAGTTGATAACGGTCTTCGAACCGGTCCCGAGGAAGATTGAGATCGAAATTGCCTAGTTGTTCTTTAGTACCATTACGAATAAATCCTTTGTAAGCAGTGCCAAGGCTTCCTGAGGAGGCGACGCTAGTTTTAATTCTTGGAAGGCTAAAAGTTGCCGTAGGGTTGCCAAGTTTTAGTTCTGGCTGCACTGCTTCCGGAATAATAATCGAATTCATGGGTAGCCCGCTCTGTGGATGGAACGCCCCGGTAGCCTTGGAGCAGAGTGCACTCATGGCTGCGCCAGATGGATGGTTGCCTGTCAGAATAGGCATGGGATTATGGCTGCCATCGTTAGTGGCAAACGAACGAACGACGGCCAAACGGTCGGCTCTTTGGGCAAGCTTGGGTAAAGTTCCTCCAAACCAAACGCCTGGAATGTTAGTACGAACTTCCCCAGTACAGCTGCGATTATCAGAAGCGACGTTTATTTTTGGATCAAAAGTTTCGATTTGTGGTGGACCCCCTTGCAGAAACAGGAAGACAATTGATTTATTCTTGAAAACATTGTTTTCCAGCGCCGGCTGTGACTTGGCTGCTTGGAGGCTAGGCATCGTCAACCCACCCAAACTTCCTATTCGTAGAAAGTCACGTCGGCTGAAGGAAGGTCCATGGGAAAATCGACGGTCAGTGATGCTTAACATCGACTAGCTGTCTAAATTTTTCACAGATTTTATATTAAATAGACTCTAGAAGCTTTTTTTTCTTCAGTTTAATATCTTATCCAAATAGCTCGGTAATCGCTTCAGCTTTCACTAACTCACGTGGCTGATTAAGGTGGTTGTATACAATAGAAGTGGGCTCGATTCCAAAAGCGTGATAGATTGTTGCAAGTAACTGTGTCGGATGCACAGGATCTTCAAGAGGAGCGGATCCAGTCTTATCAGACTTTCCATGTACGTTACCGCGTTTGATACCTGCACCAGCAATTAGACCAGTATAGCAATAAGGCCAATGGTCTCTACCGTCAGCACTGTTTCCGTTACCAGAGGTACTCACACCTTTTTGAGGACTACGTCCGAATTCACCGACAGCAACAACGAGTGTATCTTCAAGCATGCCTCTTTCGTCGAGATCAGAGATGAGTCCAGAAAGTCCCTTGTCAAGCATCGGTCCAGACTGATCTTTCATTCTCTTGGTAAGTTCCTTGTGATGGTCCCAGGAATGATTATCGGAGTTAGCAACTTTTGGCCAGATAACTTCGACGACGCTTGTTCCGGCTTCTACTAACCTTCTAGCGAGAAGACAGCTGTCACCAAAAGAGGTGTTACCGTATTTTTCACGGGTCTTAGGTCCTTCTTGGTCGAGGGCAAACGCCTCTCTGGCCTTACCTGAAATGATTAGGTTTAGGGCTTGGTCATAGTATTGGTTGAGTTTATAGTCCTTGACCGCTTCTTCGACCTTATTCATTTTCTTGGAAATGGTTTCTCTTAATGAAGCGCGTCTCTCAAGTCTGGTTGCGAAAACATCTGGTCTGAGCTGAAGATCATCAATTTTGATTCTAGTCATCTTCTGCATATCCATGTCTCCACCGCTTGGGTAAAGTGTGTATGGATCGTAGGCTCTTCCGAGGAATCCGCCGGTACCCCCTTTACCGACCACGTTTGATTCCTGAAGAGGACGTGGAAGCATCACAAAAGGTAGCATGGGTTCGGTTGGAGGCTTGAGTCGAACAATGTTTGATCCAAAGTTTGGAAAGTCTTTAGGGGATGGGGGCTCTAACTGGCCAGAAGGAGAAACCTTGTCTGTCGTATAGCCGGTCATCATTTGATAGATGGCTGCAGTATGGTTGAAAAGGCCATTAGGCTCGTAGCTTACTGCACGCATTAGTGTGAACTTGTCATTAATCTTGGCAAGCTCAGGAAGGATCTCAGTAAAATGAACTCCGGGGATTTTAGTTGGAATAGTGTCGAATGCAGACCTGACGTTATCCGGCACATCTTTTTTAGGATCCCAAAGGTCCAGATGGCTTGGGCCACCCTGCAGATAAACCATTATAATAGATTTGGCTTTACCCCAACCTGGTGCTGAAGATTGATTAGCTTTGGCCTTGAGTTCAAGCATTGAACTAAGAGTGAGGCCAATCATTCCGCCGCCTCCTACTCTAAGGAAATCCCTACGGGATGGTTTGAGGTGTTTGTCGCAAAGGTCTTTTCCTGGGTCTCCAAGTATTCTAAACATCTTCTCTATTCGTTAACGGTTATGGTTTCTTAAAGATTATTATATGACTGCTAGTCTTTTTGTAAATCATTGATTTTCATGAGAAAACCTATAATTCAGCCGGCGTTTTGTTTTTAATGGGGTTTTTTAACGGTTAAACAAAAAAGCAGGGGTGTTAATGATGGCCCAGGCTATGTCTTGAGCCGCTGTGAGGCGTTTCTGATTTTTTTGTTGTTCACTCAAGCCCGCGTCTTTTTTGAGCCGAGCTAATTTGTAATCCTCAGGAATAGGTTTCTCAGCTTCTTTAACTCCCCCTTCAAGTTCTGCGATTTTAGGGTCGGCAGGTCTTGGTTTCTTTGCATTAGCCAACGCTTCCTGAAGTTTCTTTAGATCGCCATTATTTTCGCGATAGTATTTAGTAATTTCGGCAATTTCTGCCTCTGTCCTTTCGTTTTCCGCCTTCGCTATGATGGAATCGATGTTTCCAGGTAAACCAAAGTTGATTGGTTTCGGAGAGGAGGTGATTGAGATTCTGAATCTTCCGAGTGAGAAGTCTTTGCCTTGGTATCTATGATCAAGATCAAATCTTAGGAGGCGACGCCCCTCGATTTTGGGTTGATCTTTTACCTCAAAAGTGGCCANGAGCTCAGTGTTCGATTTTGGGTGAATGGCCCATCCATTCNTATCTTGGTCTCTTTTGCCGTCAACTGCAGTGATCACATTGTAGTTTTCTTGACTGTGATTCGCTTTGGCGTTCTCAAGCGCAAATTTTTCAAGTTTTGGAGTATCCGCTCTATTAACTCGCATGGCATCAACATAGACAACATTCTTATCGTCAATAGGATCGAATCTTATTGATGTGAGCTCACTGTCAGTTTGGAAAAATAATCGATAATTTTGCCAGCCTTTTTTACCTCTTGGAAGAGTGAGTCTGGTCGATCTTTCCTCGGAGATGCTAGGATCTTTTTTGGTTGTCCAGAAAAGTTGAGTGTGGGCCTTACCTTGACCAGGAAACTCAGCCTTCAAATCCACCATAAATGTTCCGGCCGGTGCGTTTATGCTGGCACTGANTGACGGGTCATTACCTTTACTGTCAATTTTGAGGACACCTTTTTCTATCGCTATTTCTGCTTGGTTGGGTTTTTCCCAACCATCAACACCCTTATCAAAGGTCCATAATTTAACAACGTTCCAGTCTTCTTTTTTCTGTACTGCTGAAACATGAACATCAAATTCNGTAAGAACGAAATTGCCGTCTGATGCTCTTCCAGGGCCACCTTTGGGTAGTCTTTGGTCAGGAATGCCTTCGATNCTTACTCCCGTAATATTATCGACCTCNGTCGTNGCATATATTCTGTAATTGCCTATCCCATTTTTACCGGACGCNAANAGGGAACTATCATTTTCAAGTTCAAGCTTTGATCCGTTTGATGTGTTAAAACCGATTGGATTAATGACCTCCCATGATGAGTCGGTTGAATTGGCTGTAGCCCATTCGGAGACCTTTTGGGGAATCGTGGCTTCAAAATCTTTAACTGCTTTATCTGCAGCCGCAATTCGATCGGCCTGCTCTTTATTGAGCTTCGCCTCCCGCTCTGCAATTCCTGCCCTGTACTCATTAAGTGACTTTTTGGCCTGGGCTATTTTTTCTTCTCTTTCTTTTTCCGCCTTGACGGTCTCTTCTTTCAGGAAAGCTTCTCTTTCCTGAACTTTGCGAACCATATTTTCGTGATCTTTATCAACGGCATCAAGCATGGCAAGGCTTGCAGCGAGCTCCTCTTCGTCGGCTGGGCGAGAAAGTAATCTTAGGAATATTTGATTGATCACTTTTTTGTCGTCATCTGAAGATTCGATAAGTTTGGGAAGAATGTTCTTTGGGTCGCTGATGGCATTACCGACGGTTGGTCCAGAGACNAGCGCCATGATGGGGCCTAGCTGAAGTCCACTACTTCTTTCACACTCACAGGCACTTTCTCTGACGGGTCTTCCAGCGTTGTCTAGAAATCCGTCAGGCAGTTTAATGCCCACGTCTGGCAGTTGAGCAGCTCTCGTTCCTGCAGGCACGCCAGGAAAGTTTGGCTGTGCTCCGAGCGATGCATGGATTGCGTCATAAAGAACTTCGGCAGGTAAACGGCGCGCCNTACCATGAGAGAAGTTCGTAGAGTCATCGTTATTCCATTTGTTNGTTTCTATAGAAAGTTGATAGGTTCTTGATTTGCAAATCAAACGTAAAATGTGNTGAACATTAAACTTACTTTGGATAAATTCATTCTCGAGATACTTCAGTAGTTCAGGGTTGCTTGGGGGATTGCCTGCTCGAATGTCATCCAAAGGTTCAATAATACCAGTACCAAGCATATATCCCCAAAGTCGGTTTACATAACTCGATGCAAAGTACTGGTTGTCTGGTGCTGTGATCCAATCGGCTAGCTCGCCTCTCCTTGTATTAACCTTTGGCCTGTCCAAGTTTTCACCAGCCGAGTAAGGGAAGCTCGGTGGGCTGATTTCTTTAGTCCGGTCATGAATAATTTCACCTTCATTTTTGTCTGAAACAAGTTCGTACAAAGGTTTTGCACCTTCGACTGCGGTTCCTCCAATGTTATTTTTACCTGATGCTGGGTCTCTTTTTAATTCGAACTGTGCGAAATAGGCGGCCAACTCGTAGTACTGGTCCTGTGTCCAACGCTCAAANGGGTGGTCATGACACTTGTTGCAATTGAATCTTGTCGCAAGAAACAGGTGAGTAGTGTTTTCCAAGAGTTCGGTTGGTTCTCTTAGAACTTTATAATAAGATGCAGGTGGGTTTTCCTTGTTGGAGCCGGTGGCGGTGATAATGTTTCTAACGAATTCATCGTATGGTTTATTAATCTTGACCTGCATTTTGATCCACTCTCTTAGACCTTTGGCTCCGTCCTGTCCCAAGAACTTTCTGTTAACCTGAAGCAGGTCTGCCCACTTATTGGTCCAATGGTCAATGTATTCGTCTGACCCAACCAATGTATCGATAAGATCATCACGTTTTATTTTTTGAGGTCTATTGTCACTCACAAAATGCTCCAAGGCTTGTGCTGAGGGTGGTAGCCCAGTGAGATCAAGGTAAACTCTTCTAACAAACTCATAATCATCGCAAAGACCAGATGGTTTGATTTTCATTCTTTCCCACTTCGACGCGACAAGCTCATCAATTTTGTTGTTGGATTTAGGTTGTTCCCATACAAATCCCGATCTGTCGCCCATCACAGTCACCGTCGTTGCCGCATAATTACCCTCGTACCTGATTAGGATTGGTGCTTCGCCTCTTCTTATGGTTGATATTAAAGAATGACTATCTTTTTCAGGCTCTGCGACCTCGGTGTTACTACTTTGGACAAATGACTCTTTCGTCACATCTCTCTTATATCCATCGACGAATGTCGCTACCACTCGGATCTGTTGTTTGCTACCTATTTTTTCAACGACTGGATTTTTTGGGAAAACTTCAATGCTTTGTACTTTAGGGGTTGAAAGATCAAGTTTTGCTCCTCCAGCGATCCACTGTCTGAGAATCTTGTAGTAGTTGGAATCATCTTTTGTGAGTTGACCACCCTCATGCGGAACCGCTGCAGTAGCCTTTAGTAGTAAAAGACTCGAATCTGGTGCCGCAACATTAACTCGGCGGGCTCCGAGATCATCAGTGAATGCTCGGATGTCATATATTGGGTCATAGCCCCGCAATGATAATTTGAAACCATTTCTGCCATCTTTAGAACCGTGACAAGTTCCTTGGTTACAACCCATTCTTGAAACGACCGGCATGATGTCTCTAACATAGTCAGGGTTAAACTTTTCCTCTTGGCCACTGACTTGAACCGAGACACTAGCTTTTTGGCCATTAACCTCAAAATTCAGAATTGCATTTCCATTCTTGATGGGTTCGATGAGTCCACTCTTGGAAATTTTAACTGCATCTCCTTGGACTTCGACTTTGGCATTTCGGGTAGCGTCAATGATTTGACCATTATTGAGTTTTGCCATTGCAATGACCTGTGAATATGCAAAAGGATTGTCTAGATTTGCTGACTGAGGATTTACTTCAAGGTATTCTATTCCACTAAAATCCTGAGCAATTTCCTCGGAAAGAAGAACTTCAATCGGTATAAAAGTGATCGTTGAGATCAGAAGGATTAATGATTTTAACTTGGTCATCAATTTTAGAGAGTGATTCAGATTAAATTCGTAATTAATAAAATGTTATAATGTGTTGTTTTATCTGCTAATGGGTACGGGTACAAATTCATGTACTTTTTCTCCGTTGTTGGTGTTATAGATTCGAACGAGGCCATCTGATCCCGCAGCGGCTACNCTACTGGNCTCTGGATTAAAGGCTACGGCATAGACTCCAGATGGAATGGACTCAATGGTGGCGATTGTTTTGACGCCGTTTTTAAAGTATTCATTTAGTTTGTTTTTTTCGCCACCATTACGGTTTTGGACGGGTTTTTTAATTATTCCATCAATGTCTCCAGGTACTTTATACTCGGGATCTATACCGTAAATGTGGAGGTATCCTTTACCATCAAGNCTACTTCCTGCGGCTATGAGTTTACCGTCGTTACTCCAATCAACTGAAAAGATTCTTCCTTTGAGGGGTGGAAGATTCCAAAGCTGATTGGAATCATCACCGATTTCACGTTTCTTGACCCTTTGCATCCTGTAGATTTTTGGAATTCCATCGGCACCGCCAAAAAGAATATGGTCTTGGGTAGGGTGCCTTGTGACAGTTAGTATTCCTCCTTTTAAGGCCTTGGGTGTGATCGAGGTGATGTTATCAATAAATCTTTGCTCGTCGACTTTGGTTAATTTGGCGGACATGTCACGACCGACTGATGAAAGGTAATCTCCATTNACAGAAAAAACCGTATCAATGACCCAGTCGTTATGACTTCCCATGAAAAGAACTTGCTTGCCTGTTTTTGCGTCGACGGCACGNACCGATGTGTCAGAGCAACCGAAAGCAATTAATGAACCGTCGGGGGACCAGCTCCCGCCATAAATTGTATCATANGTNACTGGAACAGATATGCTGAGTTTTCTTGTTTCGGTATTCCAGACCTGGAGCTCACCCATTCTGGCTGGTAGCCCACCGGTCACGGCAATCTTTTTACCATCCGGCGAAAAAGAAATAGATTCAATTCTTTCTGAGAGACCGACGAGTCTTGATTCAATGGCTGAACCATCAGCTTTATTGAGAAGAACTTCATGAAATCCTGAAACGGCTAAAAGCGTTCCGTCAGGTGAGTAGTCNAGCGCGGTAACTACAGGAGGTTGAATATACTCGGGTGGATTTTCGGCGTTGAACTTTTGTTTAGCTCCCTCTGGGGTATCGTCCTTGGCTCCCTCAAGGACCCATTTGTTAATCAAGGCAATTTCCGTTTCATGAAGAGGATCCGCCTTCTGAGGCATTTCTGCTTCACCATCGATTGGAGTAATGACCTCAACCAAGTAGCTATTTTGTGGGTCCCCAGGTACAATCGCTGGATCCCCGCTATCGCCACCTTTTATCAGCTTTTCGAAATCCGTCATGATATACTTTCCCTTGTCCTTTGATGGTTGATGACAGCCCTGACAATTTGCTTGGAAAATTGGTCTGATGTCTTTATAGAAACTCACCAATTTAGGCTCAATCACCTCGTCGGCATTAGCCAATGAGTTCATAGTAAACAATAATAAAAAGACTAAAAGTCTTTTCAAAAAGATAAGCGGTCTCATAAAGAGATCTANNTTACTAGTTTTTCANCAAATGTTCAAGCTCATCAGTGAGCCTGTTTTACCGATTTTTCGAAAAAAGGGTGAATTATAACTGATATAAAAATTATAGCTGCTCCGCAATAGAATAGAGGCCCAAAAAGATGATGTTCTTTAAAGAAAAATGCTGCAAATATCATCCCGTAGACAGGTTCCAAATTATAAGCCAGATGGATTGTAAATACGCTNAATCTTTTCAATAACTCAATGTACTGCGCATAAGCGTAAACGGTACAAAAACAGACCAATAGCACTAGCCAGCTAAAATCGGAGAAACTNAATGCCATTTGAGGCAAAGAATCTCTCCATAAGCTAACGCCGATCATAGTCAATCCTGCAATGGCTGTTGCTCCCAACATTTGATAAAAAGCAATCGAGTAATGGTGATGATTTTTAGTAAATTGGCTATTTATTATTGAAAATAGCGTTCCGATTCCTGCCGCAATGATGGCAATAATTAATCCTAAATAATAATTAAAATCACCCCCTGTTATTAACAAGATCGCTGCAATCATTATTGCNCCTAACCCGAGTTCATATCTCTTGAATGATCGTTCTTTNATGATAAGNGGTTCTAGAATNGCGGTCCATAAAGAAGTCGTAGCCATGCCGATCATACAAACTGAAACATTGGCAATCTTTACAGTCAGAAAGAAAAGTGTCCAATGCGCACCCAACAGAAGGCCATTAGCAATCATTTTTAGTCGGCTACTTTTTTTGGCCACTTTTTTTATGTTTAGCCAATTAATAATTATGGCAAGGATCAGGGCCGAAGCCCCGACTCGATAAAAAACTAGAACCGGGCTATCAAGGTCAATTAGTTTTCCTAAGATTGCGGTAAATCCCCAGAGTATAACAACCAGGTGAAGCTTCGAATAATCACGAAACACTTTTTTAAATTTTATTTGCTGAAAAAAAGCCGCAGACAGAAACGTCTGCGGCTTCAGTGATAGTTTTGATTTAATTTAGATTTCTAACTCCAACCATGCGCATCACGAACTTTGATCATGGTATCAAGTATCGTGTTCCAAGTGTCTACTTTTTCAAGCATCTCGTTTGGGAACATGCATCCATCCCAGCAAATGTGTTCGATCCCTCTTTCCTGTGCATCTTTGAGCCAGTAACCTGATGCTTTAACAATATCTAATTTTCCATTAGGATCATCTGCAGGGCAGTGCTTTCCAGTCTTGTCATGAGTACCTGCTCCGTGAACGGTCCCATCATTTTGAGCGACGTGAAAATCAATTGTCCACGGACGAAGTTTATCCGTCATGCTCTCATAAGCCGACCAAAATTCCTCATCACTGTAGTTTTCACTTACTAGTGCATGTTCTGGCGCATTATAGCCAAGAAGATAAAGGTATGTATGAGCAAGGTCCGCCTGAAATCCAAGCGACTCAGGCATGCCAACACCTTCGAGTATATCGAGCATATCTTTCCAGCTGTGCATTCCAGCCCAACAAATTTCTCCTTCAGCGGCTAATCTTTCTCCGCTGTCAGCGGCAATTTTTGCAGCTTCCTTAAAGGTTTCAACAATTTTGGCCGTATTGCCCGGAGCATCTTCACCCCATTTTTCAACGCCGAATTCTGCAGAATCGATTCTAATAACGCCGTGCTTGCGCACACCATGTTCATTGAAAACACCTGCGATTCGACAAGCCATTTTTACTGCCTCAAGAAATTTCGCTTGTTGTTCTGAATCGCCCATTGCTGAGTCTCCAACTGTACCTGGCCAAATTGGCGCTACTAAAGAGCCTACATCAAAACCTTTGGACTGAATCATATCTGCAATGCCTTTGAGGTCATCATCACTTGCAGCCGGATCGGTGTGAGGAAGAAAGAGGAAGTAGTCAATACCATCAAACTTTGTACCGTTGACTTCTGCCGCGGCAGTCAGTTCAAGCATTCTTTCAAGACTGATGGGAGGTTCTTGGCCTTCTTCGTCTCCTTTGCCGACAAGTCCTGGCCACATTGCATTGTGAAGTTTTGGTTTACTCATGTTTCTTTTAAATTAGTGATTTTGTTCGATCTTTATTTTTATTGATCAAGTCAATTAGGGCAAGTGTCTAATCCTGTTTAGGTGGATTATTTCTGCAAGCCCTAAACTAACCAAATTAGTGTTATTTAATTTTAATAGCTTTCTGAAGGCCTTTCAAAAGATGATCTAAATCCTCTTTTTTTGTTATTTTTTTACCTTCAGAGTCCACAACATATATAGTATCGATCGCCGCACCTCGGGTAGTTGTGATTCTGGCATGAATAACCTCAAGATCAAATTTGGCTATCGCGGATAAAATTGTGTGAAGAAGACCAATTCGGTCAAGAGCCTGTATTTCAATTAATGTGTGTTTTTCATCAGATTGATTATTAATATAGACTCTTTGCGGAAATTGATCAGCAAGATCATGCCAATCTAAGAGTTCTTTTGTCGCTCTCTGAATTAAATCTGAATAAGAAAAATCCTCATCGTGAAGACCTGAAACTAGTAGTTTCTCAATATTTTTTTTCTTATTATTTGAGGTAACCGGTTCGAAGTTGGTTGTGCAAACTCTGAAAATATCAAAGACAACTTCATCGTCTCGGGAGAAAAATTCGGCGGAAATAATATTTATTTTTTGTGCCGCTAAAGCCCCGGTTAAGCATGATGCAAGCTTATGCTGGTCTTGCCAAATAACCGTAAATTCACTGCAACCTTGTTCCTTAATTTCTCGCCAATGTAATGTTGGTTGAGGTAATGACTTAGATGTTGCCCAACCCTTGAAATAGTCGACTAATAATTTTATGTGTCTTGAAATATGAGAAGCTTCTCGTCTCTGAAAGTACCGCAAAGGCATTTTTTCGAAATGGGATACAGCTGTGGAATGGTGGCTTTGAGGTAGTTTTTCGGTGGCTCTTTTTAGTAATTCTTCCTGAGATTCTTTTCGCCTTGCAGAAAAAGAATCTGCGTCCTCTAAATATTCAAGTGTTTCATGGTAAAGAAATCTCAATGGCGCTTCTTTTGTTTCAGTCCATGATTTAAGATCAGTTCCTCTAGAGTCAGCATAGGTTAGTAGCATTAGGTAATTTAAATTTCTGATTGAACCTACCATTTTTGCAAACTTGATGATTGTAGACGGGTCATCAATATTCTTTGTGTTCGCTGTTCTCCATAGTTCTAGATGAGAGTTGACCAGAAAAAGAAGTAACTTCCTTCTTTTTGTTTTTAATGAAAATCTTCTGGCAACACTTTGGGCAAGTGTTGCACTGGCATCTTCATGGTTGGATGAGTTTAATGCCCTGCCCGCGTCGTGCAGAAGAACGGCTAGATATAATACAAAAGGATCTTCGATTTCGTTGTATAATCCTCTGTAAAGACGATTTCTTTTATCATCACCTACAGTTAGCTTATCTAATTCTTCAGTAACTCTAATGGTATGTTCATCTGCCGAGTAACGATGAAAGAACTCGTGTTGTACGAGGTTAGTTAATGCTCCGAATTCAGGTATGTAGCGTCCCAATACTCCAGAGCTATGCATATTTCTTAATGCTCCGCCGACTTCCCCTTTTCGCGAAAGAATTGCCTCGAAGGTGTCACGATTTGAGTCGCTGTATCTAAATACACGGTTGATGACTTTCCAATTTTTCTTAATGATTTCAGTCAGTTCTGGAGCAAGCCTCAGATGCCTGACTTGGGCATGTTGAAAAATACGAATTAGTCGGCTCGGATTTTCGTGGAATACTTCACCAGAGGCAGGATAAATACGATTATTCTTTGATACAAATCCATCAAAATTCTCAATCTTATATTTTCTTCTAGCCAAGAAACCAATGAAAGGTTTTTTTGTCTCGAATTCCCTCTCCTCTAGATAAAAACGATCGCCTACCTCTTTGGCGATTAAGAACAAATTATTACTATGAGTGTAATAATCTCTCATGAAAGATTCGATCTTTTTGAGTATTCCTCTTTGTTTGTATCTTAATTTTACCGCAACCTCTCCTTGAAGTTGTAATGTTAGTATGTCAGTTGATCTCTTTTGAGTATAATGCATTTCATTTCTGACTCGCAGTAAAAACTCATATGCTTTTCTAATTTTCTTATAATCACTTTCTGTAAGCATTTTCGATTTCACGAGATCTTTAATGTCCGTACTTTTTCTTCTTACATAATTAATCCATATCAGATTGTGATAATCTCTTAAGCCTCCGCATCCTTCTTTGACGTGAGGTTCTTGTAAAAAAGGGGTCTGACTCCATTTGAGATGACGAAGCCTTATGTCTTCAAGGCGCCTTTTGAGATAATCCTTTTCGAAGCCTTTGATGCAACTTTTGTAGAATCCATTCATCATCGACTTGTATAAATCCTCATTACCAAAAAGCATTTCAGATTCAATTATCGACGATTTAGTTCGATCATCCGTATTGGCTTCACTGATAGTTTCTCTGATTGATCTAACGGCATGTCCAACTTTGAAACCACAATCGTATAGCATATAAAGAATGCTTTCGATTAGGTCTGAAGCTTCTTTTGGTAAACCTTTTGCGCCTTTTGGATGAAGAAATAGTAAGTCAACATCACTACAAGGGTTAAGCCGGCCACGACCAAATCCACCTATTGCAATCAGTGTGACATCAGGTTTGTTGTTTTTTGAAGAATCAACAGCATCTCTGTACAAGTGACGTAGAAGGATTTTTATAAGATCAGCTCTTCGCTTAGATACCCTCAGAGCGGATCCTCCGCTACGATGATATAATAGGATTCTGTGCTCTTCAGTCTTTAGGAATCTTTTGTATAATTTTAATTTTTCCTTTCGGTATAAGTTGGCGGTTTTCTTTCTATCAAGCCTTTGTTTGGCGTGTTGGCTAAGGCTTTGGAGCTGAGCATTACTCATTAGAGTTCTAATGCTTTCAGTTAACTTTGGTTTTTGACAAAAAGATCAAGTTCAGGTGATTCTCCAACATGGACATTTATATCGTCCCGGTTTGATGAAAGGTGATGCAGAGCATGAAATGTGGTTTCTGTGCTTTCTTGAATATTATTTGCCACATCGACAGCATTTAGTTTTTCCCCTACCAGAGTTGATAAATAAGTCTCTACTTTTGACAAAACTTCAAGAAAGTCCGTGGCCGCTTTCTTACCAGCTTCGACCCCTGGTTGATGATAGGCGTTAACATTGATCAGGCTAGCATAGTAGGAAACTGTTCTTTCATATAAGGCAATTAAGCTACCAAGATGGAAAGCATCAAGAATTGGAATAGAAATGGTCATTGATTTTCGGCCAGCTTCAGCCAAAGCGCTTCTGGTGCCTCGAAGGAATCCCTGTAAGTAGTCTCCAGTATTATAGCCAGGGTCCACCTCAATACTTTTTCCTGATCTAGATTCTCGAACTTCTATAAAGGTCACGAAGAAGTTGTTAATTCCATCCCGAAGTTGTTGGACATAAGCATGTTGATCAGTTGAACCTTTGTTACCATAAACAGTAATACCTTGATGGACTTGATTGTTTTCTCTGTCGAACTCTTTGCCTAAAGATTCCATAACTAACTGTTGAAGGTATTTCGATAATAAATTTAATCTGTCTTTATAAGGTAAAATGACCATTGCTTTTGATCCTTTTCCTTCTCCTACATGGTGCCAAGATAGAGCCATTAAAAGTGCTGAGTTGTTTTTTACTTCTGGAGGTCTTGTTTTTATATCGATCGCTGAGGCTCCCTCAAGAAAGTCGTCAATATTAATACCCATGAGAGCCATTGGTAATAAGCCCACCACACTTGTAATTGATGTTCTTCCTCCTACCCAGTCTTCCATTGGAAAAATTCCTATCCATTCGTGTTGAGTGGCATACTGGTCAAGTTGACTGTTTTCACCTGTGACCGCTATTGCATGTTTACCAAATTCTAAACCGTTATTTTCATAGGCAGCTCTGGCCTCGAGCATTCCATTACGGGTTTCTTTTGTTCCTCCAGATTTTGAAATTACAAGCGTTAGCGTTTTACCAATTCCTCCACCAATTTCATCAAGGATTCTATCCATTCCATCAGGATCTGTATTGTCAAAATAATGAATTTTCATTGGCGCGGTATGATCAGTGAGAGCGTCAACTGCGAGCTGAGGCCCAAGAGCGCTTCCTCCGATTCCTATGAGTAGTAAATCGGTAAATTTTTCGCCTGAGGGATTTAAAATTTCCCCTTTGTGAATTCCTGAGGCGAATGCCTTAACCTCTGCAATTTTTCTCTGTATAGAGACGCCTATTTCATTTGGTGCAAGTTCTGGATTTCTTAGCCAATAATGTCCCACTTGGCGTCCCCCAGCTTCAATATCTTCGTCAGTGTTGACTTTGGCCCCCGCTTCAATTTTTTTGACTTCATCTAAAGACTTATCAATACATTTTTCGCAAGTATTTATTAAATCTTCAGGCAAATCCATAAGGCTTAAATCAAGCCAAAGTTCGGGTTTTGAGTATCTTATTAAGTTATTAGAAAACGTTTGCCAGTCGGTATATTTGGACATTTTGATTATTCTATTGTTTCAATTAAAGCATCTCGTCAAGCACATCACTACTCTTGAAGTGTGAAATATCGCCCCATGTTCTTAATCTCCAACCTTCATCTAGTCGATGTTCGAAAATATTAATTCCAGTGTTGGGTATCCCAAACATTCTTTTTTGCGTAAGGGGAATTTTCAGACAAAGTCTCAGCATCATTGAGACAATGCCTCCATGTGTAACGCAAAGAATTTGTTCATTTTCATGATTTTTTACAATATCACTAAATGCTCTTTCTACTCTGTCGTGAGTATCTTTCCAACTTTCTCCGCCATCAGGTTTATAATTTGGGTTACCCGAAGTGTGTTCTAAATAATCCTTTGGCAACTTTTCTTTTATTTCATCATAAGTTAATCCTTCAAGAACTCCCAAAGCGCGCTCTCTAAGGCATTCTATTTTAATAATTTGTTCCTTTTGTCCAATCGGCTCACAAATTCTTTGGGCAGTGTCCAGAGATCTGCCTAGATCTGATGAATATATGCTATTAAATGCCAAATTTGACTCCTTAAATTTTTGTCCTAAGCGATCGGCCTGTTCTTTTCCCTTTTGGGTGAGTTCGCTATTTTTGTGTCCCTGATGAATTCTTTTTAGATTCCATTCTGTTTCGCCATGCCGAATGATATAAACTAGCGTCATTATGATTTGTACTCTCGTTTCAGACCTGGCATTGGTCAAATTACCTTACCTCATAAATAATGCGCTTGAAATCTATTGGCTCCAGTATTGAGATTGATGTTTATTGAACTTTAAATATTTATGACAACATATTAATGACTCTTGAATCTCTTGGCTGGTCTGATTTTTTTGGACAAAATTTCAAATCCAATGCTTTCGATGCTGATTTAATCCCAGCTCGAATTAGCAGGAATAGTAAACATGTTTATCATGTGTTTTCTGAGAAAGGTAAGTTTGTCGCGAGAGTTTCTGGAGCGTTTCGTCATCGTGCTGTCGAATCTTCAGATTATCCTGCGGTTGGTGATTGGGTTGCAATTAAGATTGGACCTGATGGCTTGGAGGCTGAAATTCGTGAGTTGTTACCTCGAAAAACTGTTTTTTCTAGACAAGGAGTTTCTGCGTCAGGGACAGAGTCTAAATCATATGAGCAGGTGGTTGCGTCTAACGTTGATGTTGTTTTAATTATTGCTGCCTTGGACGGTTCTCGTGGATTTAATGCGAGACGCATAGAACGCTATTTGACACTGACTCGTCATAGTGGGGCTGAACCTGTAATTGTTCTTAATAAAAAAGATCTCAGTGATGATGTAGAAGATAAAATTGAGCAGACAAAATTGATTGCCGGTAATGCTCCTATTCATGCCATTAGCGCTTTGGATGAAAACGGAGTTGGACCGCTTAATCAATATGTTCAAGAAGGTAAGACTATAGTGATGCTTGGTCCATCAGGTATTGGTAAGTCAACAATCATTAATCAATTAGCAGGTGAAACTTTAATGAAAACAGGATCAGTTAGAGAGGTGGACCTCCGTGGTCGACATACCACAACTTGGTCAGAGCTTTTAATTTTAAAAAAAGGTGGGGTTATCATTGATACACCTGGATTGCGAGATGTTCAGCTGTGGTCTGAAGAGTTTGCGATCGGTGAAACATTCAATGAAATAGTCGAAATAGCGAAATCGTGTCGCTTTAGAGACTGCAGTCATTCTAACGAGCCTGGTTGTGCCGTTAATAGTGCTGTTGATGAGGGCCAAATTAGTCAAGACAGGCTAGCAAGCTATAAAAAACAAAAAAAGGAAATTAATGATTCGTTGCGAAGACGAGAACTTGGAGAAAAGAGAAAACATGAGCGTCCATTAAGGCCCAGACGCAAAATTCAAAGGAAAAAAAGATAAATTATTTTGGATGTTAAAACTCAATGCTGGAAGTTTTGACTCTACTCTGCTAAATAAATTCTTATGAGCACAGAAATACGAAACACTTCGGGTGAAAAAATTGATTATACGTTTCATGATGCTGGCAGCGAAAAAATTGTTGTCATTGGTCATGGAGTTACTGGAAATAAAGATCGCCCACTGGTGTTGGCTCTTGCAGAGGGTTTATCGGAAGCAGGTATATCAGCTTTAAGGTTTTCATTTTCTGGAAATGGAGACTCTGAAGGAAGTTTTCTAGATTCTAATATTACTAAAGAGGTCTCAGATCTTGATTCAGTTATCAGCTTCGTTCAGGGCCTAGGAAAAGAGGTTATTTATGCCGGCCATAGTATGGGCGGTGCTGTTGGTGTTTCGGTTGCCTCAGAAGACGATAGAATTACCGCTCTAATTTCCTTAGCAGGTATGGTAAATACCAAAAAATTTGCCATTACCGAGTTTGGCGAGGTGACACCAGATCAAGGGTCGATGTGGGATGATGAGGATTGTCCTTTATCACAATCCTTCATGGATGATTTAACGGGTATAGATACTCTTTTAGAGAAGGGAGCTTCAATTACCGTACCATGGTTATTAGTTCATGGGACTGAGGATGATGTGGTTTTAATTGATGATACCCATAAAATTAACGAAAAAGCTGGAGAAAATAGTAATAAATTAATCATTGAGGGTGCTGATCATGTTTTTAGTGATCCAGAACACATGAAAACAATGGTTGATGGTGTTATTGAGTGGCTTTCTTGATGAAAAAGGTACTTAGGGGAAGCTGAGTATTTTTTTATTTTTTTGTTCGATTCTACGTGACCCTGTATGTCGGTTGGCTATGATTTTAATCATAGTTTTTAATTTATATTAAAAGCTTTCCCTTCAACCTTATTCATGAAATTTAATCTTAAAATCTTCCTTTTGGGATTGGTCTCTTTTGGGCTGATTTTTTGGATATCGGTTTCAATGGTCGCTCCTAAAGTTGAGTCTTCTTTAAAAAAAGAGGCAGTTAGCAAATCTTCTAAACTCAAAAATATTTGTGAGGATTTAAATTTCGATTTTAATGGTCGAGATTGTTCAATTAGTGGAACAATTTATGATGAGATTCATCGAGAAAAGATTTTTGCTACCATTATGTCGATTAATGGTATTCGAAATGTAACTGATGATTTAGAATTGTTACAACTGGCCTTGCCTGAGCTTAGAATAGAAAAATCTGGTGAACCTTCTAATTTAATATGGAAAATTGAGGGAATTATCAGTGATGGACCTAATGCTGTAAACCTTCAGGATGTTCTCGCAAAAACGCTAAGTAATAATAATCAAAGGTCACTATCCATAGAGCTAAAGAAGGATTCTCGAACGGCTAATACACTTCCAGTTGAAAAAATAAATTTATTGCTTTCAAAAACTCTTGAAATACTTCCAGAGGTTTCTGCTGTCGAAATATCTGAAAATAATTTTAAGCTGACCGCTCAAACCTATTCAAAAGAACGGCGAGATCAGGTCTTAGAATTTGCACGGTCTCATCTGGGTGATGCAATTGATGGAATTGTAGATGTTATAGAAATATTAGAACCAACCGACGAACCTAGGCTAAGTATTACTTATGAAAATGATGACGATTTAATTGTGTCTGGTCTTTTAGCTGACGCTTCTCTTAAAAATAGAATTGTCGAATTAATTAAGCAGACAAACCAGGAATTAAATTTAAAGGATGACATTAAAGTTAAAGATAACGTTAGGAGTGCTAGCTGGGGATCCTCGGTTGTACGAATCGTTCCTGCGCTCATTGCAGAGGTTAATGATCTTAAGCTAAATGTTTCTTCGGATGTTGTGGAGTTCTCGGGAACTGTGTTAGGTGATGATAAAAAGAATTCGATTCAAACTTTGGCGAAGCAGTCATTTGATGGAAGGGAAAGCTCTTTTAAACTCATCAATGAGCTTGTGGTTTTTGTTCCTCCCCAAAAGGCGAATTTAACAATGTCACTTGATCAAAATGGGGATTTGAAACTCAGTGGATTACTCCCTGAAAAAAAACTTCATGATCAATTCTTGGAGGGAGGTAATTTGATAGGTGATGACGATAAGATTAATGAAAATATACTAATAGAGGATAACGTTGATGAAGCTCCTTGGGTGGATAGTATGTCGAAGC
>NYVP01000028.1 GCA_002684575.1 Verrucomicrobiales bacterium
CTTTCTTATTCTCCACAAAAAGAAATCAATAAGCACCTTCAACAAAGAAAAATAAATTTGGATAAGCCTATTGAAATTGTCTCTTATGGTTTCGGTGGAGACCTTATGAAACTATATTCCCCCGATTTAAAAATAATCAGATCAAGCGACGAACTGAAAGAAGTAATAAAGAAATCAAAAAATCAAAACCAAGAGGTNCTAGTTCTTTTTGGATATAGACATCTTAACTCCAAGAATTCTGAANANAAAAACGCGATAGCTTTATTAGATTCAAGAACAACATTTCATNTGTCTAGAAAATTCATCGGTCTTGACCCGATGAGTAAATATGAGATCTTNAGACTCTTACCAGAGTCTAACCAGGAACATAGCCAAGCTGATTGACTAACNCATGAACATCCTTCTCTGCTTCGAGGAGCTCCGCAATCGGATCCCACCGACCTTGGGTTAAAGCTTCNTTAGCTCCCGGAGGAATATCNACTGAGAAAGTTAATTCTCCTGCAGTAATTTCAGAATTTGCAATATCTAGATGAACCTCGGTTTCAGGATGCGAATCAACAAGATTAGAAATTTTCTTTATATTTTCATGTGTGGCAACGGCACAAGGAACTCCGAGGCCACAGCAATTGCCNAAAAATATTTCTGCATAGCTCTCTGCCAATATTGCCCGAAAACCATATCTATAAAGCGCTTGCGGTGCGTGTTCACGAGAAGAACCACAACCAAAGTTGGCATTTGAAATCAAAATAGAAGCCTCTGAAAATCTGGGCTCATTGAGAGGATGTTCTTTATCGTTACCTTCAGCATCTTTCCGAACATCATAAAAAAGAAATTCTCCAAGCCCATCAAATGTAACACACTTCATGAATCGCGCCGGAATAATTCTATCAGTATCAATATCATTACCCTGAACATATACTGCCTTNCCTNTAACNTCTTTAATCTTCTCTAGAGCCATATTAAAATATTNTTAAAGTGAAAANACTTCGCGAGCATCGCTGATATGACCATTNACTGCAGCTGCTGCNACCATAACAGGGCTCATTAAAACAGTCCTACCTGTGGGGCTGCCTTGACGCCCTTTAAAATTTCTGTTTGAGGAACTCGCACAGAGTTGGTCCCCTATCAGCTTATCAGGGTTCATTGCAAGACACATTGAACACCCGGCAGCCCTCCACTCAAAACCAGCTTCGTTGAAGATTTTATCTATACCTTCTTTCTTTGCCATTAAGTCAACGACCTGAGATCCAGGCACGGCAATTGCTTTGACTCCGACAGAAACCTTGTGACCTTTAAGGTACTTTGCGACCTCTCGGAAATCAGATAATCTCCCATTAGTGCAACTACCCAGGAAAGCCACATCAATTTTTGTTCCTTTAATTGGCTCACCTGGCTCCAATTTCATATAATTTATTGCCTCTTGAATTGACAATCTATCATTCTCGTCATTTTCTGCAGAAGGATCAGGAATCACTCCCTCAATAGAAAAACCTTGGTCGGGNCTCACTCCCCAAGTAACGGTTGGNGCAATTTCNTCTGCAGAAATATTAATTATATCGTCATATTCACAATCAGNATCAGAGGCAAAAGACTTCCATCTTTCAACAGTTTGATCCCAATTATCATCTGATGGTGAGTATGGGCGACCTTTGAGATAATCAAAAGTTTTTTGGTCTGGATTCACATAACCACAACGAGCCCCGCCCTCAATAGCCATATTACATACCGTCATTCTTTCCTCCATCGAAAATGAATCGAACAAAGAACCTCCATACTCATAGGCAAAACCAATTCCGCCATTAGCTCCAAGCATAGCAATAATGTGAAGTGCAACGTCTTTGGCATATACTCCTGGCTTTAAATCTCCATCAACATTGATTCTTCTGACTTTCAATTCACCCAATGCCATGGTTTGAGTTGCTAACACATCCCTGACTTGAGTCGTGCCAATTCCAAATGCTATAGCACCAAAAGCACCATGTGTTGCTGTATGAGAATCACCACATGCTATGGTCGTTCCAGGTTGGGTGATCCCCTGTTCGGGTCCAACCACGTGAACAACCCCTTGTTTTCCAGATGCCAGATCAAAATAAGTCACCCCAAATTCCTCTGCATTCTTTGCCAGCTCTGTTATCATGGCATCAGCCAACGGATCACTGAAAGGCTGCTTTCTCTGGTCTGTTGGGACAATGTGATCGACCGTTGCGAATGTCCTATTGGGATATTTGACTTTGATTCCGAGATCCCTAAGCATGCCAAAGGCTTGAGGGGAAGTCACTTCATGAATCAAGTGAGTTCCGATAAGCAATTGAGTCTGCCCATTGGAAAGTTTACGAACCGTGTGGGCGTCCCAAACTTTCTGAAATAAGTTCTTAGCCATAAAACAGCCTAGGAGGATTAACCCAATAAGGTCATATATTCAACAAATGATCGTCACTTTAGCGATTTTTCCAAAAAAAATCGTTAACTTTGAGATATCGTCAAAATACAGGAAAATCACGTAATTATTTAAGATAACTTAATTATAAAGAAATCCTTGACTATTTCATATGCGAAGCAAATAATATCCAAAAATGAAACCGGGTATTTTACTTGCAAGTCCAGAGGGTAGAAAACTTATCAGGAAAAAAGAAATACTTAGAGCTCTTAACGAGTATGATAATCTTGCGCTATCAGCCAAAGATCAGGGATATTTAAATTTGGCAAAAAAAGTACTCCTAAGCGAAGAGAAATTAAAAACAACGGCTTCATAAAGTTTCTGCGCATTAAGGAAAACAAATTCTTGTTTGCGCCATCTCTTTGAGGGTATGACTTTAGCTGACCCTATGAAAAACTCATTACTTAGGACATCAGTCATCGGAAGTTATCCCTTTCCGAGTTGGCTTTATCATGCTGTAAATAACCTCAAGGAATTTGGAGCTGATGATATCGCTGAAATGAAAGATGATGCCACCACCTGTGCCATTCAAGATCAACTCAGGGCTGGTCTTGACGTAATTACAGACGGAGAGCAGACTCGACTTGATTTTAATTTATCATTTTACGGACATCTCAATGGAATTTCGATGGAACCTGAGTCACCGAGAAAATTCGGTCCACCTGCGCATGACCAGAGAGGCAAACATGAAATCATCGATGAGTTATCCGCGCCTAATGGCTTAGGTACTGTTGAAGAATTTAGAAGATTAAAGAGGCTAGCACCTGAGGGACAAGCTCTGAAAATGAGCGTGCCAGGCCCATTTACAATGAGCGGTAGATTAATTCCAAGCGAAAGATACCCTGATCGATTTGCCATAACAGAAGCACTATTACCTATCATAAGCAATGAACTTGAAAGTTTAGTCGCAGAGGGTTGTGAAGAAATCTGTGTCGATGAACCATCCATGAGCTGTTACGGTTATAAGGAGGATCCCAACCGATTCGTTGATATTTTCAACAAGACAGTAGAAGCTGTCTATGGCAAAACTCGACTATGCACTCACCTCTGTTTCGGCAACTTTAAAGGGCATGCGGTTGGGTATAGAAGCTACAAACCTCTTTTCCCATCATTTTTAGATCTAAGAGTTGATGAAATGCATTTAGAAATGGCTAACCGTGAGTATGCTGAACTTGAAATAATATCTGAAATTCCTGAAAAAATCGATGTTGCTATAGGAATAATAGACGTGAAAAGCTATTTTATTGAACCACTTGATTTACTTGAAGACAAAATAAAGGAGTGTCTAAAATTTGTTGATGCTAATAGATTGGTTTTAACCCCTGACTGTGGACTAAGCCAAACAGCAAGATGGGCAGCAAAAAAGAAGCTAATCAACATGTGTCAAGCTGCACGAAACGTGAGAGACTATCTCTAGTCGAATGAAGTCAGCTTATAAAAAAGACAAAGACTTTCTCGCCGATGTTCATAACGCAAGCGAAAGTCCAGATGATTTTCATCTGTGGTGGTTAGGTCAGAGCGGTTTTCTGATAAAGTGGGGCAATCAATTCATCCTTCTGGACCCATACCTTTCAGATTCACTCACTGCTAAATACTCTCAAACTGAAAAGCCACATGTCAGAGTTACAGAACAGGTCATTGATCCCATCAATCTATCTTTTGTAGATTTGGTAACTTCGTCTCACAATCACACGGATCACCTTGACGGTGAAACTCTAANCAAAATCAGTGAATCTGCAGACAGAAANATAAAATTGGTTTTACCTAANGCAAACGTCGAATTTGCCAACGCTCGTCTCCAAGAAAATCCAAATATTCAATTAGTTGGAATTAATGAACATNATCCAATTACAATTGGTGATTTTAGAATTAATGGAATCGCNGCAGCTCATAATGAAATTGAAAGAGATGAAAATNGTAATCCAAAATTCATGGGGCTAATTATCAGCTTCGGACAATGGAGCATTTATCATTCAGGTGATACCTTATGGCACNCTGAACTTATCTCTGAACTTTTAAAGTTTTCAATAGATATAGCCATTGTTCCTATCAATGGAAACAAACCAGAGAGAAAAGTAGCTGGAAATCTTAATGGAGCTGAAGCCGCCGCCGTTTCTAAAGCCGTTAATGCCAAGATTGCGATACCTCATCATTTTGATATGTTCGAGTTTAATACAGCAAATCCTNAGGAGTTCACGACAACCTGCAACCGATTAGATCAAAGGTATAAGGTCCTGCAAAATGGCCAAAGATGGAGCTTTTCAGAAATTAATTAATTAACTGTTATATAAAATATTTAACATATCTGATATTATTTTTTTCTTAAATATCATACCAGATTAATCGTCCAATACTCTATTGAATCCCCCAATCCATGCNCAATAGATAAAATATGTGGGAACAGTTTCAGAGTTAGGTTGTTTTTCTCACAAAAACTTGTAGGTTTCCCGCCCCTGTTTTTCAGGAAGATTAAAAGATAATATAGAATGACCCCAATTACATCTTTCTCCATCGGTCTGGCTTTGTTGGCCCTTTTCATTTGGTACTTCGGTACCGACTCTGACAAAAGACAGCGACTCATTGGTACAGTGCTCACTTTAGGGCTTGTTGGTTTTTGCCTCATCTCTCTGCTTCCGCCAGATAAAAAAATTAACAAAGGTATGGACTTGGCTGGTGGAGTGCGATTCACCTTAGAATTACAACTGCCTGAAGAGGCCAAAGANGGTGAAAATAAAAGAAGCATAAANAGAAAAGATCAAGACGAAGCTAAAGCTGTACTTGAAAGAAGACTTTCAGACTCAGCTGTCAGTGATGTATCTATTGTACCAGTCGGAAACGATAGGCTAGCTGTAGACATTCCTCATCGTGAGGGCGGAGAAAAAGAACAAATCATTGATGAAAAAACCATCAATACAATCCGTGAGCAACTACAAAAGTCTGCGATCCTCAATCTATATTTAACACACGAACAGAATAGCCCTGAGGCCATTAACAGAATCAACGGAGGAGATTTTGTTTTAAACTCCCAAATTGTTGAATTCGATGAGAGCACTGATCGCGGTAGTAAGGATAGGCCTGGAGGACCAGATAAACTTCTCCTTCAGGATGAGGTTTTGATTAAAGGAAGTGATGTTACGAATGCTTCGGCCCAACTCGAAAGTGCTGGCTGGGTTATTAATATTAAATTTAAGGGAGAAGGTTCAGACACTCTTTATGAGGTNAGTAATAAGTATAAAGGAGATGGAAGAACCCAGATGGCTATCCTTCTTGATGGAAAAATCATTTCCGCGGCTGTCTTTAACGGAGCAATACCAGGGGGCAATTGCCAAATATCTGGTAACTTCACNGAGAACGAAGCGAAGTCCTTGGCGGTATCTATGAGAAATCCACTTGGTGTTCAGCCAAACATAATTTTTGAAGAAAGCTTTCCTCCAACTTTAGCTAAAGCCGCNATTGACCAAGGAATTAGAGCAGGATTGCTCGGTATTGCACTTACCGCGATTTTCATGATAATATTTTATCGGTTTGCAGGCTTTATTGCTTTAATTGGTTTAACCGTTAACATTATCCTCCTTTTTGGAATTTTAGCCATATTTAAGGCGGACTTTACTCTTGCAGGAATTGCCGGAGTTATTCTAACAATAGGCATTGCAATTGATGCCAATGTATTAATCTATGAAAGATTAAGGGAGGAAAGAGCTACAGGAAAAGGTGTTGTTGCTTCTATTCAAGCAGCTTACGAAAAAGCATTTTCTGCAATCTTTGATGCTCAGATAACAACACTTATCACCGCCTTTGTCCTGTTGTGGTTGGCAGAAGGTGCCATACAAGGGTTCGCGGTAACACTAACAATTGGAATTATCGTATCCTTATTCTCAGCCCTTCTCGTTACAAGAGTTTGTTATAATTGGCTCAAAGGTATGAACCCTAAACTGAAATTTACCCCAGTCCTATCCAAGAAAAATATTAACTTCCTGGGACTCACCAAAAAGACAAGGCTATTATCTATTCTTCTCATTCTCGTATCCATTGGCTGGCTCGGATACAAAGGAGGCGACTCACTTGGAATTGAATTTGCTGGAGGTCAGCAATTAAGATTCAATGCGACTCAGGGCACAACACAAAATCAAATTGTTGAACTGGTAAACGATAATAGATCTGAAGGGTCTAAAGTGCCACAAATTCAGAAGTTAACTCCAATAGGACAAGACAAAACTATTTTCTCGGTCAGAGTAAGTGACACTGATGGTGAAAACGTTAAAGACGCTCTTAATTCATCTGGCCTTGCCGATGGACAAATTCAAAGTCAACAGATTCGCTCACAAGTCGCCGGTGAAATGTTGACTACTTCTATGATCGCTTTACTGGCAGGCATAGTCGCTATATTTTTATATATTACATTCCGATTTGAATTCTCTTTTGCCATGGGCGCCATTATCGCACTTGTCCATGATTTAGTCATTGTTATTGGAATCACGGTACTCTGTGGCAAAGAGCTTAATCTGATACTAGTCGGAGCTTTTCTAACTATCGCTGGTTACTCCATTAATGACACTATCGTTGTTTTTGATAGAATCAGAGAAGGCCTTAAAACCCAACGCGGCGCCCAAGATGCCGTTATGAATAATGCAATTAATTCAACATTAACCAGAACCATTCTTACCAGTGTAACCACTCTACTGACTGTTTTTGCTCTCTATTTATTTGGAGGACCCTCTCTGAAAGATTTTTCTTTCGCCATAATTATTGGTGTTTTGGTTGGAACCTACTCGTCAATATTCGTCGCCTCCCCAGTCGTGGCATTTTGGGCTAAATGGAGAAAAATAAATCTTCGAAGAGAAATCCTGGACGCCGAACAAGAAACCGTTGAATCCGCTGCGGCCACTAATTAGAAGAGTACTTGACTCATAGGCTTTAATCTATTAAACTCCGGCCCCAATTCTAATATGACAGACGTAGAAGTAACAAAAGGTGAATCAGTTGATCGTGCTCTCAAGCGTTTAAAAAACAAGCTTGAGGCCGAAGGTATTATGGACGAGATGAGACGTCTTCGTGCATTCGAAACACCAGTACAGCGTTATAGAAGAAAACAGCGTACCGCTGCAAAAAAAACTAGGATGAAGTTCCGTGCAAACCTTCAGGTTTTTAGACGTGGAAACAAATCCAATGAGGAAGAAGCTCCAGTTGAAGCCTCTGAGCCAGCTGCTTCAGTAGAGGCTACTCCAGTTGAAAATACTGAGTCTTAAAAAACTCAGATTATATCTTCACCTCAATCTTGAANGGCTAAATAGTACTCTTCAATAGAGTTAACGAGACTTTGGATGGTTGATTCTTGGGCTTCAATATCAACTTCATGCCCATAAGAACGAATTGTTTCGGAAGTGACAGGACCAATACTTGCCATAATCAAGTGATCAGGTATTAACAAATCAAGCTCCATAAAACTTTCCACAGTGCTAGAACTTGTAAACGTAACGAGTTCAATTTCACCGGAATTAAACCTTTCAACGGCACCAGTCGGATCTTCTAACTCTGGAACAGTTCGATAAGCAATGGCTTCATCGACAATAGCGCCCATTTCACTCAACCCTTTTGCAATAATATCCCGAGTCGTTTCTGGTCGAACTAACATTATAGTTTGATTTTCAACTCCCTCAGTTTCTTTAAATTTTTCAACTAAACCTTCGGCAACATATTTCTCAGGGAGCAAATCTACGGAAAGGTGATAGCTTTCTATCTTCTTTTGAGTACCTGGCCCCACTGCTGCGATTCTCGCACCCCCAATAGAACGTGCATCCTTATATAATNTAAAAAAGATATCAAAAAAAGCATCGACACCATTGGGGCTTGTAAAAACAATCCAATCATACTTATGTGAATCTTGTACTAATTGTCCAAACCCTTTAAGGTCTAANGGTGGTTCAATTCTAATTGTAGGCATCTCATCGACATCTGCACCAAGGTGTCTNAATCTTACACTCAGCTCCCCNGCCTGAGTTCTAGTTCTGGTCACTACCATTTTTTTCCCATAAAGCGATCGCTCTTCAAACCANTTAAGCTGTTCTCTTAATTTAACTACTTCTCCAAAGACCGTGACTGCGGGCGCCTTAAATCCAGACTTATTAACCTTCTCAACAATATTCCCTATTTCACCAACTAAAGTTTGTTGCCTTCCTGTTGTTGCCCATCTAATTAGGGCAACAGGAATGTCTTTGGGTGCACCTCCCTCAATCATTTGATTAGTGACTTTTTCTAATTGTCCGACTCCCATCAACATGACTTTAGTCCCATCGACTTTACCTATTGTTGAATAATTAATAACCGAATCATTTTTAGTTGGATCCTCATGTCCTGTAAAAATTGTCAACTGCGAACAACAGTCTCTATGAGTAACTGGAATACCAGCATATGCAGGCCCAGCAACTGAAGAACTAATACCCGGAACAATTTCGAAGGGAACCCCAGCTCTTCTCAACTCTTGCGCCTCTTCACCGCCTCTTCCAAAGACATAAGGGTCCCCACCCTTAAGTCTAACAACCGTTTGGCCTTTTATCGAAAGTTTAACCAATAGATCATTTAGTTCCTCCTGAGGAATTGCGTGATCCGCAGCCTTCTTTCCTGCATAAATTTTTTCTGCGCTTGAAGGAGCATGATTTAAAATGTCGGGATTACATAAATAATCGTAAACAACCACATCAGCGGATTCCAAACACTCCTTTGCTCGCAGTGTTAATAGACCCGGATCACCAGGGCCTGCCCCAACAAGGTAACATATCCCTTTTTTATTATTTTTTTCTTTTCCCATATCAATCAGATATCAATCTGCATTTGCTTTAATAAATTTTTGGCAACTCCTTGGGTACTACCTTTTGCAACAGTGCAATTGGCAACCTTTGGTTCGGATGACGAATTAGCCTCATCGAACAGTATTGCTCTAACACTCATTTCATCACCAAACGAAGTTAAGAATGCATTAACACCAACTGGAGTATCACATCCCGCACCAAGTAATTTTAAGAATTCTCTTTCAATTTCGATGCATTTCTGAGTGTCTTGGTGATTGATTTTCTGAGTAAATTCCAAAACCGGAGAATCAGATAGAACCTCAATAGCTATTGCGCCTTGACCCCCACAAGGGATAAATTCTTCGACTGATAATTCGTAAGTGCCAATCATATGACCGTCAAATTTAAGCAGTCTTTTTTTATCATCATATAATCCGAGCCTTTGCAAACCAGCTTGTGCTAAAATTGTGGCATCCCCAAACTCCCCGCTCATTAATTTTTTCAATCTAGTTGGAACATTGCCTCTTATATCAATCACCTTTATGTCGGGTCTTTGCCATTGAATTACCCTAGATCTACGCACGCTTCCTGTAGAAATAACAGCCCCTTCTTTAAGGTCTCGAAGGGACTTTGCATCAAACCTTGAAATTAGCACATCATTAGTAGCTGCTCTTTTCATAACGGCTCCTATTTCAAAATTTTCATCTAAGTCTGATGGTAAATCCTTAAGACTATGTACAGCTATATCTATCTCTTTTCTAGTGAGCGATTCTTCAAGCTCTTTGGTAAAAACTCCTTTATCAGACAAAGGTTTATCACCCTTAGCAAATTCTGAAAGTTTTATATCTTTATGTTTGTCACCACTTGTTTGAATGATCTTTTCAACAATTTCTCCTTCATAGCCACTATTTCTTAATTCGCTAGCAACCAATCGGGCTTGATATAAAGCCAATTCACTCCCTCTGGTTCCTATTATTATTTCTTTCATACNANAGCAACAGTATCNTTTCCATCTTCAGTATAACCNTCNACCCCCTTGATTGACCGGTCCGACGAATGCTCATTCATNANTTTGCGAATCANCCCTTCACAAANCTCAATNTGCTCTTCACGACGNGCCCTTGCAGANGCNGTTATTCNTTGTAATGCATCCATGTCGTATAAATAAACACCGGGAATTTTAGACACCTCTTCGTCAACATCTCTGGGAACAGCAATATCAATAATGAACAAAGGTCTTCCCCGTCGCTTACCAAAAATTGGACCTACATTTTCTTTTTTGATGAGCGTTTCTGATGATGATGTTGCTGTAATTAAAATATCGATACCAGCTAACCTTGAAATACCTTCCTTTAATTGATGGGCCACACCTCCTAATTCCTCAGCTAAACGAGAAGCATTTTCCAATGACCTGCTGGCAACTTCAAGAGAATTCACCCCTCGTGAGATCAGAGTCTTGGCAACCATTTGACCCATTTGACCAGCACCCATTACCATTACTTTACATTTATTGAGATCTCCAAAGATTTTTTCAGCCAAGTCAACACCTGCTGCACCCACCGATGTTGCTCCTCTTGTAATTTTTGTATTCGTTCTCACATTTTTAGCAATCATGAAAGAAACCTGAAATAGTCTATTTATTATTTTAGAGGTATTTCCCGAAGACTGAGCGATCGAGTAGGCTTTTTTTAATTGACCAAATATTTCCGTTTCCCCAAGAACCATCGAATCAAGTCCACAACCAACACGACACAAATGATTCAGTACCTCTTTTCCTTTATATTTGTAGTAATCTAAATCAGAAAAATCATTAGATTTAAATACAAACTCAAAACATTTTTCAAGATCACATTCATATTTTTTGTCTGCGACGCAATAAATTTCTATACGATTGCACGTGGATACAATTACAGATTCCAAAAACCCTTCCCCAGTAGTAATCAGAGAGCATTTTTCTGATAATTCAGATTCAGAGATAGCCATTCTTTCTCTGATAGAAACAGGAGCAGCTTCATGATTAAGGCCTATACAAAATATTTCTGTCTGTAATGAATTTTCACTCATTGTTATGAAATAATTAGCAAGCTTATGAGTGAAAAAATAAATGCGAGAACTGCAAATAATGACAACCTTATTGCAAGGACTCCTCTAAAAATATTCAGGCAGCATATTAACGCATAAAGTGCCCATATAACATACAGAGGCCATATGGCATGTTTAGTTCCACTGGGGGGAATTTGTTCAGCCGAAAAAATTCCTACTGCAAGTAAAACCACGCCAAAAAGCATTAACCGAAAAACAGCCTTTGCGAGATTTTGCATTGGAGGTAAATGATAAAAAAGTGTCTCTAACTTTCCTTGACGAACTTGACGCTCTTGCATAAGAAACATCGCTCCAGAAACTGAAGCCATACCAAACGCTCCATAAGAAAGAAGTGAAATGGCTATGTGAAGCTCAGTCCATGGCTCCACTTTTTTGTTTGTCGCTGCAATCACTGCGGCCTCTTTATCGAAAGGCACTATTACCGCGATTAGACAGATTAAAAAAACCAATGGTGAAGTAAACACCCCCATTAGTGAAATACGATAACTTGAACCAAATAATAAATAAATTATCACCATTGCCCATGAAATAAATATAAGAATTTCAATCAGATCGGTAACGGGACAGCGGCCATGTACTTTACCCCTCTCAGCCAAAAACATTGACTGAAAAATAACCCCTAAAAACATGGCTAAAGAATTCCATATTGACTTTTTATATACTCCACTACGCAAACTTGTAATTGCGTGTATGAAGCCACCACAGAAAAAAACTGCAGCTATTGTTAAATATAAACGATCCATTTTTGAGAGGAGTTTGTAGGATATCCTAAGGACTTCAGCATTGCAAAAAATCTCATCAAATTATAAATTTTTATTTCTAAGGTAATCCAAAATATAGAAATATTTTAACGTCTAAAATTAACTAAATTTTATGAATAAATTTGATATCAGTAAATTAGAGAAATCCGTACGAGAAGTCCCAGATTTTCCAAAACCAGGTATAAAATTTAAGGATATAACCCCGATACTTATAAATCCTAAGCTCCTAGCGATGAGTATAGAAGCTTTAGCTTCTCATGTGGACAGTTCTTCAATCGATAAAATTATTGGAATAGATGCTCGTGGATTTATTTTTGGCTCCTTACTCGCAAATTTATTGGGAAAAGGTTTTATTCCGGTCAGAAAGGAAGGAAAACTTCCATGGCAAACCGAATCACAAGCATATGATCTTGAATATGGAAAATCAGTTATCGAAATACATAAAGATGCTATTGATCCAGGAGAAAGAATACTTATTGTCGATGATTTGTTGGCTACTGGAGGCACCGCAGAAGCAGCTGTGAAACTCGTAGAAAAACTTAGTGGTACCGTAGACTCATTATTATTCTTTATTGAGCTTGAGTTTTTAAATGGCCGAGAGCTTTTAAAAAATACAAAGGTTCAATCCGTACTTAAGTACTAGAATAATGTATAGAGAAAAAAGCTTGTGCATTTTAATCCTGCAATTAACCATCAAATTTTTTTAAAACGATCGAAGCATTGTGACCACCAAACCCAAAACTGTTACTCAATGCAACGTCAACGTTTAGTTCTCTTGATGTATGGGGAACATAATCTAAATCACATTCTGGATCAGGATCATCCAAATTAATAGTTGGCGCTACAATATTTTCATTTATTGATTTAATACATGCGGCTAATTCGATGCCACCAGCGGCCCCCAATAAATGACCAGTCATTGACTTAGTTGAACTCACCACCAATCCATTTTTAGAATGATCTCCAAATGATAATTTAATCGCCTTAGTTTCACAAATATCACCTAACCCTGTCGAAGTTCCATGCGCGTTAATATAATCAACGTCTTCGGGATTCATTTGAGCATGATGTAATGCAAGATTAATACATTTACTCGCCCCATGACCTTCAGGATGGGGAGATGTCATGTGGTAAGCATCTGAAGAAACTCCATAACCAGCGATCTCGCAGTATATATCAGCCCCTCTAGATTTGGCATGATCCAATTCCTCAATTACAACGATACCAGCGCCTTCACTCATTACAAAACCATCTCGATCTTTATCGAATGGCCTTGAGGCCTTCTGAGGCTCATCATTTCTACTACTCAATGCCTTCATAGCTCCAAACCCTGAGAGACCCATCACCGAAATTGAGGCTTCGGCTCCNCCGGCAAGAAATGCATCTGCATCACCAAACTTAATCATTCTCCATGCTTCACCTATATTGTGGTTTGCAGANGCACANGCGGTNACNATAGACATATTNGGACCGGCTAATTGATATTCCATTGATATGAGACCGCTTGCNATATTTGCTATCATCATGGGAATTGTAAATGGTGATACTCTNGAGGGCCCTTTTTCCAAATAGTTTTTGTGTTGTTTTTCGAGGGTATGCAAACCTCCTATTCCACTTCCAACCATACAACCAAAGCGGTATGGGTCATAGGATCCCTCAGAAAATCCACTATCCTCAAAAGCCATNTTTGCTCCGGCCATTGCTAACTGGCAGTACCTATCCGCTCTCCTAGCATCTTTAGGGTTTTTAAAATATTGTGTTGGCTCGAACTCACGNACTTCACCACCTATTTGACAATAAAAGTCACTCGGATCAAGGCNAGTAATTGTATCAATACCACTCTGACCAGCGATTAAAGAACTCCAAAATGAATCTAAATTCAAACCAATAGGGCTTAAAACCCCAATACCTGTAATGACGACTCGACGCTCACTCATATTTAATAGACTAATAACACAACATTAAACTTTTTAATTAGGACTCTCAACAAAAATTGATCTTATAAGTCACTCANNCCCAAACGTTCGTTNAGAGCACCACAATTAGGACATTCTGTTATATCATCTCGAGTCCTATCTAAATAAGGCCCTCCACAGATATTACAAACGAATCGACACCTTCTTTCTTCCTTCTCCCTTCTTTTACGAGCCCATTCCCTCATAAGCCATACGCCGAATAACATAACTAGCAAAATAAACAGATATGCGACGAGTATTTTGGTTAGAGAAATCTGAAACATANCAATCTTATCCCAAAATTACCATGAAATTTCAACTGTAGCCCAAGAGATCATTTCCGCTGTAGTTTGTGAAAACCTTATCTCCTTCAAAGCTTTAATTACTTTATTTTCAAAGCTCTGAGATACACTCTTTTCGGGAAACAAATGTGTTATCACTCCAAATCTATTGATACCAATTTGCATCACCAATTCACCTTCTGAGTTAGCACTTATCAATTCTTGATTATCAGACCAATTAAAATCTTTTATTATTTCTCTACTTTCAGACTCCCAGGTGAATACAATATTCGGTTTCTCATTTTTCTTAATTTGAATATTTTTTCCTATNAAATTACTACCACTGACTGGCGGTAGTTGAAATTGAGAAAAATCAATCAAACTTTCCTCGGGCTTATTAGCATTAGCCACAAATTCTTTAAGTTTGGGTGAATAATCTTTAAAAAACGGCTGAAACTTTATGCCACTCTCTAGCAAATCATTAACAAGGGTCGCTGAATCCAACTCTTGGTCTAAAACAATCAAGCGATCATCTATCTGATTCATTATTGATTTGGACTTTGGATTATCTAAATCCAAAACCATTATTTCCATNGGCCTTAGGGTACTTCTTTTNTGATCAGGATAGACAATACTAAAAAGATAAAAACAGGCGATGTGAACAACTAATGAAATAACACCAAAGAAAATAAACCAAAATGGCCTTTTCGCCCTTTTTATCCAATCAAAAATAGAAACGAAGCCANGATCTTTGGGCTCAGACAANACTTGACTCATATTACTATTGTTTCCTTGATGCCATTATTGGAGAATAGCCAGCTCTAGAAATTCTGTTGCAAATCCTTATGACCGTTCCAAAATGAGCTTCGTTATCAGCTCTTACTACAACTTGCTTGGAGTCATCAGCGCCCTGATTAGCAATTAACATCGCTTTAAGACGACTTACATCNAGAAGCTCTTCTAAATCTACTAAACGATCATTTAAATACANTTGGGACGTTGAACCTGCAGAAACAGTTATCACATTTGAAGATGACACTGGATGCATTAACGCCCATGCATTATCGTCTTCATTTTCTTCCCAACTGGGTGTTCTTACAGCAATTCCAGATCTAACGATGGCATCTGAACTGAGAAGAAAAAAAAGAAGAAGTAAAAAAACAATATCAATTAAAGAAGCAAGATGGAGAAAAGATCGCCTTGATCGCAAAGTACTCTCTAGTCTCATAATATATACAGACTATGATTTNNCAGATCCACTTTTCAGATCACTTGTTTCAGCCTTCTTTTTTTTGAGATTATCTCTTTCAAGAGAAAACTCAATTAGTTGATCGTCATTCCTATTATCTTCAATAATATTAACCACCTCAATTCCACCACGCTCCATATCATGCATTAAATTTCTGGCAAACGCAGCTAAGTATGAATAAAGAAGAAAAGTGGGAATCGCAACAGCAAGGCCTGCAGCAGTAGTAATCAAACTTTGATACACGCCTTGTGAAAGATCACCAATGGTGGCTTGTCCACTTATTACATTAAATTGAACAAATGTATCAACCAATCCAAGGATTGTTCCTAATAATCCAATCAAAGGAGCAATATAGGCGATAGTTAAAAGAACTGATAAATAACGCTCCAATCTAGGAACCTCGAGTTGACCAGATTCTTGAACAATTTCTTTTAAATCTGATCTNGGTAATTCATGACGAATNACAGCTGAATGCATGACTCGAGCAACTGGACCAGGAGTAACGGCACAAACCTGTAGAGCCTCAGCATAATTTTTCTTCCTTATTAAATTAGAAAGACCTTGCAAGAATTCTCCTACATTAATTGTGGAACGATGAAAAAGAAACAGTCTCTCNAGAAAAACACCTATAGCAACGATTGAGCAACNCAAGAGNAGCCACATTAGTGGACCTCCTTTGCTAATCATTTCGAACATACTAATTTTTCTATTTAATTTTATTAAAACAACTTAACTACCTAAGATCGCATCAATAGCAGTAATAGTAAAGGACACTATACCATCATTTGAATTTTAAATGAATACAGTTAAAAAAATAAACTCTCANATGCTATTTCATCATATAATGACATTATCTTTGGTTTAATTTTACTAACATTTATTTCTAAACTTGTTAGCAAAACCAATTCCGCCGAGGAAAAATGAATGAAACTTAATGAGTTGTTCAAACAATTAATATTGTTTAATTGATCTCCGTTTTTTTTCATNAGAAGGGACATTGNTTTTATTCGGTCGACCAAATCGCTGGTAAAATAACTTTGATTAGCTTCAACATTTGAAGCAATTAAAGATTCTCCATTGTTAAGTAAAAAAATTNATTCTTGAATACCTTCAATATNATTGACCAATTCAAGTAAANGCTTTGCNTTTGNTAAGTTATTAAGAACCAATTCTTGCCCGTTTTTATATGAATTGAAATCACTNCTCGCAGAAGGTCGAGACGCTGGAATTGGGGGCAAATCCTCTAAAGGCGTCACTTTAGCTCTTTTGCTTAAAATTCTTTGGGGTGAAAACCATTTATCAGANCTTTGAATTTTCTTTCGCTTATCAATCTGATTAGGGGTTTNAGATTTATGGTCGTCTGGATCATCAATNAAAAACCCTGATTCTATAGATTCATTAAGGCCCTTATTCGTAAAAGATAGCCCGTCACCGGCCTGATTCTGAGAATCCACATCAAAAATGTCCTGATTATGTGTAGAAGCTTTTGGAGTTTCACTCTCTTCAACCAGTTCGAAGGGGCTTACGATTTTAGCCTCATCTGTAGACTCAACGAAAAAGTCATAGGATTCCTCGGATCGCGTTTCAAGAAAAGAAATTTCAGATGAACTATCATCATCTTCTTGTTGTCGTCCGTTAAATAAGTCTCTGAAGGAAAATGACATCTTTTATCTCATTT
>NYVP01000029.1 GCA_002684575.1 Verrucomicrobiales bacterium
GGGTAAACTCATCTAGAAAGTTTGAATTAAGGCAGCGAACTTTGGAGGCCAAATCTAGGATGAGGAGTCAAAAGGAAAGGGGCATCATGGGTGCTCGTATAGATCTTCTTCCTCATCAAATGTATATTGCCAACGAAGTTGGTTTACGACATGCCCCACGGGTTTTGTTAGCGGATGAGGTTGGGCTTGGAAAGACCATAGAGGCTTGCCTTATCATGCATCGACAGATTGTATTAGGTAAAATATCAAGAGCTCTTGTTCTTGTTCCAGAGCCACTGGTACATCAGTGGTTCATTGAATTACTAAGACGCTTTTCACTTCAATTTGCTATTTTTGATGAAGAGAGGTGCGCTTCGATTGAAAGTGGTGGCGATGAAGATTCAGTCGTTTTGGAAGAAGAGAGTAATGAGAACATCAATCCTTTTCTTGATGATCAATTAGTTTTAGCCAGTGTTGGTCTGCTAGCGGATGATGAGCGCAGAGCATCGCAGGCTTTAGAAGCGGGGTGGGATATGCTTATCGTTGATGAAGCTCATCACCTCGAATGGTCGCAAGAACAGGTAAGCAAGGAATATGAAGTGGTTGAAAAACTAGCGAGTCAAATTCCTTCACTTCTCTTATTAACCGGAACACCGGGTCAATTGAGCCCTGAGGGACATTTTGCAAGATTAAGATTGCTGGAGCCTGAGCGTTTTTCTGATTTGAATAAATTCCTAGAAGACTCCGCTGAAGCAGCTGAGGTGTCAGCACTAGTAAAGAAGATTACGGATCAAGAAGTTTTGCAAAAAGAGGAAATCAAAAAACTTGATTCATGGATTGGAGGTGAAGTGCCCGAAAAACCAGAAGAACTTCTTGAAAAGATTTTGGATTTGCATGGCACAGGTAGACTCATGTTTAGAAATCGCAGGGCCAATCTTGGAGGTTTCCCCGAAAGAGAAGCTTTATTATGTCCACTAAATCCAAGCGAAGATAATGATCCTAGAATCGACTGGTTAGTGGATTTGCTTAGCCTCCTAGAGGATGAAAAAGTGTTGATTATTTGTCGTACGATTGAAGATGTAGAAAATCTCAATGAGGCAATACTGGAAAAAATCCGAATCAAGTCAACGCTTTTTCATGAAGGTTTAGAGCTCATTAAAAGAGATCGTAGTGCCGCGTATTTTTCTGAAGAGGATGGTGCTCGTGTACTAATATCATCAGAAATAGGTAGCGAGGGTCGAAATTTTCAGTTCGCAAGCAATCTAGTTTTATATGATTTACCGGAAACTCCCGCATTACTTGAACAACGTATTGGCAGACTGGACCGTATTGGTCAGTCAAATATCGTTAAAATTTATGTTCCATTTGTCGAGGGCACAGAGCATGCTTCGTTGGCTTACTGGTACGATCAAGGGTTGGATGCCTTTGAAACTCCAATTGAAGGGGGCTCAAAGTTACTTGCTCAATTTGGCGATGAGATGAGAAAAATTGAATCTTCTGATAAAGCAGGATGGGATAAAATTATTACTAAAACAAAGAAAGCGAAAATAGAGCTTGATGAGCATCTGGAAAAGGGTAGGGACCGTCTTTTAGAAATCAGTTCATTTAATCCCAAACTTTCAAAAATTATTGTCTCGGCTATCGAAGAAATTGACGATGATACCCAGTTGGAGGGAATAATGATTGANCTNTTTGATCAATTNGGAATAGCTGTCGANGAATTAGGTGATCANTGCTATTATATTAAACCAGATACGGTTTTCGCTGGAGACGCTTTTCCAGGNATGAGGGAAATTGGTATGTCTATTACCTTTGACCGAACGACTGCGATGTCTAACGAACAAATGAGCTTTATTACTTGGGACCATCCACTGGTGTCCACTTGTCTCGACCTGATGTTGGATGGTGAACAGGGATCGAGTTCATTCGGCCAGATTCCAGGCACTGCGGCAGAAGCAGGTTTAGTGGCTGAGTGTGTATTTTTACTAGAAACAGTTTGCCCCGATTCCTTGGGAGCTGATCGATTTTTGGCACCAACACCACTGAAGGCGGTTGTTAGTCATTCGGGCGNTAATCTTGGTGATAAATTTGATGATTCGAGGATCAAGGAAGGCAATAGAAAGTGGCTNAAGGCTAAAATCGAAATTTTGAAAAGAATGGTTCCTGTTATGGTTGATTCAGCTGAAAAAATTATTGAGAAAGAAGCATCAAAATTGCGNCGTTCAGCTTTAAAGAAAATGGAAAAGTCTCTTGATGANAGCATTGATCGGTTGGAACGATTNAAGCGTCTNGGTCACCCNATAAGAGAANTCGAAATNAAAAGCGCTCAGGATGAAAAAGAGTCACTGAAGCGACATTTATCGAAATCAAGGTTAAGGCTTGATTCTATCCGCTTATCAGCGATAGGAGCATAGCAATTNTAAGAAAGGGTTAATCCCTATAANGTCGCCGTGATTCGTAAAACTGGGGGGACGATTTTTCGCGTGNCGAAGTAATCAATTGCGAAACGTGAAACTAGCCCTTTTTCAATGGTGCCCTCGGGGTTAACCTCATCTCTGCGAGAGGACGAATTTATCNATTTGATTTCATATCTTANCTCGCTGNGAAAAACCAAATAGCTAGAAATTCACATAACGCCATATCGAAGCTANTCTTTGATCAAAAAGTGTTTTTTCAGAAAATTATCGACTGCATCTAACGTCGGCACGAACCATTCTTTCATACCCCAGAAAGGGTGAGGCGCTTTAGGCATCATAACGAATTCATGTGGAATATTGTNTTGATCCATTTTTGTCCAAAATTCNTTGTATCGTGTTTTCGGCCTGTCGAACTCACCATCAATAAATAACATGGGAGGTGTTTTTTTATTAACATGAGTTAGTGGGGACGCCTCAATATAAATTCCAGTTTTTTGNCCCGGTAGCGCTCCTCCCATAAAATCTATAATAGCATCTCCCTCTGGTTTACCNGCNGCTTTTTCGACACGTTCAACAATATGAGGTAACAATAAACTCATCGGTCCGCACATCACTATAGCNGCCTGCACTTCAGATGAATAAGTTCGATTGTCTCCNTTGCCCTCAAAACGTTTAATGCCATTTGTTGCCGCCAAAAAACCGGCCAAGTGTCCACCCGCTGANCCCCCCATGCTNGCGATTCTGTGAGGATCAATGTTAAATCTTTTGGCATTTCTCCGAGTCCATCTAATCGCAGCTTTGCTATCATGAACTGCTGCTGGGAAAGGTTTTTCACCGCTTAGTCGGTACTCAGGAACTATACAGGCATAACCTCTTTGAGCCATACCTTGCGCTAAACTCGCAAAGATACCAGGCCGGCCATTTTGCCAACCGCCTCCAAAAAACATAACAATTGCTGGGTTTGGTGAGGAAGATTTTTCAGGTCTGTATATGTCCAAGGTTAATCTTCGACGTTTTTTTTCGTCGACGTAGGTATAAATAACGTGNGCTTCTCTGATAATGCCTTCATGCATGTCAGGCTTTATGCGACTACGATCGGGTTTAGAGAAAGATTTTTTTTCTGCTTTTAGAATTGGTAGAGAAGAAAAGAAAAAAATGAANATGATATATACTTTGAAACGCATTTTTTAGTTAGTTAATATCCGCTTTTGGATACTTTGATAAATCGAAANTCGTTCTTGTGCCTTTCATTCGATCTAGCTCTTTTTGTAACTTCAAGCGAATGCTTCGCACTTTATCATTCAGGTTATCAATCTTAATGGGATTCTTTTCGGTGACGTCCTTATAGACATTATAAAATTTGCCGTTGCTATAGAGTTTCCATTTACCAGTATGTGCAAACTCTTTTCCATTTGGTCCTCCATTACGAGCGTACCAGCAATAACTGAACTGTCTTTTTGCTTTGCCTCCTTTGAGATGAGATAGAAAACTAATGCCATCAATTTGATGGTCTATAGTTGTGTTGGCTACTTCCGCGATGGTCGGAAAAATATCACTAAAATTGACAATAGCCTTTGAGAAGACTCCGGATTTAATGGTTCCAGGCCAACTAACGATAAAAGGAACATGATTTCCGGTGTCTAACGTACTGCCCTTACCCCCCTTTATGGTCCGCCCATTCATTACGCTGGTTACACTAACCGCTGTTCCATTGTCACCTGTAAAAATGATCATCGTTTTTTCAGACAGCTTTTGTTCTTCTAGTTTTGCTACAATTTTGCCTACGATCTTGTCCACGTAAGAAACCATTTCACGAAAATACTTTGGGTTTTTTTGTGCGAGTTTACCACTTTCTGCTCCTTTAGATGTTGAATCCCAATCCTTAGAATCAGGAGTTGGTTCAAATGGCCAGTGAGGAAGCATCATAGGATAATAACCAAAGAAGGGTCTGTCCTTGTTTCGTTCAATAAAATAACAAAGGTAATCACTGACGATATCTGGACCATATTTACCAGGGTAATCAATTTCTTTACCATTTACCTCTAATCCTGGGTTTGGATATCTTGCTGGTCTTCTAGTTAGTTGCCATAGACAGTGTTCGTCAAAACCAAAATGATTTGGGCTTCTAGCTCCCCCCTCAAGTTGCCATTTGCCCACGACACAGGTTTTATATCCGGCACTTTTCATTATATGACCGAAGGTCTTGGCTTTTGGGTCGAGCAAGCCAAATCTAATATAATTTCTTTGGTTATAAATTCCCGTCATGATTTGAACTCTTGAAGGGGTGCAGATTGGTTGAGAAAACCCATGGTCAAAGCGCATACCGTTGGCTGCCAGTTTATCAATATGTGGAGTAGAGTAATGATCCTTAATATTTGATCCAGATTTGGGATAATTATATTGGGTGATTAAATCTCGATAAGCGCTTACACACTCCCACCCCATATCATCGGCCATAATCACAATAACATTAGTCTTATCAGCAAAAGAAGAATGAACAAAGATCGATAAAAATAAAAAATGTTTGATAATTGAAAGGATTTTTTTCATGGGACTTTCGACATTAGGACTGAGGTTTTTCAACAAACAGTGCATTGGCAGGGATCACATTCTTAGCAACTTTTTCTGATTCCCATTGCAGACTAATATTGGGTTTAGGTGATGAGTCTTTATAGTACATGCGATAAGGGTGAATACCCTTACTTAAATTCAATGTGCGGCTGATTTCTTCCCCACTGTATTTATAGTCTGCATCAAGAACGAGTTTTTTGTGAATTTTGAAAATAAACTGACCGGTTGATTTGCAATGAAAAGTCCATGCTCCCGAATGTGGAACCAAAAGATACCCTGAAAACAATACACCATTGTTTTTCTTGATAGGAATATTCCTTGTAGAGAGATCTTTCCCCAACAGACTGTTGTTAGCACTTAATTGAGAAAATTCTGGAACCCATTCCCATGTTCCTTTGTAAAGATTAGTACCTACTCCATTTTTTAATTTGTTTTTATCGATATCGATTCCTGGCACCAACTCATCGTCATAGGTTTTTTTGGCATGTCTATTTGGCATTCTTATTCTGAGGACTTCGTCTTTCATTCGTTTTTGCAGTCGACTAAACATCTCACTACTTCCTGCGAGATTTTTTGACTCTGGACCATCATTTACCGTGTTAAAGATTTCAAAATCAACCTCGTGACTTGTCGCTTTCATACGTATCCCTTTATACCCATCGAGATATAATCCTTGTTGATTATTGAATTCAAAATAGATCGTGCTTTTTCTTTGTTTGCCTATCCCACTTAAAGTAGGCAGCAAAGAAACACCATCAATTCTGGCCGGTATACCCAGACCGGCATAATCACAAAAAGTGGCCATCCAATCATGAAATTGCGAGGTTGAGTTCGTTTTTTGACCTGCCTTTATTATTGAAGGTCCCCAAGCAAAGGTAGGCACTCTTAAGCCNCCTTCATATGAAGAACCTTTTGACCCTTTAAATTTTCCAGCTGANTCAAAAACAGANGGNTTCCACCTTTCTCCTTTGATATAAGCCTCTCTATGAGGGCCATTATCAGAGGAGAAGATGACAATAGTCTTTTTATCAATTTTTAGATCTTTGAGCGTTTGTAAAATATCACCAACGCAGTGATCGATTCTTGTGATTGATGTAGCAAATCTTTCAGCCACTTCCGTTAAACCTTTGTTGGTATAAATGGNATCACGATAACTATCAATTGTTCCCTTAGCAGNATTGATCATTTTGCCAGGCGCTCCCAACCATTCCAANCCACCTTTGATTCCTTTACCATCNGGGTAAGGAGTTGTAGGGAGTTGCAGCGCAGCATGGGGTGTGTCATAGGCCAAGTACATAAAGAATGGCGTTTTAGGATTGTTTTTGGTTCGATCTATAATCAATTGCTTGGCCTTAGCGGTCCATAAATCCGTGGTGTAGCATTTATCNAGACCCNANGAAACNTCCTNATTATTTTCCCANACTTCTTTCTTTCCTTGATGAGATTTATTATCACCAATTTCCCAAAAGTTTGCNGGATAGTGCTGATGACCGTCAACATGTCTTACAGAACCATAGAAATAATCAAAACCTCTCTTTGTNGGATATNCGGCCCACNTGTCCGGTGAATGCCCCCAACCCTGTAGACCATATTTGCCTAAGTGGATTGTGAAATAGCCAGCTTTTTTTAGGGCATTTGCGAAATTCCAATTATCCTCAATTGCNTTATCAAATTGCATATTACGAACATTTGAATGNCCTTGATGCAAACCNGTNATNAATGAAGCTCTTGAAGGGGCACATATTGGGGCAGGACAATAATGCCTATTCAGAATCGTACCACTTATCGCCATTTGATCTAATTCTGGAGTCTTTATCTGAACACCTTTTCTCTGATTTTGAAAAAGTACACCAACGTCCCCGTATCCTAAATCATCAGTAAGAATAAATATAATATTTGGTTTATCAGCAAATAGAGGAACCGCAAACAATGAGGAGAATAGAGAATACCAGATGGTTATAATAATACGTTTCATGAGGATTTTTTTCTAATCGTAAGAACCATTGGTAAGGGGCGGATTCGCTTTAATCCCAAAAATCTATCCGACGGACTATTCATAATTTTCATTTCACCTGATTCGTTAATTAGTCCCATAACACTACTACCTCCTCCGTCCATGTTGGTGGCGCGCCANCAACCGAGTTCCTTCATGATGGTTGCCAGTTCATGCATGTNCATNCCTTCACTAAAGCCNTTTTGTCTTCCATCGACGACAACCATCCATAGAATTTCTCCACTTTTGTTGGCACCTATTGCAGTACGTGGATGTCTGGGGCCNCCCTTACCAACTGTTAGCTTACCATCCGAAACAATAAGTTGAAATCCAGTAGTAGCTTCNTTTGGGCTGTCATTGGATTGATGGCCAAAATGAACTTTACCCGATGTATCAAACCAGACCGATGTATTGGAAGGAGTCGTTGTGCTTCGCAAGATACTTTTAGTTCCGGCTAATCCATGGATATCGACTGGTTGACCTAGGTGCCAACTTCTATTTTTTTTCCCGTCTTTATTAGGAAAGCTGTCCCAAGGATTGGTATTAATAAATGCCAGAACAGAGGGTTTAGATGCCAATTTTCTTGGGTCAGTTAATGCCACTTCAGCGGGCCCATTCCCATCAGGATCTGGCCCAAGCTCAACTTTGGGTTCTAATTTTTTCGATGAAAGATTAATACGAAGGATATGTATTCGGTTAGGAATGGGCTCATCCAATTCTTTTAGATCATATTTAATTCCTAACTCAGCGAGGTTTGTATTTTGAATATTTTTAGTTTCTGCAGAAAGCAGTCTTGTTAAGGAAAAGACCAGAATAATAGGAATCAAATGTACAATATTCATCAATTTATAAATTTTAAGAATGATACTTATTCATAGACATAAGTATNAATATTTTAAATTGAAACGATGTTCGATCTTTTCATTTCTATNATTCACATTTAATTTTTGCTAAGGTTATTAAAAANCTTAAACACAAAAGGGCGTATAATAATTGATAAAAGTTAAANTCATATAATGAAGCGTCTTTTCATACTATTTATATGTTATTTCTTTCTGCCAAATNTTGCATNAAGCCAAGAAAAGATTGATCACGTTGCTACGATTAAGTCATTGAGTAACGGTGATGCCAAAAAAGGCCAACAACTNTANACAGTTCATTGTGCGTCTTGCCATGGTAAAGATGGTAATCTTGCTCTTAATCCTCTCGCTCGTCGATTTGCCAAAGACAAACTTAAATTTGGAAGCGATCCGTACTCCTTATGGAAAACAATAAGTTATGGCAATGGATTAATGTTTCGTTGGGATGCNGTGCTTTCCGATAANGAGAGATATCAAATTGCTCATTTCATTAGTGAACTTATCCTNAAAGAGAAAAACCCTGGGGAGTATTTTGTCCCAGATGATAATTATTTTTCNCAACTTCCTGCNATTGCTGATAAAGTCGCAGCACAGCAGGCATCAAATGNACAAAAAGTTGAGCCAGCGGCCGGCATGATTGATGGAACTGGCGGCAAGAGCATGATTTATGGACCNTTTATCCAACACGGTGTTGCTTACAGTGCAGTCAAAGATAAGAATGCTGAATATATTCCTGGCGTCACAGAGAAAGCTATTATCGTAAATTTACCCGGTGATGCCGTGATATGTTATGACGCTCATCGTTTNAGTGTGAGTGGTTTGTGGCGAGGGAANATTGCNAACACTGAAGACACTCATCACACAAGTTACAAAGGAGGCTATTGTTTAAGGCCAGGAAGCAAACCATTTTACAAAGATGTTGATACTATTGGCTGGAGTGTCGGAGAACCAAAAGCAACCGAGGGTCGTGACCATTATCACTATAAGGGTTTATATTTAAANAATCATACTGNTGTTCTTAGCTATAATGTNGGAGGTCGANCTGTACTAGAATCACCAAGTGCTAGTGAAGATGGCAATGCTGTGTGGCGTAACTTTAAGGTTGGACCAGGNGACAANAATTTATTTTGTTTGGTTTCAAATGGGTCTTTAAATGTTCAGGGCGGAACAATAGTTAAGGGAGAAGGGAATACTCAATGGCTGCAAATTCCAGTTTCAAAAANTACCATTTCTGTTTCAGTATCTCTTGGNGATGCTCCTCCAATAACCGGTGAAGTGAATTTGGATAAGCATACAAAGGGAGGGCCTAGGCGTTGGCCCAAGTTAGTTCAAACTGCCGTGGCGACTGGCGATAGTGTTGATGGATATGCGTTGGACCAACTTACTGTTCCTTTAGCCAACCCATGGGGGAGTTGGATGCGCACCACTGCAATGGATTTTTTCAGTGATGGGCGAATGGCTGTTTGTACCTTAAGTGGGGATGTTTGGATTGTTGNTTGGAACGATGATAATCCTCAGGCCTTAACTTGGAGCCGATTCGCGGCAGGTCTTTATGAACCTCTTGGATTAAAAATCGTGGACGATTTTATTTATGTTCGAGGACGTGACCGGATAACTCGATTACATGACCTGAATGATAACGGAGAAGCAGATTATTATGAGAATTTTTATGAGGACCCGGATGAAATTGGTGCCAGTTATCATGCTTTCATTTATGATTTAAATACCGATAAATCAGGAAACTTTTATTTTTCTCAATCAGGTTATAAATCTCCGTTGACTGGTGGGGTTGTTAAAGTCAGTCCAGATGGTAAATCGACCGAATTTATTGGGACAGATCTGCGCAATCCAAATGGTATGGGAATTGGTGGCCCTAAAGATTGGATAACAGTAGCCGATAACCCCAGCGGGAAAGCTGTCTACAATGGTTTCTTTCTGGCCAAAAAAGGAGCCTATTACGGCTACCAAAAATCTCGGACGGTACCAATGCTCGTNAGGCTTCCAGCTTCAGCAGATAGTTCTAGTGGCAGTCAATGTTGGTCGCATACAGAAAAATGGGGGCCATTGAGTGGATCGGTCATTCATACTTCATACAGTCAATGCTCAGCCTTTTATTGCTTCATTCAAGATGTTGAACCTTACCCTAATGGTTTTGCGGTTCGATTTCCATTTAACTTAGACTCCGGCGCAATGCGTCCTCGTGTTCACCCTATTGATAATCAGTTATATATAACCTGTCACAAAGGATGGGATACGACCGCACCATTAGATGGGGTCATTTACCGGTTTCGTTACACTCAAGAACCCGTGGTTGGAATTTGTGATGCCGCGGTTACGCATTCAGGGCTAAGGCTAACATTTGCNTCNGACCTAGAATCTTCTTCAGTGAAACCTTCAGCATTTAGGGCATACAAAAAAGATGATTCAAAAAAAGGCCCCGAGCCACTTGCATACAAACTAGGTAAAGTTCAGCTTATCAACTCAACTACTATTGAAATTAACATACCGGATATTGAGAAGGAGTCTTTACTTAACCGCACTGATGAGAATGGAAATATTTCTGTCAATGCGCCGATTTGTCTTGAGTACAAACTGAAATCCAAGAATGGCAGTACTATTGAACAAACTATTTACGCAACCATTAATTCATTACCTGAAGAAAAAAATAAAGATTGAATGAAACAATTTGGTACCACAGTTGCTATTTTAATAGTTCTGTCTTTTAATTTGCTTCTTNGTTCTGAAGTTCCAAAAGCCAATATTAATCAATTTCGAAATGAAATTGAACCNGTGCTTAAAGCGGTATGTGTTGGTTGCCATGGACCAGACAAACAAAAAGCAAAGTTCCGTGTTGATACTTTAAATCCAGANCTTTTGACAGGAAAGGATGTCAGTTGGTGGTTGGAGGTCTTTGACGTCATTAGTAATGGCGAGATGCCTCCAGAGGACGCCAAAATAAAATTAGCTGACAATGAAAAAGCAAGAATTATAGATTGGCTTTCNAAAGAGATACAAGTTGCCTCTCAAGTGCGTCGCAGTGAAAAAGAACACNCGTCCTTTCGTCGAATGACCCGCTATGAATACAAATATGCTATTCAGGATTTATTGAATTTGCCTNATGATCTCTCTCGAGATTTACCTCCAGAGGCAGCATCAGAGGACGGCCTTAAAAATAGTTCTGAAATGTTNCAGATGACGGTGACTCAATTGCAACAGTANANGCAATTAGCNCGNAANGCNTTNGCCTTGGCGACTATCAGGGGNGANCAACCAAGACCGGTTTATTATGGAGTAACNATGAAAACTGCAGCCGCTCAAATCGATGCCAAATATGTGGCCAACGTTGAAAACACTNTTCAGCNGATANAAAATGAAAATATTTCTCTCAAGGAGGCCTTAAAAAATCANGGTAATAAATACTTAGGAGGCTTAAATGATGCTCATTTCAAGAATCAACTAACCGGCCAAGGTATNGGAACTCGNTGGNGTTATGGTGGTGCNAAATATGCATGGAAGCCAATTAAAATTAAACCCGACNTCCCCCCGATTTCCACTGGGGTCGTGGTGATTCCACCCAATAAGCGATATATTTTTGATGTTGGAGATGGTCTTCCAGATGCTGGCACTATGCGAGTTCGTATTCGAGCTTCTAAAGTAAACCTAGAGAGTAAACATTCGCCGACACTAAGATTATTTTTTGGAAACCAAGCAAGTAATGATTCTCGGGTTTTGGTTCGTGCAAGTGACCATGATATCACAGTAACTGCTACTCCAGACAAGCCTGAATTTTATCACTGGGATGTGAGGTTGAGTGAAATTGCCCGTAATGCGTATCGCCACATTCAGAAACTTGGTCAGTTGCCAAACCCGGCAGAGTTTTTGTCGTTTAAGAATTGTTCAAGTGTGCCTGTTGACGTGCAATTTGATTACCTAGAAATCACCGCACCTCACCATGAAGTATGGCCTCCAAAATCTCACTCACAAATATTCATTGATAGCCAATATGAATATGATGAAAAAAAATATGCGCGGGAAATTTTGACTCATTTTATGCAACGCGCTTGGCGTCGAGTCCTAACTCAAGAAGAGGTTGATCAAAAGTTGCGTCTTTTTGCAAAAATAAGGCCTCAATGCGGTGATTTTCAGGAGGCTATTTTAGAGGTTCTCGCCACCGTATTATCATCTCCTAAATTTTTGTATCTATCCCTCGAAAGCAGCAATGAAGAGAACAAGATTCAGTCCATTTCAGATTTCGACTTGGCAAGCCGGCTTTCCTTTTTTCTCTGGAGCAGCTCTCCTGATGATGAGCTTCTAAAAATGGCTGCCAAAGGAAAATTAAGAGATCCGAAAATCATTAGGGAGCAGACACGTCGATTGCTAGCCAACCCAAAGGCTGAAAGATTTGCCCACCATTTTACACGGCAATGGTTAGGTCTAGAGTCACTTGATTTTCTCAAGTTAGATAAGAAAACATATCGTGATGTTGATCCATTGCTGATGGAGGAAATGACAAAAGAGCCGATAGCTTTTTTTAAAGAGGTGCTGAAAAATAATGACTCAATTATGCATTTTCTAAATTCTAATTATGCAGTCGTTAACGATCGGCTCGCACGGCATTATAATTTACCGGAAGTATTTGGTAATGAATTTCGACCTGTTAAATTACCCCTTAGTTCAGAACGAGGAGGTGTTCTTACTCAGGCAGGTCTGTTGGCAATGAATTCAGACGGTAAGGATTCCCATCCTCTGAAGCGAGGGATTTGGCTTCTAGAAAATATTCTTAATGATCCGCCGCCCCCGCCCCCGCCAGCTGTTCCAGAAATTGATTTGGCGGATCCAGAAATTCTTAAGCTTACACTCAAACAGCGAATGGAAGATCACCGCAATGATCCCGCTTGTATGTCATGTCATGTGAAAATAGATCCTTGGGGAATAGCCTTCGAAAATTTTGATGCTGTTGGTAAATGGCGTGATTCTATTGGTAAAAACCCCGTCGATTCTACGAGTAAGTTATACAACAAACATGAATTAAGAGGAATTGACGGACTAAAAGACTACTTAATGGATAATCGTCAGGATCAATTCGCTAGGGCGTTGTGTTATAAAATGGCCTCCTATGCTCTTGGAAGACCTTTAACATTTGGTGACCGCTCTCTTGTTGAGAAAATTTCTTCACAATTAAGAGAAGATGGCGACGGTCTAGCAGATCTCGTAATTCTTATCGTGCAAAGTGATTTATTTCAGTTAAAATAGGACAATATAATAAAAGACCATGAAAATATCTTCACTGGATCGTCGAAAATTTCTGCGTGGTTCTGGCGTGGCCCTGGCCCTGCCTTGGTTTGAATCTTTTAATCAAATAGCATCCGCTGCAAGCCTTCAAGAGAAGCGCAAAAGGTTGGCCTGCTTTTATTTACCTGATGGCGTTCCAATGCCATTAGAAAAGGATCCATCTTTTATTGATTGGAGTTGGTTCCCTCACGGAGCCGGTAAGGACTTCACTCTGACAAAATGCATGGAAACTCTTGAACCACTGAAACAAGAGTTAACAGTTTTCTCAGGCTTATCGCATCCGGCTGTAAGACGTGTACATGGACATGCTAATGCGGACCAATTTCTTACAGGGGCTGATACTGGAGCAGATGGAGATTATCAAAACAGCATTTCACTTGATCAGGTCTTTGCTGAACACGCTGGAAAGCATACTCGTCATGCGTCTCTCGTAATGTCTACGGATGGTGGGACTGGATCTCCTCGTGGTGCTCATACGATGTCCTATAACCGGAATGGAAAGCCTATTCCAGCTGAGCATAAGCCTAAAAGAATTTTTGATATGCTTTTTGTTAAGGACGGTCCTGATGCAGCTCAGAGATTGGCTCTCAGTCAGAGTGCGCTAGACGAGCTAATGCAGGACGCTCGTTCACTCAAGCGCTCGTTATCCAAGCACGACCAAGAAACTCTTTCCGAGTACCTACAGTCTGTAAGAGATACAGAGATAAAAATCGAGAGATCCAAACGTTGGCTAAACATTCCGCTGCCTAAAGTTAATGTGGATCATTTGAATCTTGATATTACACCTGAAGACCCAAGAACGTTTCTTCAGACAATGTATGAGTTGATTTATCTCGCTTTTAAAACTGATACGACTCGCGTTGCCACTTATCAATTCGGAAGAGAAAACGGAGTTGGAATCAGTGATTATCTTGCTCGTGCTGTGGGATTTAAACTCACTCACCAGCTTTCCCATGAAACAAAAAAACCTGATGGTTATAAGAATTTTGGAAAATATTGCAGCTTCATTAATGAAGAGCTTGGACGCTTTGCTACCCGTTTGAAAAATACACCGGAACCTGGAGGTGAGGGAAATATGCTAGATCATACGGCTCTATTTTTCGGGTCTGCATCTAGTGCGTTCCACCTTTCACGCAACTATCCGCTGTTATTGATTGGCGGCGGTAAGCTCGGTTTTAAGCATGGTCAATATCTGAAATATGGTCAGGGCAACGAGAAAAATCAGTCAACTTCTGGTATTAGTAGTGACTCAGGATGGCGAGGTGAAATGAGTTATACTGAACTACCTCTCTCCAATCTTTATCTAACCATGCTTCACAAACTTGGTGTTGAGGTCGATAATTTTGGTGGTAGCCATGAAACCTTGAGTGAGGTTTGATTTATGTAAGGAAAAATAATATAAAATTATATTATTTTCTAGAACTCCAATTAAAATCAGGCTTATGAGATTGGTCCAATAGGCTTTGAGCATGTTTAACTAGATCAGGTCTGCGCTCTGAGTAATTATTTTCCTCTTTTAGGTCTAAAGACAAATCATACAGTTCTATAGGTCCGGTAAACATTGGTTTACGAATAGCTTTCCATTTACCGAATCTTACTGCTTGGGCCGAACCCCTCTCATGAAACTCCCAGTATAGGCGGCTATTGCGGGCCCATTTTTTTTCTGGTGGATGACCTGTGAGTGTGGAAACAAAACTATCACTGTCGATATCTTCTGGGGCCGGTGTTTCAGCTAACTCGGCAAAGGTCTTCATGAAATCTCCAAAATACCATTGGTGATCATTGGTAGTGTTAGCTTTAATTTTTCCTGGCCACCATGCAATTGTCGGCACCCTGATACCACCCTCCGTAAGATCTCGTTTCATACCTCGAAAAGGTCCGCTAGAATTGAAAAAATCTGCCTGGTGACCTCCCTCCTGATGAGGGCCGTTGTCAGAGGTAAAAATTACGAGAGTGTTTTTGGCGAGATTAAGTTCGTTGATCAAGTCAATGATTTGACCCACATCACGATCGATATTTTTAATCATAGCGGCGAATCCTTTTTCTGGTTCAGGCCAATTTTTCTCATCGAACTCACCAGTATCAGGAACCTCCATACCTTGATTGCCAGCCTCATTATTCGTGTGAGGAACATTCATGGCAAAATAAAGGAAAAAAGGATTGTCTTTGTTTTTTTCAATAAAACGCAACGCATCTTTTGTGAAAAGATCAGGAGCGTACTGAACTTTTTTAATGGCTACCCCTCGACCGGCTTGTGGGAGATTTGGGTCCTGCCAACGTTTCCACTTCGGAGCCACTTCATTTTGTAGCTTCTCCAATTTGCCATTACGGATCAGAAATTCAGGATAAAAATTATGTGCATGCCACATATTGATATACCCATAAAAATGATCAAATCCAACGTCGTTAGGGTTGGTGAAATTATCTGGTGTTCCAATTCCCCACTTACCAATACAAGCAGTTGAGTAGTTAGCTTTTTTTAGGACTGTAGCCAGAGTTTGTTGGCCAGGCTTGATAACTATCGGCTTTGTGGAATTACCGCGAACAGTTGTACGACCCGTGTGTTTGCCCGTCATTAGGACACTTCTTGAAGGAGCACAAACTGTGCATCCTGCATAAAACTGAGTCAATTTGATGCCTTCTTTTGCCATCTTATCTAAATGGGGCGTTTTTAATATTTTTTGCCCAAAGCAACCCAAGTCCCCATAGCCCAAATCATCGGCAAGGATTAACACAATATTTGGAGGGCGTCCCTTGGCAGACGAGTAGTTGTACAAAAAAACAATCGATATTACGAAGGTAAGACATCGAGAAAAAAAACTAGGGNAAGCAAAAGAGCTTTTCAGCATATCGCTATTGTCTGAACATTCATTTATTCAGCGCAAGTCTATNATTTAATACATCGTTGATATAAGTCTTGNCGTTATCAACCTGAATCCACTATTAGAGCACACTCAAGNAAATAACGATCACTCTAGAATGTAATCGGTCTGCAATGATTCGTACATTTTTGGTTAAAAATCCCCCGCTAACAATAACCGGTATTTTTCGCAGCGTAATATCAACTTGTACCGCTCCAGCGCTCAGATCAGCCAGAGTTTTTTGATTAGCTCCTAGAAAAATCGAAATAACGATAAGAAGAGAGCACAGTTTCATTGCAATTTTAAATCCAAGTTCTTCAATTGAACCTCAATACTTGGCCTATAATTTAAATCATCAAGGCGAGACNATCTTTGGATTAATTCAATCTTAGACTTCGAATAGCCTAATCATAAGGTTNCTTGATGGCACAACAAGAGTCGTTAAGCGCAGAGAAATTACGAGCTTACAAGGCACTGGAAAATCTATCATGCCATACGGTTTGGAAGCGGGATTATCTGTTCAAGATTTTGCCGACTTATTGGGGTTTTTGGATAAAGAACTGCATTTANATTAAGGAATTCCTTTTTCACAAAAGGCCTCATNGATGAGTAATTAGCAAAATTTTATAATTTTTTTTGCCAATAAATAGGCTAAAGCGTTAAATCTTAGCAAATAATCATTGAAATATGGNAAAAAATGGGTTATCGGGCGCGCTCGTTTTTTTAAAAAATATGGCTGATCTCTCTAAATACCGAAACATTGGAATCTTTGCTCACGTGGATGCTGGTAAGACCACAACGACAGAGCGTATTTTAAAGCTAACAGGTAAAATTCATAAGCTTGGTGAGGTTCATGATGGTGCTGCCACCACTGACTTCATGGAACAGGAGCAAGAGCGCGGTATCACGATTCAGTCTGCAGCCACGACATGTTTTTGGGATGACCACCGATTCAACATTATTGATACACCAGGTCACGTAGATTTTACGATCGAAGTTTATCGTTCGCTTAAAGTTCTTGATGGAGGCGTTGGTGTTTTCTGTGGGTCTGGTGGAGTAGAGCCACAATCAGAGACTAACTGGAGATATGCGAACGAATCTGGTGTTGCTCGTCTAATTTTCGTCAACAAGCTTGACCGACTNGGTGCGGATTTTTACAGAGTAGTTGATCAAATCAAAACCGTACTTGCTGCCAAGCCACTTGTTATGACAATTCCAATTGGTTTTGAAGATTCATTTAACGGCGTTGTCGATATCTTGAGCCAAAAAGCTTATGTTTGGGATGATTCTGGGCAACCCGAGAACTATGAGGTTCAGGATATTCCTGATGATCTTAAGGAAAAAGCTGAACAGTATCGTACTGAACTAATTGAAACAGCTGTTGAGCAAGATGATGAGGCAATGGAAAAGTATCTTGAAGGCGAAGAGCCTGACGAAGATACCATTAAAAAGTGCATCCGTAAGGGAACCATTAACCTTGATTTTTTCCCAACTTATTGCGGTTCCGCATTTAAGAATAAGGGTATACAACTTATCCTTAACGCGGTTATTGATTACTTGCCATCTCCTACTGAGGTTAAACCTCAGCCTGAAGTAGATCTTGAAGGAAACGAGACTGGGGAATTTGCCATCGTCGATAAGGACAAACCCTTACGAGCTCTTGCATTTAAGATCATGGATGATCAGTACGGAGCATTAACTTTCACCCGAGTTTATTCTGGTGTCCTAGAAAAAGGAGTTAATCTTCTTAACACGTTTACAGGTAAAGAAGAAAGAGTCGGTAGAATTGTTGAAATGCATGCTGACTCAAGAGAGGATCTCGATTCTGCTCAGGCAGGTGATATTGTGGCATTGGTTGGACTGAAAAATGTTCAAACAGGTCATACACTTTGTGATCCTAAGAATCCGGCAACATTAGAGCCAATGGTATTTCCGGATCCAGTTATATCCATTGCGGTTGCACCTAAAGATAAGGGAGCTGCTGAGAAGCTTGGTGTTGCGATAGGTAAAATGGTAAAAGAGGATCCATCATTCCACGTTGAAACAGACCAGGACTCCGGTGAAACCATTCTAAAGGGAATGGGAGAGCTTCATTTGGATATTAAGATTGATATTCTCAAAAGAACACATGGTGTAGANGTCGATGCTGGAGCTCCTCAAGTTGCCTATAGGGAAACCGTTACTAATCAACTTGAAGATTCCTATACCCACAAGAAACAATCAGGTGGTGCGGGTCAATACGCCAAAATTGACTATCTCATTGAACCCTTAGAAGCAGGTTCAGGCTTCGAATTTGAATCTAAGATTGTCGGAGGAAACGTACCCAAAGAGTACATACCGGCAGTAGAAAAAGGTTGGAAACTCTCAACTGAAAAAGGCGTTTTAGCTGGTTATCCTTGTTTGGATTTCAAAGTGACCTTAGTTGATGGAGGATTCCATGCTGTTGACTCCTCAGCTGTTGCCTTCGAAATCGCTTCTAAGGCCGCCTACAGGCAGTCTATGCCCAAAGCTGGTGCTCAATTACTTGAGCCCATTATGAAGCTTGATGTCTTTACTCCAGACGACAATGTCGGAGATGTTATCGGTGACTTAAACAGACGTCGCGGAATGATTTCGTCTCAGGATTCATCACCTACAGGAATAAGAGTTAAAGGAGAAGCACCACTTAGCGAAATGTTTGGTTATATTGGTGACCTAAGAACAATGACCTCAGGTAGAGGACAATTCTCAATGGAATTTTCTCATTATGCTCCTTGTCCAAAAAACATTGCAGAAAAGGTAATGGAGGATGCACAAGCCCGTGAAGAGGCTAAAAAATAATTTCTTATTTTGATCCATCCCGGATCCCCTCAAATTGAGAAAGGCAACCTTAGGGTTGCCTTTCTTTTTTTATGGCTTCGATCCTTTGTAAAAGCATGGGGAAAACATCATCTTCTACCAAAATTCTTTTTTCCGATTCAATGTATTTTTCGGCAATTGTTATTTTGCCAGCATCTAACAAGTCCTCTACAAAGTTTAATGGTCTCGCATTTGGATTGCTCTCTGAGGCCCAAATCCCATCAAATGGAAGTGAAAGATTCCGTTTGTTATATTGGTTTGATTCAATGAGTTGGATGTCATTAGATAGTGTTTCGCTTATAATTCGTCCCCTATAAAGTGATCTTAGATTCCCATTAATATCGACTAGGAAAGAAATAGGCGTTGGAATAGGCCGAGCCGTAACGTCATAAAAATGGTCATAGGTAATCTGAAATAGCTCGAGTTTAGTAGGATTGTTAACCGTTAAGTCATTAATATTTAAAATTCTCAGTTCTATACCCTCTGGAGGGCTTTCTTTCCATTCTTTGATTTGGTCATGGCATTGGTCACATTCATTTCGAGTTATCGATATGAGCACAGGTTTTTTGAGATCCTCTTTTGAAAGATTAAAAATACTAGTCACTGGGAGTATTTGTGCCAATAACGTTCTGTCATCATACTCTTTCAAAACGGGTGACAACGCTTTATCTGAGCCCATCACTTCGATAATCTTTGGCTCAAAGCCTTGTTCAATCGAATAATGGCCTGAATTCAATCTGCCAATTTTTTGTGGTTCAGAACCAGGCCAATGAAGAGTTATTTTTTCCACCGAATTAAATTTTCCTAAACCGAAGTGCAGTGACTTTGTAGATTGAGAGAGAAAACCAGAACCAGCGTTAATGGTTCGCGTTTGAGAAAGTCCGTCCTCGGTTTCTATAACCACACGTGTTCCAATAGCGTCACTAGTGCATTTTTTACCAATAAGTTTTAGTGAAAGATAGTTATTAGTATTATTATTATTCTTTAGATAACGGATTTGTGGGCCATTTCTATTACTTATCCATACGTCAAGATCACCATCTTGATCCCAATCAGAAAAGCAAACCGCCCTACCATCATCTTTTAAATCAAGTCCGCTAATACTTGAGACGTCTTTAAAGCCTTTGCCTTTTTCATTTTTAAAAATTACGTGAGATTCATTTCCTGAAAAAGATAATCCTGAACGCACCATGAATTGTAGTTGTCTCGAAGGATCTGAATTCCCTATTCCTGGTCCTATTCCAGCATTACCAAGTGGCACAACTTGCCTCCAGAAAAAGCTTCACAAGTCATCTTCTCTTTGACCTGTGATATAACCGTTGGCCACGACGAGGTCTTCCCAACCATCATTATCGATGTCAGCAAAGACACTACTCCAGGCCCATCGACCCATAGATACACTAGGCCCATAGTCATTAAATTTGTTATCCTTATTTTGGACAAGGAGGGTGTTTCCTTTCGCGAATCGACGATATATTTTTTTCAAACTAGCATTTTCTTTGTCAAGATAACCCGACATCCTGGTGATTCTATTGCCGGCATTGGAATACATGTTCCCAATATAGATGTCGGAAAGCCCATCCCTATTGTAATCCCCCCAACTCACGGACATTCCTGCTCCTCTATCCTGAGCGCCAGCCATCATGGCAATTTCACTAAATAATCTCTTCCCATTCTTTAGATCATTCCTGTAGAGCTGATTAAATCCATAATCATTTGCAATATATAGGTCTGGATCACCATCGTGATCATAGTCATGCCAGCCCGCTGCTAGGCTATGTCGGTTGTTTTGATTGGATAGCCCTGTTAGTGAAGTTACTTCTGAAAAAGACCATTTCCCATCACCCTTAAAAAGCTGATTGGTTCCACCATCCCTCGCGTCATCGAATCGGAAAGATGACTCTTCAGCTGATGAAAGGGAGCCAAGTGCAAAGGTTATATATAAATCCAAATTCCCATCGAGATCATAATCAGTTGCCGTTAAGGAGTGGCAGTCCACATCATCAGTTTGTAACACTCCTTTTGGTAATAACCGCTTACCGCTATCATTTTCCAACAATACAATACCTGAAGGAGTGGCCAGACATAGATCCTGATCCTGATCATTATCGATATCTACAAAAAGGGCGGAGCTAGTATGGTCAAGGTAATCGGAACCAGGAACTGGAGATGAAAAAATGCCTCCATCCTTTGAATGCAATAATAGCCTATTAGGTAGTCCCCCTGGCTGACAAACATAGAGATCGTCTAGTCCATCTCCGTTAAAATCTCCTAATGCTAGGCCATTATTAATGAATGCATCAATGCCGTGAACTGACTCGATTCTTAACAGCCAATGATCTAAACCCTTTGAGAGGTGGTGTTTAAAAATTGGTTCATTTTCAGCTACCTTAGAGGTTTGATCAGAAAACCATAATTGAGAGGTTTGATTAACGACGACTTTCTGGGGTTCATCGATAGATAATATTTTAATTTCTTCATTGTCCAATTTCTCCGAATAACAATCAAAATAGGCAATGACCCCCAAGAACTTTTTTTCAATAGACTGAGCTTTTAGTTCAATTCTTGCCTGAGACTGAATTTTATTTTCTTCATGTTTAATCTTATGGATAGAGACTTTCAACCTTCGAGTGTCCTCTATAGAGCCCTCAAGTTTTTCAGAAATCGCTTTCCAACCACTACCATTAGCAAGAAGCTCGGGTAAATTTTGGGAAAAAAGTAATAAACCAAGTTCGTTTAATTTTGATTGAATTTTTTCTGCGACAATCTCGTTCCCGAGAATCGGGTTNTGAATTTTAACCTTAGGAATATCATTTGAAGGTTTTATCTGTGGCTCATTACAGGAATTGCCACATATAGCATAGCAAATGATCAAAATGGCTGTCCTGAACTTCATTTTTATCATCAATAAACGATCGAATCCTCAAATTGCTAGGATACCTTTCAAAAGAATAGAAAACACTCTTGATGCATCGAACCATTAGGTTTAGAGCCAAAAGTATGCNTATTTCAATGCTACTAACACCAATCTGCGATAAAAACCTTGAACTCGCTGCTCAGGTTGGAGTCGAAGAGATTGTATCCATTTTTCGAGGATTAGAAGAAGGCGTCTTGAAATCATNAAGACAGAAAGTCGACTCCTTTGGAATGAGACTTACTCACATAGAAAGAAAAATTCCACATGATCAGATCGTAAATGGATTGAAATGCAGGGTCGAATATTTGCTGCTTGTTATATACGTGGCCTCTTGGATGCGAATTCTTGATTGAATCATGAAAATGATCACCAGATTTTCAAAAATTAAACATTTTCTATTTAAAAGTTCGTATATCATAATCTCTCAATAACAAATATTGTTTATCTTATACTTATTGACCCATGCGCTATCAAAAAATTGATCCTAAACTCTTCATTGAGAATCGTGAGAGACTCAGGCAAAGACTCCCCAAAAACTCTTTGGTCATACTCAANTCTAACGACATTCTTCCAACTAATGCTGATGGCACGATGCTGTTGAGACAGAATTCAGATATCTTTTATCTGAGTGGTATTCATCAAGAGGAAACCGTACTGATTATTTATCCAGATGCTCCTGATGAAAAACAGAGAGAGATGATTTTCACAAAACAGACCTCTGAACTTATCGCCATTTGGGAAGGAGAAAAGCACACTAAAGAATCTGCCAGAGAAACTTCTGGAATCAAAAATGTTCANTGGCTTGACGCTTTCCCTGGCACTTTGAGAATGCTTATGACTCAAGCGGATCATGTTTTCCTTAATACGAATGAACATGCTAGAGCAACCGATAAAGTNGAGACTCGNGACCTAAGGTTTATAAGAGATCTCAAAAACCAATATCCTTTACATGATTATCAACGATTGGCGCCCATTTTGGCTGACCTACGAATTACCAAAAGTAATATTGAAGTTGAGCTGATAAAAAAAGCCTGTGAAATAACGGAAGCTGGATTCAGGAGGGTTCTTAAATTTATTAAGCCTGGTGTCAAAGAGTATGAAGTTGAGGCCGAACTAATCCATGAGTATTTAACCCATGGATCCGATGGATTTGCNTATGATCCAATCATAGGATCTGGGAAGAATGCGTGTGTGCTTCACTATCTCGAAAATCATGATACCTGTGAGGATGGGCAAATGCTACTAATGGATGTGGCCTCAAGATATGCCAATTACAATTCTGATCTAACCAGAACAGTACCAGTTAATGGGCGCTTTACTGATAGGCAAAGAGCAGTATATGACGCTGTTTTAAGGACAATGAGAGCATGCAATGAGATGCTTAGACCTGGTATGATTCTTAAAGATTACCAGGAGGAAGTAGGCAAATTAGTTCAATCCGAATTGCTTCAATTGGAGCTTATTTCGCAGAAGGACATAGATAACCAAAACCCTGACNAGCCGGCTTATAAGAAATATTTTATGCACGGTACAAGCCACCACATCGGGTTGGATGTTCATGATGTTGGAGATAACTGGAAACCTGTATGCGAAGGTATGGTTTTCACGATAGAGCCAGGNATTTACATTAGAGAAGAGAATTTCGGATGCCGCTTGGAAAACAATTACCTTATCGGAAGAGATGAAAATATTGACCTTATGGCTACAATTCCAGTCGAAGCAGATGAGATTGAAGAGATCATGAATTCTTAAAATTAGTTCATAGCTAAGATTATTGATAATTTGATTATCATGATCGCCAAAACTGGCGTAGGTGGGGGTAGTCAATGTCATCCTTTGAATCCTTAGGCCTAATCAAACAACTTGTAAAAGCTGTTGAAGATAAAGGTTATCAAAAACCAACTCCTATACAGGCCAAAGCGATTCCTGCTGTTCTTTCAGGAAGAGATGTAATTGGAGGAGCACAGACAGGTACTGGCAAGACAGCTGCATTTGCACTACCGATTCTCCAAGCACAATATCAGAGGCGAACTAAAGACCGATCACCAAGAGCATTGATCATTGCTCCTACCAGAGAGTTAGCAGATCAGGTTGAGAAGTTCGTTTACCAATATAGCAAAGGCTTAGGTGTTTATTCCTGTGCTCTTTATGGAGGCGTTAAGATGGACCCTCAAATAAGATTACTTAGAAGAGGGGTGGGCATCGTGGTTGCAACTCCTGGCAGGCTACTGGATCATGCTGAGAGNGGNACCATCAAATTATCAAAAATAGAGACTTTTGTTTTAGATGAGGCAGATCGCATGCTCGATATGGGTTTCTTGCCGGACATAAAAAAAATTATTAGCTTAATTCCATCTAAGAGCCAGAGCTTACTTTTTTCTGCGACTTATTCAGATGAAATCAGAGAACTCTCAAAAAGTTTTTTAAANAACCCAGAAAAAGTAGAGGTTGCCAGAAGAAATACTACTGCAGATCTTGTCAGGCAGACTGTTCACCCAGTGGAAAAGTCTAGAAAACGTGAGCTTTTAGTTCATATGATTGATGACGGTGATTGGGATCAGGTCCTAGTGTTTGCGAGGACCCGTCATGGTGCAGAAAAGCTATCTAAACAACTTACTAAGGATGGTATACAGTCTGTGGCTATTCACGGTGATAAAACTCAGGGTCACCGAACTAGGTCATTAGAAAGATTCAAGAAAGGGACCGTTCGTGTGCTGGTAGCAACTGATGTTGCTTCTCGAGGTCTCGATATTAAACAACTGCCAAGAGTTGTAAATTATGAGTTNCCTGATGTTGCTGAAGACTATGTGCATCGAATTGGGCGAACTGGAAGAGCTAAAGAAAAGGGAGATGCTCATTCATTTGTATGTAAATCAGAAAGCAAAAAACTGTCCGCCGTAGAAGACCTTCTAGGCAAAAAAATTAACAAAGTAGAAATTGAAGGCTTTGAGGGTGAGCTGATTCAATATAGACCAGAAAAGAAAAAGCCTCGAGCCCGAAAAGCTCCACGAAGGTCAAATGCTAGAAATCGTAGGGATTCAAGATTTGATAAAAAACCATCCTCTAGAAAAGATAAACCATCAAGATATAGGAAGTCAGAAGAAGAATCTGGAGATGAAAAATATAGGTCTCCGAAAAGAACTACTGAGCGCGGAAGAAAAACACCTTCAAGAAATTTTGAAAAGAAAGATTTTAAATCTAAGAAAAAATCACTTACTAAAAAAGAGAGACCAAATAAAAGACCGAAAGCTTCTAATGCTGAAAAGGTTTTCGATAACAAAGATTCTAAGCCNCCTAAAAAGGCTCGCCCCAATGAAACCACTGCNGAGCGTCGTAAAAGAAAGCCAAAGTGGAGCGCTGCGAAAAAAAAGGCTGCTAAGATTAAAAAAGCAAAAGAAGCCAAGGACAATCGTTCTGGGCTTAACAAAAGAAGAAACTGAAGGATTTATTCTCATATCTGAGAATAAATCACTAATTTGATATTCATTTGTGGTAATTCATTTGCGGNCACNATGATGCTCAAGCATATTGANCAANGTGATAGAGTTTACGAATAGNCAATTCTTGAAGTTGGGTTTTATGCTGGTTTTAATCATCGCATTACCTTTCGAGGTGACTTCAGCTCAAAATAATCAGGATCCAAATCTCGTTGAGATTACCCATGAATTAAATGAACTTGTTTATCGTTATGATCTTGCCGGTGGTTGGTTTAGTGAAACTGATACTGCGAAATTAATTTTAACTCGACTAGCAATGGCGCATGGTGATTTTGGTTTGCCAAAGCCTTTTGGTTCCAAGGAAGGTCGGTATAATGCGACTGTTGCAAAGGTACCGCCAAAAAATAAAAAATGGGTCTACTGGAATAANTCAACCCGCAGATTTCAGATATGGAGGGGAAAAGCACCTCACCAAGTGCAGATAGTGACATCAATCACCAGAAATTTTTCTCCTGTTGTTGCTGTGACCAATAATGATGAGGCGAGAAAAAACGCGACAGGTTTCAAAGACTGATTGGCCTATTTAAGTAGGTAAGATGTTTTGGTTTCTTTAATGAAAATTAGGAAAAAAACCTAATTAGCTATTTAGATGGGAGTTATAATTGAACTNCAGATAAGCAGGACAAGTTAAATACAAGAGATCGAAGTGATACCCAGAGAATTCCCCCGGTAGGGACCCCGGGATATGCGATTTTCAATTTTAGATATGGGCTTCAATTAAATGAGCAAACACTTTTAACCGCATCAATCGAAAATATCACCGATCAAGAATACAGAGTTCATGGATCTGGTCAAAATGAGCCTGGAATCAATATTATTTTTGGTGCCTCTCTCAAATTTTAATCAATGATAATTGTATCAATGATTAGTTGGTCTACAGTTAGACCTCAAAAGATGAATGAATAGGCAGTTTTTATTATTATTTAGTTTTGTTTCTGTACTTCGATTAGCGTCAGCTGATTCAATTAATTACGCCATCATAAGTTCAGATATGACATTATCTAATACATCGTGGGTAAAAGTAATTGATGCACTTTCCGAAAAGCATAAAAATAGTAAAATCTTCTCTTTTAAGGAGGGCAAACCTGAGCAGGTCCTTTTAGAACTTAAGGAAAGTGCTCCGAAGTACACGTGTTTTGTTGCTCATCATAAAGAAGTGACAAGGGAGTGGGTATCCAAGATTCATCAGTTAACAAGAAACCTCGATGAGGATCCTTATACTGATACAATATGGGGAATTCTTACAGGTTATGATGCCGCCAATGCACTCAGCATCGCAAAGACGAACAAGCCACTTACTATTGAACGGGTTGCATCAGGAACGGAAGTTGCTTTAGAGCACTGCGTTGAAGGCATCTGGTATTGTGAATTAAACAAAGGTAAAATTGTTCAAAAAAAGAGAAACGGAAGCCCCTCAGAATTACAAGGGCCAGATGATAGTACTGAAGCATTGGCGAAAACTTTAAACGATTACAAAGCACAACTATTCGTAACGTCAGGCCACGCCACTGAAAGAGGTTGGCAAATAGGTTTCAGGTACAAGAATGGATATTTCAAAAGTAAAAATGGCAACCTTTATGGGCAGGATACAAGTGGCAGGAACATTCCCATCAGTTCAAATAATCCTAAAGTTTATATGCCCATTGGAAATTGTTTAATGGGTCATATCGATGGTCAGCAAGCTATGGCATTGGCATGGTTAAAAAGTGGAGGAGTTCGACAAATGCTAGGATATACCGTGCCGACCTGGTATGGATACGCAGGATGGGGGTGTCTTGATTATTTTGTGGAGCAGCCAGGACGGTATGATTTTGCTCATGCTTTCTTTGCTAATCACCATGCCTTGATTTATAGGCTACAGAAATATTTTCCTGAAGTGGCTGCCAAAGAAATCATAAAGCCTGAACAGGCGTCGGCGATTGCTTCTAAGATTGAAATTACTAAAGAAGCCAAGATGGCTGGTCTCACAAGGCAGGATGCCGCTGGTTTACTTTTTGATCGTGATGCCGTTGTGTTTTATGGAGACCCCGCATGGAAAGCTAAGATGGCTGAAGGAGAGCTTGCCTACAGACAGGTTTTGAAAAAAGAAAAGTCCACTTATACATTTGAGCTGAGTCCACTTAGAGGAAAAAAATCTTTTGAACCAATCAATATGAATGGCTCTCAAAGAGGTTGGAGACCAATAGTGCATTTTTTTGATCAAAGAATCACAGAAATCAAAATCTTAAAGGGAACAGAATTGAACCCTGTCATAACAGACGATTTTATAATGATTCCTAATCCCAAAACATGTGATCCGAAAGAGGAGTACAAAGTTATTTTTGAAGCAACGCCTAAATCTTAAAATTCAATCGAAGGGTTCTGCTGATTTTCGATAGAGTCCAAATTCATCATCACCAAGATATATAAGGCATACGGCTCCATCACACGCAACGGCTTCGAAAAATTCTTGCATAAATTCTTGTTCACCTGGCCAGGGATAGACGAAAAAAACATCTATCTCATCTAGATTGACGCTCATTCCATCATAAGTGATATCCATCGACTGATTAGAACCAAGCACGTAATTTTCTGGTCTTATTAATTCGGCTCCTCCTGATCCCTCATAACATTCAAACCCTTCGGGCATATAATCAGTTTCGAGTATAGTGACTTCGATATTTGATTCCTCGGCTAATGTTCTTGATGCATCAACTAGGGAAGGTTCTATCTCTATTCCAAATGACTCAAACCCCAGCATTGATGCGAGGCATGTGCCTACCCCGTACCCGCTTCCCCACTCGCAGTAATTTTTTCCTAAACATAGATCCTCTGAAATGATTGCAGAAAGATGCATGTATAATAATTCAGCATTCGAAGGGATGAACCGAGGCACTTTACGATTTCTTTCGGTATCAAAGAGCTCATCAATTCTTCGATCAGCTTCAACTAGAAAATTTTTAACATCTAATGGGATATCATTCTGATTTAGATGGAGATCGATTTCTTCTAACGGCACGTCTGGATTACGGTTCCATAGTGAGGATGCATTTGTCCATGAAAAAATGCTTGAGCCGTTAGTTGCGCTCTTACTGATCACGCTTAAATTTGGGAAATGAAAATCTTTGCAGCGTGTTTAATATTAGGATTGTCTTTGCCTCTTATGGCAGCCGATTGGCCTAATTGGCAGGGGCCTAATTTTAATGGTATTTCACTAGAAGATGAATGGGATCACGAAAAAATTGGTAACATAATTTGGAAATCAAAGGTTGGAGTTGGTTTTGCTGGGGTCGCTGTTTCTGACGGGAAAATATTTACTCTTGGTCATGACGGAAGAAGAAGAGGAGGATCTGAAACAGTATATTGTTTAGATGCTAAAACTGGAAAAAAAATATGGTCTGATACCTACAACGCGGAGTTGTTGCCAAATTTACATGAGGGTGGACCTGCAGCCACTCCCACGGTTTATAAAGGCGTCGTCTATACTCTTGGAAAAGATGGAAAATTTAAATCTTATCAATCAACTGACGGAAAAAAACTTTGGGAAAGAGATGTTCTAAAGGACTCAGATATGTCTAAACCTGCTGATTGGGGTTTTGCCGGTTCCCCTTTAATTTTTGAAGATACCATTATCGTAGAGGCCGCGCATACCATTGCATACTCTTTGAAAGATGGAAAAATTTTATGGAAAAGTGATCGCTTTCGGCCAGCCTACGCAAGCCCAGTGGTTTTTAATTACAAAAATAAAGATTTGATCATTACACTAAAAACTGAGGGCCTTCTAATATTGGAGGCTAAGACCGGAAAAAAAGTTTCTTTGACTAAATGGCAGACTCGCTTTGCTACTAATGCTACAACACCAATAGTAAATGGAGACAAAGTCTTTATTTCAACTGGATATGGGCGTGGGTGCGCTCTTTATACATTCGACGGTGATAAACTTAACCAGGTTTATTCTAACAAATCCCTCAGCAATCACATGGCAAATTGTGTGGTCATTGATGGGCACTTATTTGGAATTACTGGCAATACTCATGGTGCAGAGAAAAAAGAACTCGTTTGCATGGAATTTGAAACTGGCAAGGTGAAGTGGAAACAAGCTGGTTTTGGCTGTGGCACAATTACCGCTGCAGGGGACAAGCTAATAGTTTTAAGTGAACGCGGTGAGATTGCGGTTGGAGTCGCATCATCTGAAAAATTTGAGAGTTTGTCCCGAGAACAGGTTAACCGCGGACGTTGTTGGACTGTTCCCGTTCTTGCAAATGGTATTCTCTATACCAGAAACGCTGAAGGTAATCTTGTTTCTGTCGGCGTAGGAAAAGACTTTTAGTTTCCTACGCAGATTATTTCTCTCCCTGTCCGAAAGACAAACTTATTTTCGGCAACCCCGTAACCGTAAACCTTGTCGTCCTCTTTAACGGAAATTTCATTTTCAGCTAATACTTTTGGGCCTTTATCTGAGGTTTTTATTAGAAGAGATTTTCCATTTTTACAGAATATATAAATTTTATCTTCCGCGGCAAGTGGTGATGCCCAGCAACCATCTGGTAATTTATATTCCCAATGTTGTGAACCATCGACAATACTTTGAGCTTGTAAGGTTCCTGATCTATTAATAAAAAAAACGCGATCACCATCAATTAGAGGAGAAGCAAAACTACAGGTTACGGAATCAGCTCTCCATTTAAGATGAGTTTCATTAATATTCCCTTTGCCACCTAAGCTAATTGCGAGACTTTGCTTTGGATATGATGATCCAACAACGATTAGTTTTCCATTAGTACTTGGAGAGGCTACGGTATTTCTTTGAATATCATCAAACCACCAAACTCTTTCTCCATCCTCAAGGCGATAACAATCGACTAAGCCATTCGAACTAATCACAATCTTTTCTTCATTATCATAGTTTACATATAATGGTGTAGTCCATGAAACTCTAGGATCTCTTGATTTTCTCCATACAGTTTTTCCATCTTCACGGTTTATGTATAATAGATAGGAGGGGCCATCGTGATCGACTAATAAAACAAGACCTTTGGGCACATTGACCAGAGATGAACCAATACCATGGCCACCCTTAAATTGACCAAATTCTTTTGTGAGTTGGCGGCTCCATCTTTTTTCCCCATCATGGTCAAATGCCACTAAGTCACCGCTTTCAAAAAAAATGTATACTCCATCAGGACCCACCACGGGCGATGGTGCTCCCTGTGAGATCATGTTGGTAACCTCTTTAACCTTTTCGGTTGCTTTGAGAGTTTTACTCCAGTTCTTTTTTCCAGAATTTAAATCATAAGAATCCAAATAAAGGAATTCTTTGTTCTTTCCTCCTGTACTCGTAACATACACATTTTTGTTCCAAATTACCGGACTTGATTGTCCAAATCCGCTAAGATTTACTTTCCAAAGAACACCCTTTTGTTCGTTCCAATTTTCGGGAAGTTTTTTAATATCCGTCCTGCTATTTCCGTTGCCTCTAAATCCAGGCCATTGATTTAAATCTGCGTAAATAGAACAAAAATTACTTTCTAACACAAATAAAAGTAGTGTGATCTTTATGCTTCTCATAAGAAAAATGGATAATTTAGAATCCAAAACTAATATCAAATTTAATGGCAGCCTTCATTTTTGTCTAGAGAACACATATCGTAAAGTTCTGTGTTTTGTTGAATTAGATTGAATAACTTTTCGCCATGAGAGTTATAACAATTAACCACAGTAGAGGACTCTCCTTCAAAACATGATTCATGAGATATAGTGTTAAACACTTCTGCAATGTCTAAGGCAATCACACAATCTGAATTGGCTAAAGATATAATTCCGTCGGGAGAAGACTCTTTATTGGGTGGAAATGATTTTGTAAATGAAATCATTTCATTATTATAAGTTATCCATATTTCTTGATCCAAAAAACAAGCAAATGAAATAATGTGATAAAGACGGTTTGATGAAATATTGGCCCTGGTTTCATCTCTCCTATCTTTACACTTAGGACAAACGGCGCGTCGTTTGGTATTTAGTTGAGCTGGAGCTGGAATACAATCTTGAGTTTTCAATAAATGCTTTGATAACGTCTCGAGAGAAGTCTCTTCGTTAAATGCAAATTCGATTTGCATTTGTTCGTCCCTTTTTTTTGATGTAAAAATCAAGTGTAGACGACTGGTATCGGCTTGTTTAAATTTTAAGATGCAACTTCCTATCTCATCAAAATTGATGTTTAGGCCAATTTCAGGGAAACATAGAAATGATTCATCAACAATAGATTGATGGGACACGTCGTTAATCATACAGGCAATTTCAGAACCGATTATCTTGATTTGAAATTCATTTAATTCTGAAAAGAAATCAGAGTATATCTGAGGATTTAATTTCAGTTCCCAATATTGGCCCAATAATGTATCGCGTAATGAATGATGAGAGGAATTCACTTTAAAATGAGAGTTGAATTTTCATTACCCTGCTATCGTTTAATTGCAATATGGTGATGATTAATTGAGATAGAAAATGGACATTGTTAATGAGCCATAAATGCTATTAACTAATAGATTTCTTTATGTCTGGTTACGCTCTAATTTTTAGGCGATATTCAAAATATGAAAATTCTTAAAAAATCTCTCAATGCGAGAACAACAAAGGCTGAAATTCTCGTTGTTTTTGGGTGTAAAGGAAAAAAAATCAAACTTCCACCCAGTGTGAAACTCCCAATGGGATCAATTGAGGATACTAACCTAGAATTCGGTCATGTACGGATTACGGATTCAATCGGAGGCCCTTTTCAGCAAGTTCTGTTGGTGGGGTTAGGCGACTTAGAAAAGGTGACAAGTGAAAGAGTTCGGCGCTCTGCTGCACTAGCGATCAACGAGACA
>NYVP01000030.1 GCA_002684575.1 Verrucomicrobiales bacterium
GAATTTAAATTATAATGGATGAAAAACTTAGAATCATTTTTTTTAATAACAATATCAGTTTTCTTAATTGATTTTAATAATCTTATAACTTTACTCTTTGAAAATTTATCACTTTTATAGCTATACATATTCTTAATTGCATTTTTAATTGGAAGATAACCTGTGCATCTACATAAATTTCCAGAAAGGAATTTATCTATATTTTCTTCTGTCGGTTTTATTTTATTTTCATACATATTGTACATTGACATGATGATGCCTGGTGTACAAAAACCACATTGAGATCCGTCACTATCAATCATTGATTGTTGAACAGGATGAAGTTTATTTTTTTGTATATGCTCAACTGTTATTAATTGCTTACCATGCAGAGAATACAAAAAAGTAATACAAGTGTTTATACTTTTATAAGAAATTTTATTTTCTTTTAATTCTCCTACAACTGCAGTACATGCTCCACAATCACCAGATGCACAACCTTCTTTTGTTCCAGTTAATTCATGATTGTTACGAAGATAATTTAAGACTGTTGTATTTGTGTCTAAATCTTTGATAGAGATTTTTTCTTCATTAAGAAGAAAATCGACATGNTCTCTAGACACTAGCTTCCTCTATATGTTGAATAACTCCACGGGGTAATAAGAAGAGGTACATGGTAGTGCTCTTCTTTGTTAATTCCAAATCTAATTATTACGTCATCAAGAAAAAATGGTTCATCAAGATTTGTAAATTCCTTAAAATAACTCCCGCAAAGAAATANNAACTCATATTTTCCAAGTATAAAATTCTCTTTACTTAATATAGGCNCATCACATCTGCCATCTTCATTGAGAATAAAATTTGAAATTTTAACTTTATTTTCACCATCAATTTTGAAAAGTGACCCTTTTATACCAGAACCAGGCTTACCATTATAGGTATCCAAAACATGAGTAGTTAAATATCCTTTAGACATAATACTTATTCGTTTATACAGTATTTAGCTAAATATTAAATCAAGCATTTTTATGAAAGACGACAGAAATTATAAAGGCTACGGAAATAATGACTCTAACTTTTATTGGCCTAATAAATCAAAACTNGCTCTTCAATTTGTTCTAAATTATGAGGAAGGTGCTGAAAATTCAATAATGAATGGTGACGAAGGATCAGAAACTTTTTTATCGGAAATAATTAATGCAAAGCAAATAATAGGTNCCAGAAATATGAATATGGAATCAATATATGAGTATGGCTCAAGAAGGGGTTTTTGGAGAATACATAATGAGTTTGAAAAAAGAAAATTACCTTTAACAATATTTGGCGTTGGTATGGCTTTAGAAAAAAATCCTGATGTTTGTGANCAAATAATTAAATCAAAGTATGAAGTAGCTAGCCATGGTTATCGATGGATAGACTATCAAAATATAACTGAGGAAGTTGAAAAAGANCATACTATAAAATGTAACAACATTATTAAAGATATTTTTGGTTATTTTCCNTCTGGTTGGTATACTGGTAGAACAAGCCCAAATACAAGAAATATAATTTTAGAAAATACAAATATTATTTACGATAGTGATTCCTATGCTGATGATTTACCCTANTGGATAAAAGTAAAAAATAAAAAACATCTAATTATTCCATACACTCTAGATAATAANGATATGAGATTCTCTACCTTACAAGGTTTTAACACAGGTGAGGATTTTTATAATTACTTAAAAAACTCATTTGATACATTATACAGAGAAGCNAANGAGTTCAATAAACCAAAAATGATGAGTGTGGGTTTACATTGTCGATTAATAGCNAGACCTGGAAGATTTATGTCTTTGGTAAAATTTTTGAATTATGTTTCTGGTTATAATGATATTTGGATATGCAAAAGAGAGGAAATTGCCAATTATTGGTATGAAAATTTTAGTGATGAAAATTGAAGATATTAATAATTATAACTCTGANAAATTTATTGATTCTTTTAAAAATATTTATGAAGAATCTAAATTTATAACAGAACATGCTGATAAAAAGCGACCATTTAAAAATAAAAANGAAATGATATTAATATTTTTAGAGTTGTTTGATAATTTAGATGAAGAAACTAAAATNAATATNATTAAAAAACATCCTGATCTAGCNGATAAAATAAAAATAAATAAAGGTTTGTCTGAATTATCTGATGAAGAACAAAGTAGATCTGGNTTAAAAGATTGTTCAGAACAAGAATTTAACTTATTTAAAGATTTAAATTNAAGATTTAAAAATAAATTTAATATTCCATTTATTTTTGCAGTTAGAAATAAAAATAAAAATGAAATTATAACAGAGTTTAAAAGTAGATTAGACAATAATGATTTAAACTTAGAAATAAAAANTTCAATTTCACAAGTAAAAGAAATTGCAAAATTAAGATTAACAGAATTAATTAATGAATAAGAAATACATTCAAAAAAATTATATAAACTTATGTAGTAAGGTTTTAGGTACAAAAATTCATAGATTTTCTGATCAGTTTTTTGGATCAGCATCCAGATTGCTTAAAGAGGAACAGCCAATTTTTAAAGAAGGAGTNTACGATAAAAATGGGAAATGGATGGATGGATGGGAAACAAGAAGAAAAAGAATTGAAGGAAATGATTATGTTACTATTAAATTAGGCCTTCCTGGTAAAATTAATTTTGCTGAAATAGACACAAGCTATTTTAATGGCAATCAACCTGAATACGCAAGCATTGATGCTTGTTATTTTGAAAAAAATAAATTTAATTGGGTAAATATTTTATCAAAAAGGAAACTTAATCCAAATTATCTTCATGGTTTTAAAACTCAACAGAATAATAAAGTTTTTAACTTCATAAGATTGAACATCTATCCAGATGGAGGAGTNGCAAGATTAAAATTATTAGGAAATTTAGATGTATCAAAATTAAAATTTCCAAATAAAAAATTTGATTTACTTAGCATCCTTAANGGTTCAAAAATTGTGGCATGTAGTGATGAACATTTTGGAAGGGCAGAAAATTTANTACTTCCATTTAAATCTAAAAATATGGGCAATGGTTGGGAAACTAAAAGAAGAAGAGGATCAGGATATGACTGGGTTATAATTAAACTTGGCAANCCTGGTTTAATTGAAAAGTTTNANATTGAAACTCATTATTTTAAAGGTAATTATCCGTCNCATTGNTCAGNACAAGGTCTTTATTCAATAAAAAATATAAATATAANCAAATTAATAAATGAAAGCAAAAATTGGAAATNTTTAATAAAAAATAAAAATCTTAAACCTAATTCATCATTAAAAATTAATTCANNTAAACANATTAAAAAAATAAATTATTTGAAGTTAAATATTTATCCTGACGGTGGTATTTCACGGATCAGGGCAATTGGAAAGTTTTTGTGAACTATAAAATAAAGAATATTAGTAAAGAGAATTTCAAAAATTATGGTGATTTAATTACAACATCTAATAAAAANTATGAAAGTATTAATAAAAATACAACNGATAGTTTTTTTGATTTAGCAAATATTCAAATAATTGGTGATGACAAAAGATCTAGATTAAATATTTTTCAAGCTAAGAAAAGAAACTTTCCATTAAAAATTAACATGTTAGAAAATCACCCCTTTAGCTCTCAAGTATTTCTTCCNTTTAATGCTACAGGGTTTTTAGTTTTAGTTGCTCCAATAGGTAACAAACCTAAAATTGATTTAATTGAAATATTCAAAGTAAGTGGTGGTGATGGTATAAATTTTAATCCCAAAGTATGGCATTTTCCTCTAATATCTCTTGAGAATGAAAAATATATTACCATTGATAAAAAAGATGCGGATAATAATATTGAGATTTATAATTTTGAACAATCAGAAATATTTGAATTAAATTATGAGTGATACAATATTAAATATAGANAATATTACAAAATCTTTTCCAAGAGTAATTGCAAATAAAAAGGTTACCTTTGATATTAAAAAAAATGCAGTTCANGCAATTTTAGGAGAAAATGGAGCAGGNAAATCTACNTTGGTAAAAATTCTATATGGTCTCTTAGAACCAGANGAAGGAAATATTAAATTAAATAATANNGATTTTAAAGTTANTTCCCCAGCAGAAGCAAGGAAACAAGGAATAGGAATGGTATTTCAGCATTTTTCTTTATTTGATTCTTTATCAGTAAAAGAAAATTTAATTTTAGGAATTGATGAAAAGATGTCTTATTCAGATTTAGAAAATAAGCTAGAAAATATAAGCTCAAGATATAATCTTCCCTTAGATTTAGATGCTCCAATTACTGCTTTATCAGCTGGAGAAAAGCAGCGTGTAGAAATTGTAAGAATTTTATTACAAGACCCTCAGATACTTATTATGGATGANCCAACTTCAGTCTTAACACCACAAGAAGTTGAAAGTTTATTTGTAACATTAAATGCACTCGTCAAAGAAGGTCGTACNATATTATATATCACTCATAAACTNGAAGAAGTAATATCAATATGTGATACAGTTACTATAATGAGAAGTGGTGAAATTATAGACACTTCAAGTACTGCAAATCAAACTGCAAAAACACTTGCAACAAAAATGCTAGGACAAAAANTAGATGANTTAAAAACTAATTATGGNCATATAAAAGANGAAGTTAACTTTGAAGTAAAAAATATNTCATGTGANTTTAATGATCCATTTTTAACAGATCTTAAAAATATTTCTTTTCAAGTTAGAGTNGGNGAAATTTATGGCATTGCTGGNGTTGCTGGTAATGGACAATCAGAATTAATGGANATTTTAACAGGAGAAAATATAAATATTAAATCTGGNTCAATTACTTTTGATAATAAAAAAATTGAAAAGTATGGNCCACAAAAAAGAAGAGATTTATCTATTTCNTTTGTTCCNGAGAATAGATTGGGTCATAGTGCNGTACCTGAGTTAAGTTTGTCNGAAAATATTCTTTTGAGTCAATTTCCAAAAAATAATTTTATTANAAATGGTATAATATTGAAAAATAACGTTGATGATTTTGCGAATAATGTAATTAATGAATTTAAAGTTATTACTCCTGGTAATGATGCTAAAGCATCAAGNTTGTCNGGAGGAAATTTACAAAAATATGTCATTGGTAGAGAAATATCATCTAAGCCAAAAATATTAATTATTTCACATCCAACTTGGGGGATAGATGCTGGNGCTGANCATTCTATAAGAGAGTCTTTGATAGAATTATCTCAAAATGGAACNTCTATAATTGTTATTTCTCAAGATTTAGATGAATTGATTGAAATTACTCATAAAATATCTGTTATTTATGATGGTAATTTATCCAAACCTTTTAAAACTAGTGAAATAGAAATAGAAAAATTAGGATTATTGATGGGTGGAAAAAATGAATAGTTTATTTCCATCTATAGTTTCTCGCTCACAGAGTTCGGGTTTAATGAATTTTTTTGTTCCCATAATATCAATTGTTTTAACTTTAATTACAGGTTCAATTATTTTTGTTCTTCTTGGTTTTGATCCAGTTTATGCATTGTATACGTTTTTTATTTCACCTATTTCTTCAACCTACGGTATTTCTGAATTGTTTGTAAAAGCAACTCCTTTAGCCTTAATTGCAATTGGTCTCTCATATTGTTTTAAGAATAATATTTATAATATTGGAGCTGAAGGACAACTTACCATGGGTGCAATTTTTGGTGGAGGTATTGGAATATTATTTCATGATACAAATGCTTTCTGGTTGTTGCCATTAATGATTTTTGCAGGAGCAATTGGAGGAGCATTGTGGGGTTTAATACCTGCTATTTTAAAAACAAAATTTAATACAAATGAAATTTTAACAAGTTTAATGTTAGTTTATGTTGCTTTATTTATTTTAGATTATTTAGTAGTTGGNCCTTGGAAAGATCCATTTGGTTATAGTTTTCCTAAATCAAGACCATTTAGTGAATCTGGAAGAATGCCTCTATTATTTGATGGTTTGAGGGTGCACTTTGGATTAATTATAACGGTATTTTTAATTTTTGTATCTTGGTTTATATTTTCAAAAACTATTTTTGGCTTTCAATTAAAAGTATCCGGTTACAGCCCCAAAGCTGCTAGATATGCTGGTTTTAATCAAACAACTTTAGTTTTTTTTGCTTTTGCAATTTGTGGNGCTTTTGCAGGTATTGCAGGTTTAGCTGAAGTATCTGGCCCAATTGGATTATTATATAGAGATATTTCTCCAAATTATGGATTTACTGCAATTATTGTTGCTTTTTTAGGTAGACTTCACCCAATTGGTATTATTTTTGCTTCTTTAGTTATCGCTCTTACTTATCTTGGTGCTGAAGATGCACAATTATTTTTACAAATACCTTCAGCGGTAGGTTTTATATTTCAGGGTTTGGTTTTATTTTATTTATTAGGTGCGGAATTACTAATTAACTATAAATTAACTTACAAAAAATTATTATGAATTTAGATTTAATACTTGGAATATTACAAATTGTTTTAATTGCAACAACACCTCTNGTTTTTGCTGGTATAGGTGAGTTAGTTACAGAAAAATCNGGAGTATTAAATTTAGGTGTAGAAGGAATGATGTTGGTAGGAGCAGTNTCNGCTTTTATTATCTTAGTAATTACTGGAAGTTATTTTTTAGCTTTTTTTGTATCCATATTATCTGGAATTGTCATGTCTGGTTTATTCGCTTTTCTAGTTCTATTTTTAATGTCAAATCAAATTGCTACAGGATTAGCATTAACTATTTTTGGTATAGGTTTAAGTTCGATGATTGGTAAACAATATATCGGAACACCAATTGATGGTCTATCACCTTGGTTTTTTGTTATATTTTCTTTTTTAATTGTTTTTTTGGTTAGTTATTTTTTTTATAAAACTAAAGCTGGTTTGATTTTAAGAGCAGTAGGTGAATCTCATAATTCTGCACATGCATTAGGATATAGTGTTATTAAAATTAGATTTTTATCAATTTTATTTGGAGGCTCTATGTGTGCTCTTGCAGGTTCATATATTTCAATTTGTTATGCTCCAATGTGGCAAGAAGGTATGACAGCTGGACGTGGATGGATAGCGTTAGCCTTAGTTGTATTTGCAACTTGGAAACCTGAAAGAGTGCTTATTGGAGCTTATATATTTGGAGGTGTTACTATTCTTCAAATGAATCTTCAGGCTTTAGGTTTAAGATTTCCTGGTCAATTTTTCAGTATGGCGCCATATGTTGCAACTATTATAGTTTTAGTGTTAATTTCTAGTAATAAATTAAGAATAAAACTTAGTGCACCAGCTTCGTTGACTATTCCTTTCTATAAAGGAAGATAAATATCCACTTTTTTCTTTCTATAATCATATACAATTATTGATCAAATCTATTTCTATATATTAAGTATACAATTGAGTAATCGTTATATTAGCAGGTGAGGTTAAAATGATTAGAATAATAACTTTTTTATCAACTTTTTTGGTATTTGCATTTGGTTCAGCACATGCAGAACCTAAAAAAGTTGGATTTATATATATAGGTCCTCCAGGAGATCACGGTTGGACGTATATGCATGATGTAGGTAGAAAATATATGGAAAGCCAACTTGGTGACTCTATTACTACTACTTATCTTGAAAATATTCCTGAAAATGCAGATGCAGTAAGAGCTATCCGAAAACTAGCTGACTCAGGACATGATTTAATATTTACAACGTCTTTCAACTATATGGATCAGACACATG
>NYVP01000031.1 GCA_002684575.1 Verrucomicrobiales bacterium
TATGGCCAACCCAAACGTTCGAAAAAATAATAAATCTTTTTTCATAAAAGTTTATAACTTTTTTTCAGGCTATCTTCTTGCCATCATTCTACTAAGTTTTCTTCTTTTGCTTACGTATTTCGGAACGATGGCTCAAGTGGAAATGGGCCTTTATGAAGCTTCAGAAAAGTATTTTGAATCGCTGTTTCTTGTTCAAAATATTGGCCCTGTGCCAATAATATTGCCTGGTGTATATCTTGTAAGCGCATTGCTTTTCCTGAACCTATTTCTTGGTGGATTGGTCAGGGCTAAGAAAAACTGGCGGCGTCCCGGAATGGTTATCGCACACTTTGGGATTATTTATATACTATTTGCGGGTTTTGTTGCCTTTCATTACACGCGTGAGGGCAACATGGTGTTATACGAAGGTGACAGATCAGATGAAATTTATAACCTCACAGATTGGAGTATAGAAGTCTCAAAGTATAATGATGAAGGTGAAGCAATAATTACCTATGTTGTCGGTCCTGATCAGTTGAATGGATTGTGGAAGAAGGGAACAAAGAGAACTTACTACAATTCAGATATTCCTTTTGATATCAGGGTGTCAGGTTATGCGAGAAATATTGCTAATGGAAAAGGCCAATTGATGGGATTGCTTAAAAGCACGTCAGCAAAAGAGAAAGGAATTCGTGTGGTTGAGGGTTATGGTATTTTTCCGGTCAAAACAAATAAGAGCATGGAATTCAATTTACCTGCTGCTTATTTCGATGTTTTAGGCAAAGACAACAAGAAGATATCCGAAGGATTAATTATTGGGTCTGGTCCATTTGCACCAAAGCCTTTCACTGTTGAAGTCAATGACTCTACTTGGTCAATTGACTTAACCCGTGAGAAGTTTGCTCTTCCGTTTGGAATTGAGCTTACCAAATTTCAGAAAGAAGATCATCCTGGTACCGCAAGAGCGAGAGAATATTCAAGTGATGTTATAAAAATTGAAAATGGACAATCTGCTGGGGAAAGATTAATCAGCATGAATCAACCCATGAGGGATCAGGGTTATACGCTTTATCAGGCCAGCTGGGGTCCTGAGGGAGCTAAGCCTGGAGATCCTCTTTATACCTCACTTGCAGTTTCTTATAACCCTGCTGATCAGTGGCCAAAGTATGGCACTTATGTAATTTCAATTGGCATGACGATTCACTTTGTCCAGCGTCTAATCGTTTATCTTAGAAGGAGTGCCCGCTCTAGGAAGAAAAATAAGAAAGAAGATAAAGTTATAGGGGAAAATAATAAGGACAGTATCAAAGAACTGTATGAAAAAATTTAATTATCTATTGAAAGCTTGTCTGTTTGTTAGTCTTTTCTTTCTGATTAATCAGAATGTTAAAGCAATCGATTCTTATAGTCCTTGGGATAAAGAAATAGTCACTCTTTTTAAGGCAATGCCTGTGCAAGAGGAGGGCAGATTAAAGCCAATGCAAACGGTTGCGAGGTATAAACTATTGAGAATTAATAATTCAAAACGTCTTAGTTTTCCTATCAATGGTGAAAAAATTAAAGTTTCTGCAACGGAATGGCTTTTGGATTGTTTGTTTCGACCCGAATTGGCCAAAGAAATGCCAATATTCAAAATCAATAACCCGGCTGTTATAGAATCGATTGGTGTTAAAGCCCACTCATCGCCAAGAGAACGCTACTCATATAACGAAATATTCATGGTTCAGGACGCTATGAAAATTCTCTCTGAAAGGACAAATAAGTTGGGGGAAATGATGAATGATCCTGATCAGGAAGAGTCTAGTAAGAAGGAGAGAAGAGATCCAATCAATGCAGGCCTATTAGCATTGAAATCTGCAGTTAATGAGTTTGAATGGGCCGTTAATGCCTTTAATTTTGCAAGAGACGGTGTGGATGTTGATTTGGGGAGTATTTCAGATGAATTTCAAAAATCACAAAATGGTAAAACAAAAATTAGTTATTTTGTAGAACAATTTGATAAAATAATAGAAATTGCAAGGGGTCCTGATGGGAAAGATTTTATTGAGCAGATTTCAGGTGCTTTCTCACTTCTAGAGAGAGATACCGCAACCGCAGGAGTTAAGGACAATGTTAGTATGATCAGCCTGGCGATGTTTCCTCCTCAAGACAATAAGGATGAAGAATGGCTCAAGCCAGGGTATTTTATTGAACAGCTAACATTTAAATCGAATGAATTAACTCCTGATGAAAGAAAGGATTTCTCCTCTTGGGCAATTCCTTATTTAATATCATTAGAAAAGCTTTCCAGAAATGTGAGTAACCCGGATATTTTCAAAGGTGAACTTCAAAAGTTGAGCGATAACGTCATCAATATAGCAACTGATCGAGAGGAGTACAAAAACATCAAGCTTGAATTATTTAGTAACGAAAAAAATCTTTTTCATTGGGCTCTACCTTTTTATATAATGGCATTTTTACTCCTTGCTTTTTCTTGGCTCTCGCCGGGGAGTCGTTTCTCAAGGGTGCTTGTTGTTATTGTTTGGGGAATGGCCATTTTTGCAACCATTGCTCTTGTAGCTGGAATTTGTTTAAGAAGCGTTATGTTAAGTAGACCACCTATATCTACTTTATATGAGACCATTCCATTTATAACAGCAGTTGCCGTAATACTATGCTTATTGATTGAATTTTTTGACCGTAAAGGTATTGCATTAGCAAGTTCAGTTGTAGTTGGAATAATAGGAATATTTCTCGCTTGGAAATTTGAGATTAAGGAACAAAGAGACACGCTTAAAGTTCTCGAAGCTGTATTGAGGTCGAACTTTTGGCTCGCTACACACGTTATTGCTATCAACATAGGATATGCTGCAGCCATACTTGCTGGGCTAGTTGCTCACATTTTTATTTTCTCAAAACGCCTGAATATTGGAGGAGATGATTTCAGAAAAACAATTACAAGAATGGTTTACGGTATTACGTGTTTTGGGTTGCTATTCGCCTTGGTTGGCACGGTTTTGGGAGGCGTTTGGGCAAACGACAGTTGGGGAAGATTTTGGGGGTGGGATCCAAAAGAAAATGGAGCTTTAATGATTTGCCTTGGTGCATTAATTATGCTTCACGCACGTATGGGAGGGTACATAAAAGATCTTGGAATGAATATAATAGCAGTTGTGATACTTGTGATTACTGTTTTTTCTTGGTGGCATGTCAATCAACTTGAGACAGGTTTACATAGTTATGGTTTCACAAGTGGCATCATGTTTTGGTTGTACATTGTTTATGCAATCGAATGTGCGGTAATTACTGTTGGTTTGAGTTGTTATAGCCGTTCCAAAAAGGGCTTCTTTAATACGCCTTTGGCAATATCGTTTTTCCTTCTAGCTTTTGTCTTTACTGTTGCTTTTGTAACATTGGCCGTTACAACAACTTCCTAATTATAATTTCTAAATTTGTTACTACCCTATGAATATTAATTTTATTCTCTGCTCGTTAATAGCAACGATATCGTATTTTTCTCATAATTTAGTACATGCCAATGATGTAACTAAAATTGTGTTTGTTGCTGGTAATAGAAGCCATGGGTGGGGGGCTCATGAATTCAATGCCGGTTGTATGCTAATGGAGTCGCATTTAAAGGAAGCGTTAGGTGAGAAGGTTGAAACTGTGGTTTACAAAAATGGCTGGCCAAAAAATCAGGATTCATTTGTAGATGCAGATGCCATAGTTCTTTTTATGGATGGTGGTGGAGGGCACCCCATTAATAGGAATTTAGAGCAAGTTAAGAAAGAAATTGATAGAGGTTGTGGTTTGATGTGCATGCATTACGCGGTTGAAGTTCCAGTAGGCAATTCCGGTAAAGCATTACAAAATTGGATTGGTGGTTATTATGAAACTGGTTGGTCAATAAATCCTCACTGGATTGCTGAATCCAAGTTGAACCGTAAACATCCAATAACTTTTGGAGTCGAAGATTTTAAGGTCAAAGATGAGTGGTATTTTAACATGAGATTTAGACAGGGCAAAGAGGGGGTGACTAGTGTTCTAGATGCCATTCCAGATGATAATGCACGATCTGGTAGGAGCAGTTGGCCCAGAGGGCCAAAGAAACATATTGTTGAGGCTTCTGGTCGAGCGGAAACCCTTTGTTGGTCTGTAGAGAGGAATGATGGAGGCCGTGGTGTTGGTTTTACAGGTGCTCATTTCCATTATAATTTTGGGAATGATGGTTTTCGTAAACTTGTTCTTAACGCGGTCGCATGGACAGCAGGTTTAGAAATACCAAAAAATGGGCTGGTCACTCATCGTCCTGATGGAGTAGAATTAGACGCTAACCAAGATTTTAAGAAGCCTGAAAAAAAGAAATAAGAATTTACCAAAATTCGTCAATTATAATAACTTTACTTGAATCAAATCGATATACTAATAGTTTATTAACAAAGCCTAATTAATCATGAAAATCTTACGCTCTTTAAGAATTTTAATTCTAATCCTTACATTATCCATTCCTGCTGTCTCATTCTCAAATGGACTTGCTCCTAAAGAGTCACTTAAAGCATTGGAAGTTGCTCAAGGCATGAAGGTGGAGCTGTTCGCTTCTGAACCCATGTTGCTCAGTCCATCAAGCATAGATATTGATCACAAAGGAAGAGTTTGGGTCGCAGAAATTGTCAATTACAGAGGGCACAATGGGAAAAGACCAGAAGGTGATAGGATTTTAATACTAGAGGATACTAATGGTGATGGTTTTGCGGATACATCCAAGACTTATTATCAGGGAAGGGATATAGATTCACCTCATGGCGTTTGTGTTCTCGGTGATAAGGTAATTGTTTCTGCTGGAGAGCAAGTGATAGTGTTTACTGATAAAAATGGCGATGATAAACCTGACGATAAAAAGATTTTATTCAATGTAGTTGGAGGCAAACAACATGACCATGGAATACATGCATTTTGTTTTGGTCCAGATGGTAAGTTGTATTTCAATTTTGGTAATGCTTCTAGAGGTTTAAAGACTCCTGACGGCAAAGTAATTATTGATAAAGCTGGGAACGAAATTCGAGATCATCGTAAACCTTATCAACAAGGAATGGTTTTTAGATGTGATCCTGATGGATCAAATGTTGAGACTCTAGGTTGGAATTTCAGGAATAACTGGGAGGCTGCAGTTGATTCATTTGGTTCAATCTGGCAGTCCGATAATGATGATGATGGTAATAGAGGAGTAAGAATTAATTTTGTGATGGAATATGGCAATTATGGTTACCGAGATGAATTTACAGGTAAGGGTTGGAGAGATAAAAGAAGCAACATAGAGAAAGAAATTCCAGATAGGCATTGGCATCTAAATGATCCCGGTGTTGTGCCAAATTTAATTCTAACCGGTGCTGGATCCCCAACGGGAATAATCATTTATGAGGGTAATTTATTTCCCAAATTAATTAATCAAGTTATTCATTGTGATGCAGGTCCAAATATATGTAGAGCGTATCCTCGTAAGAATAATGGTGCAGGATATGATGCTGAAATGATGCCAATATTAAGTGGAGGAAAAGACAGATGGTATCGTCCAAGTGATGTTGCTGTGGGGCCTGATGGATCTCTGTTTATTGCTGATTGGTATGATCCAGGTGTTGGAGGACATGGAATGAGAGATTTGGATCGTGGTAGGATTTTCAGGGTAGTTCCCGAGGGTCACAATGGATATAAATTTACTAAACGAGATTTTAAAAGCCTCGAAGGTGCAATTAGTGGGCTGTTGTCCTCAGATTTAGAAAGTAGATATCTCGGATGGAATGCGCTTCATGAAATGGGAGTTGAGAAAACGCAAGATGCTCTAATTAAATTGATATCTGATAAAGATAAAATTAAAAGGGCAAGAGCCGCTTGGTGCCTAGGAAAGATGCCTGGAGCAGGTAAAATGGTTATAGATAAAATTTGTAAGGACCTTGACTCTGATCTGAGAATTGTTGCTATAAGATTGGCCAGGCAGCTTAATTCTGATGTGGTCAATTTAATTACGATGCTATCTAATGATAAGAGCCCACAAGTAAGGCGTGAGTGTGCCATTGCCCTTAGGGAGCTTGATGTCAAAGAGGTTCCTAAACTTTGGGCAAAATTGGC
>NYVP01000032.1 GCA_002684575.1 Verrucomicrobiales bacterium
AAATCTCGACGATATCTCTGTCAGCAACGACATCCTTGGTGCTGCCAGCTCTGGCGCCATAAGACGAGGTGTCTTCAAAGGCGCACCTGTTGCAGTAAAAGAGGTTGATGGCATAAGCTTTGACCTTGTGGCTGATGTTGAAGCAGGGCTAATGGTCCAATTGAGAGTGATGCTTTCTCCTGGTAAAATTGATTCCTCAGATGCAAGAAATCTTTGAATGGGTATTTCGTCATCTGCTGGGGGGACAACAACGATTCCATCGAGTTCAGTTCTTGCGCCCTCTTCATTAGAAATTCCCTTACCGAGGCGAAGATTGATAATGCCCTCTTCGTCCGCAGTGAAATAACCTATTGATATTGCATATAAATCAGGACCAGCTCCGTTGTCTTCAACGACCGCAACTCCATCAGTCTTAATGTTATTCACAGTAATCATTTCTCCCTGCGTAACTAGTGCCATCATATTGCTTCCACCTATTCCTTGTCCTTTAAGTGTTACACTTTCCGCAGTGACAGAGTAGACTGAGTAGAATTGGTTAAGCCCTTGTCCTGGCCCAAAACCATCTCCACCTTCATCTACTCCAGTATAATCGGGTAGACCGTTTGGTGATATGCCTGTATTCACGCGAACCCATCCATCATCAATAATCCATTGAAGGTTTCCTGCTAAGACAGGATCAGTGCTATTGGGTGAATTTTTGTTTCCGGCCTCTCCATCTAATCGGTTATCCACTAACAAATACCAGGTAGTTACACCGTCAGCTTCCACTTCGGCAGTGTATGGAGCGTTGTCACGTGCATTATTTGCGAATCGAATATAGTTAGCGCCTAATAGATATTCTGGAAGACCAATGATTTGACTTCCGCTTGTTGATAGATTTCCATCGAGATCAAAAGCGGCCCCATTGTGCTGGTGGGTTCGATCTGAAAAAGTTAAAGATTCCTCGCCAAAGTTTTCTTCAATAACCGCTGGTGAATCACCTCCAATACCTTCTTCTGATACATCAACAATATTTGCATTGATGCCCCTCGACCATGAAAAGTCGTAATCATTTGTTTTTATAACATTAAGAAGGTAAAGCTCATAGCGCGAAAAAGGTGTTAGCCCTGATATAAAAGTGCTGAAATCTGAAGCGTTGTTTGATTTGTCGTCAAATATATCTCCACTAAAGCCGTCTGACGCCACTGAGACTTCACCATCGCTTCCATCAGGCCAGCCCCAATCTATGGCATCGGTGGTTAACGAGACATTCGAATTCGTTATGCTTTCATAAGTTGCATCTATTCCAACGAGATCCAAATAAATAGCACCGCCTCCGACGGCTTCTTCAACTTGTTCAAAAGGTGTTGCTGCATGGCTATTTGTTTTAAAGATGGCAACTCCAATCAAAATTGTATGGAACAAAATACCAAAATTATTAAGTAGGTTTTTGATAGAGCTCATTTTATTGGAGGTTTGAGAGTTAATAATGCGTTCATTTTGCATTAATTTGCCTATTTTGAGCAAGATTAAAGAGTATTTAAAAAATGCTCATTTATTTTGATAAAAATTAGACTCTAAATTGACGAAATGAATTTCCATTTTTTTGTCAAATTTCATGATTTTGACGGTCCCGATGGCACAAACGCTGCGTATATAGATTGAGACTATTAGACTATAAATGCGACTCAAATTTTATTAACTTATCAACAGATATTAACAATTTAGAGGAACGAAAAAAAACATTATTCATAACTCGTTGAAAACCAGAATTTGACCGAGATTGAAGATAATTAAAATTATTTTTATTTTGACCAACACACTATATATTGTGCATATTACCCCGCGCTTCATCAAGATGTAGTGGTTTTTTGAAAACAATCATTTACAGACTTTTAGTAGCAAAAAATGCGCTTTAACGGGGGTTTTAGCCATCAAAACAGGCGAAGCTTAGCTTCTCAAAACATTTAACATAACTAAAATATATAGATTCTTAATTTATTTTTTATAACCAAGTTCAAGTAATTAAAATCAAATGGAAAAGACATTCGAAATAGGAAGTAAAAATTTTGTATTGGACCAGGACAAAGCCGAGGAAGCATTTGCTGCAAAAGCCGTCATTAACGGCCGTCATACAATGGCTTTTAATCTTTTGCCCCTAAAATATCAGTGGGCGTATGACATTTATCGAAATATGAAGGCTAATCATTGGGAGCCAGAGGACATTCCAATGGGCAAAGACATAGAACAATGGCAATCGGATAAAGAGCTTTCTGATAGCGAAAGATGGATAATTCGTATGGGAATTGGTTATTTTTCTGCGGCTGAAGGTATTGTTGGAGACAACATCATTCACGTTGTCCGTGAATTATTAACTGCTCCTGAACTTAAACTGGTTCTTGGTCGTCATGCTCACGAGGAGAATATTCATGCAGATTCTTTACTCTACATGATCAGTTCACTTGGAATTAATCCACACGAGTGCGAAGCAATGTTCGAGCAGATTCCCACTATCAAACGCAAGAATGAATTTGTTACCGGGATTTCTGGGGAACTTAGGAGAGACATAGATCTCACTCAGACAGCCAACAAACAGTTATTGGCAAAAAATATTTTTGTATTTGGTCAGTGCATGGAGGGAACTCAATTTTATGGACTCTTTGGAATGATTCTCAGTCTATACAGACAAAACAAGTTTCCAGGCATTGGCCAGATGTTTCGTTACACTCTTCGAGATGAGTCTAACCATATTGAGGTATTTAGAAATCTATTCATGGATCTCGTCGAAGAAAATAAAGAAATATGGACCGAGGAATTCAGAAATGAGTTGCGAGAAATTATGAGGCAGGCCATTGCGTTAGAGAAGGAATTTATTGAGGATTGCTTACCTGTTAATTCGGTAGGACTAAGTTCAGATGATTTTACTCAATACATTGATTATATTGCTGATAGACGGCTTGAAGGTGTTGGTTTAACTCCACTTTCCCCAGGGATTGAAAACCCATTCCCATGGCTNGCNGAAATGATGGACATCAAGAAGGAGCAAAACTTTTTTGAAGGTAGGGTCACAGAGTATCAAAAAGCATCTTCCTTGGAAACAGTGGATGACGACGAACTTTAATTTCTATCAAAAATTTTTATCCCATCATCATTAACTACTAAATTAAACCATTAATTATTCTACCAATCTCAAAAACTCAGCAGGTATATGATCGGAAGAAATGTTCTAGAAGAAGATATTTTACTAAAGCAGTATGCTCACGCATCGGACAAAGATAAACCTCGGTTCAACTGGTCTAGNTTTGCTCAAGAAGAAGCTCCAGAGCTGCCAGGAAAATTACAAATAAAAATTGAGATAGGAGGCCAAGTCAGAGACTACAATATTGCAGATGTTGCGGATACTGTTGGTGGGGCCNTGACNGACCTTTTGCTTTCGAGAAAAGAAGAAAATATTTTCAATGANGAAAATCAAAAGCTNGTAGCAGGAGTCGCAAAGTCTGTCACTGANGACATAGTNGAGCAATCTGAGGATNCCAGTGCGCCAGAGGTTACCTTTAATTCAGTNGAGNTNACTAAAATNATTGAGCGTGCANTAGTTAAAAANAATGCNCATGACGTNGCCAGATCTTTGATCATGAGGTTGAGAGAAGATTCGAANAAGTCTTCAGGAGATGATGAANTTAANAATCAAACGATNAANGTTATCCGTAGAAATGGNAAATCCGTAAGCTGGAAGCCAAATAAAATTGAAATAGCGGTAAGTCAGGCATTCCTTTCTCTTCAACTTGATCCAAGTCCTGCTGCTGATGTGGCTNATGGTATAAGTGAAAGAATTTCCGAAGATGGTGTCTCTTTCATTCACATCGAAGATCTNCAAGATAANGTTCANGAAGAGNTGATGAGGCAGGGGCATTTCAAGGTGGCNGAAGCTTACATTTTATATCGTGCCCACCGTGCTTTANTGAGAGAGGCGGAAAGAGTNGAAGAAGAAGCTGCCGCGGCNAGTGCAGATGATCCAAGTCAAGANTCACTTATATTNGTTAGAAATCACGATGATTCCACGTTTTTATGGGACGGGGCTGATTTAAGGAAGAGAATTGAGTTTGCNACTATGGATCTTGATCTCTGTTTATCTGACGATGAAATTGAGAGGGAGCTGAGGCGGTCAGTTTTTCCTGAGATGAAAAAGTCTGATCTGGAAAAAACAATCATACTTAACTCAAAGAGTTTAATTGAAAGAGATGCTGATTTCTCAAAATTTGCGGCAAGGATTCTCCTTACCTTTATCTATGAAGAGGTTTTAGATTGGAATATTATCGATGATGGAATCAGCGCATTACCCGCAGCCCACCGGAAAGGGTTTAAATCCAGTTTACAAAGGGCTATTGAGATTGGTCGACTTAACAGTCGATTAAGAGAACACGAAATTGATAAGTTAGCGGAAGCTATCGATCCGGTAGCAGATTTGGATTTTGATTATCTTGGTATTCAAACCTTATANGANAGATATTTGATAGTTGATAAAACGACCGATAATCATCGTAGGTTAGAGACGCCTCAATTATTTTGGATGAGGGTATCAATGGGTCTTTTTCTTGATGAGTCTGAGAAGAGATCTGATAAGGTTATTGATTTATATAAGTTATACAAAGGGCGGAGATTTTGTTCTTCAACTCCAACGCTTTTCAATTCTGCGACGCATCATTCGCAGCTCAGTTCATGTTATCTTTATAAAGTTGATGATTCAATCGAATCCATTATGCAAAGAGGAATTGCAGAAAATGCCTACCTCTCTAAATGGGCTGGTGGTTTGGGTGGTTCATGGACTGCAGTAAGGGGTACAGGAAGCTATATTCAAGGCACCAATGGAGAAAGTCAGGGAGTGATTCCTTTCCTCAAGCTTCACAATGATCAATTAGTTGCTGTTAACCAGGGAGGAAAGAGAAGAGGATCAGGTTGTGCGTATTTGGAGAGTTGGCATACCGATATTCTTGATTTCCTTGATCTAAGAAAAAATACAGGTGACGACAGAAGGCGTGCCCATGATATGAATACAGCAAACTGGATTCCTGATCTCTTTATGAAGAGAATGGAAGCTAGAGAAGACTGGACACTTTTCAGATCCAATGAAGTTCCTGATTTGCATGATCTTTATGGAAATGCCTTTGAGGAGCGATACGAAGAGTATGAGGAAAAAGCCAAGAATGGGGAAATTTTTGCTAAAACAATGCCCGCAATTGAGTTGTGGAAGCATATGTTAAAAATGCTTTTTGAAACAGGTCATCCATGGATAACATTTAAGGATCCTTGCAACGTAAGGAGTCCTCAAGATCATTGTGGTGTTATTCATAGCTCCAATTTGTGCACGGAAATTACATTGAACACTGGTGCAGAGGAAACAGCAGTTTGTAATTTAGGATCTGTTGTTTTGGATAACCATCTCGGAGAAGATGGCGAAATTGATCATAAAAAATTAAGAGAGACAGTTAGGATTGCAGTAAGGGCATTAGATAATGTGATTGATATCAATTTTTATCCAACCGAAGCAGCAAGGTGTTCGAATCAACGTCATCGTCCTATCGGTCTTGGGGTAATGGGACTGCAAAACGCATTATTTCAGCGTGACATATGTTTTGGATCCAAAGAGGCGGTTGATTTCAACGATGAATTTATGGAGGCCATTGCATATTATGCTTATGAGGCCTCAAGTGACTTGGCAAAAGAAAGAGGTGCATATTCTACTTATGATGGATCAAAGTGGTCTCGTGGATTGCTGCCGCCAGATACAATTGATCTTCTGGAAAAAGAAAGAGGGAAAGAAATCGAGGTGCCCAGAGGAGGAAAGCTTGATTGGGATTCTCTTCGCCAAAAGATAAAGGATCAAGGCATGAGAAACTCAAATGTCCTTGCCATTGCGCCCACCGCGACCATTTCAAATATAATGGGAAGCACGCCTTGTATAGAACCAACCTACAAAAATTTATTTGTTAAAAGCAACTTATCCGGAGATTTTATCGTTCTTAATTCTTATCTCGTAAGAGATCTTAAAAAACTCGGTTTATGGGATAAGGAAATGGCAGACCAACTTAAGTATCATGATGGGGAGCTAGATGACATCGAGGAAATTCCTGAAAACTTAAAGAAAAAATATTCAACTGCGTTCTCTATTGAATATAATTGGTTAATTGAAGCTGCTGCTCGACGTCAGAAATGGATTGATCAGTCTCAATCCGTTAATTTGTTTATCGCTACTCCTGACCTTAAGACCCTCTCTCATATGTACAGAGCAGCATGGAGTTCAGGACTAAAAACAACTTATTATCTCAGGAGCTTAGCTGCATCCAACATTGAGAAATCAACAGTAAGTGCTAAAAAAGAAGTTCGGATTCAATCTGATGGTGAAGGCAAAAAAGAGTATAACGCAGAAGAAATTAAGGCTTGTAGCATCGATGCTATGATGAATGGAGAAGAGTGTGAAGCTTGTCAGTAGAACTTAAGGTGAAGTTGTCACTATCTAATGATCTTTGTAAAATATAATAATATCAACGAGTCAACTGAAGGAGTAGTAGACCATGGAAATGGGGAAAGCGATTCCACTCAACCACCTGTATTAGCAGATTGAAAAGCTAAATATTTCAAGAGTCTCGGGAATTTACTAATCTCTCCAGGTGCTTTGCAAGGAGATCGAATTCAAGATTAACAAAATCCTCATTTTTCGTATCTACCAGATGCGTATTGGAATGAGTATGAGGAGTTATCCAACAGGTCAAAATGAGATTACTTTCGTCGATTTCTGCAACGGTCAAACTGATCCCGTCAATTGCAATCGATCCTTTGTGTACTATTAGATGATTTTTATCATTTGGAATTTTGATATCCAATCGATGATCATCTCCTATTTTTTCGTAATTTATAATCTTAGATACCGAATCAACGTGTCCAGTTACAAAATGACCTCCAAAACGTTGACCCGCTGCAATTGCTCTTTCCAGATTGACTGTCATACCATCTTTTAAACCCTTCAAGGCAGTTACATTTAACGTTTCCTTGAGGAGGTTAAAAGATGCACCATCCTCAGTTATATGAGACACAGTTAAACAGCAACCATTGATTGCAATGCTTTCTCCCATCGAGATTTCGTCTCTGAAGGGAATCTCCACTGTAAGAGTTGCACCCGCGTCATTTTTTTCAAAACTTGATATGATTCCTGTGGTCTCTACTAATCCTGTAAACATAATTTGTTTTGTATAACGAAGTAAATGTCCTTATGATATCTACTCTTTGGAGGCTATAGCCATTATTGTCTCAAAATAAGGAGGTCGCTTTTCTTTGTCCACTATCATTGTGTCTATGAATTTGAAACCGGCAATTTCAAGAAACTCTATTAGTTCTATTTCTTTGAACCCAAGCCATTGATCAGCATAAAGGGTTCTCGCTTCTTCTTGATCATGTTTTAGAAGATCGAGAATAATTACCTTTCCCTGAGATGAGAGAATTCTATAAGACTCATTAATAGCTTTTTGAGGGTCGTTTACGTGATGCAGTGTTTGGCTGAAAATTGCTAGGTCAATTTGATCGTTATTAATGGGTGGGGATTGAATGTCACCGAGGCGATACTCAATATTATTGAATCCATTTTCTTTGATTATTTTTGAGCCGAATTCAACCATTTTTTCTGAATGATCCACAGCGATGACCTTTTCTGCTTTTTGTGCAATTAATTGGCTAAGTGTTCCTTCACCTGCTCCAAGGTCTGCCACCACTCCAGGATTTATAATTTTAAAGAGCATTTCAGCGACGCTTTTCCATGTTCTGCCCGGTACATATTTTTCACCAAAATTTCCAGCTAGTTCATCAAAATATATTCTTGCTCTATTGGATCGCTTTTCAATTTGGAGTCGCAGCGCCTTGTCGTCTAATGTACATTCGTTAATTTCATTGGCTGCAGATTCCAGAACCTCAAATAAGCTCTCCATAACATTTGAATCCTCATTTTTTGGGGCAGTTAACTGATAGTAAACATGTTTTCCTGATCTCTCATTCATTAAAAGTCCCGAAGATTTTAGTTTAGATAATTGAGANGATATTCTGGATTGCCCCATTCCAAGAATGCTTTGAATTTCGGCTACCGTGAGTTTTTCNTACCTAAGAATTCTTAAAATCCGGATTCTAGTTGGGTCCGAAAGTAATTTCAGCCATTTCAGTATTGACGTCATCGGTTTTTTAACTACATATCAACATATCACGATATTTAGATATATGGCAAATACACATATTTTTTCTTCCGAATCTGTTACTGAGGGGCACCCTGATAAAGTTTGTGATAGTATATCAGATGCTGTTTTAGATGCTTGTTTTGAACAAGATACTTCATCAAGAGTAGCTTGTGAGACGATGGTCAAGGACAATGCCGTCATACTTGGAGGTGAGATTACAACATCTGCGGAGTTTGATTACCGTTCTGTGGTTAAAAAAACTCTTGAAGAAATGAATTATGATTCTTCTTATGCAGAGGGCACGGATTACTCATATACCTGCAAATTTGATGCTCAGAATTTTTTCTTCATGAATTTACTCGGGCAACAATCGCCCGATATAGCGCAAGGTGTTGACGCCTCAAGTGCAGAGGACAAAGAGACTGATGAACAGGGGGCTGGTGATCAGGGTATTATGTTCGGTTATGCATGTAATGACACTCCTGAATTAATGCCTGCAGCAATTGCTTATTCTCACCAGCTTGGGGAAGCGATGACACAATTGAGAAAAGATAAGATACACACTTGGTTGAGACCCGATTCAAAAACCCAAGTTTCAGTTGAATACATTGATGGTAAGCCAAGTCGAATTACTGCTGTTGTTGTTTCAACTATGCACGCCAAAGAAATTTCAACAACAGATATTAGAGAATTATTAAAAGTGGATCTTATAGAAAAGGTTTTACCTCAACACCTTCTTACCGAAGATACTAAATACCATATTAACCCTACCGGATTATTTGTTGTTGGTGGACCAGAAGGTGATTGCGGCTTAACTGGCAGGAAAATAATTGTTGATACTTACGGGGGTATGGGTCGTCACGGAGGCGGAGCCTTTTCTGGGAAAGATCCATCTAAAGTTGACCGCTCAGCTGCATACATGTGTAGATGGGTTGCAAAAAATATTGTTGCAGCAGGCCTAGCAGACCGTTGTGAATTACAGACAGCCTATGCGATCGGGTTTCCGGATCCTGTATCATTAACTGTTGATACATTCGGNACTAATTCAGTGGATGAGCAGAAAATTAATGAAGCGGTTTCTGAGGTGTTTTCGTTCAAGCCAGCTGACATCATCTCGCAGCTTAATCTATTACGTCCAATATATAAAAAAACCACCAATTATGGTCATTTTGGAAGAGGGGCCGACTTAGATTCACTAACATGGGAAAAAACTAATCGAGTAGAGGATCTNAAATCAGCCGTTTAAACGTAAAAAATCAATTACAATGAGCAATAATAACGACTACAGAGTTGCCGATATCGAGTTGGCAGATTGGGGACGGAGAGAGATATCAATCGCCGAACATGAAATGCCAGGTCTTATGGCAACCAGAACAAAATATGCCGAGGAAAAACCCCTCAAAGGGGTACGAGTCATGGGATCTCTGCATATGACAATTCAGACCGCTGTTCTCATTGAGACCTTAGTTGATCTAGGAGCTGATGTTCGATGGTGTTCATGTAATATTTTCTCCACACAAGACCATGCAGCAGCGGCAATCGCTGTTGCAGGGGTACCAGTATTTGCATGGAAAGGTGAAACTCTCGAAGAGTATTGGCAATGTACTCTTGATGCTNTGACATGGCCCGACGGNTCAGGCCCCGAACTTATTGTTGATGATGGTGGAGATGCCACGCTACTAATTCANAAGGGCGCGGAACTCGAGGAGGGTGATGATTGGNTTAACNCAGATAGTGATTCACATGAGGAGCAAGTAATAAAAAATTTACTCAAAAGTGTNAACAAGGAAAAACCTCAAAAGTGGAGTAATTATTTTAAAGACTGGAAAGGGGTTTCTGAAGAAACGACCACAGGTGTNCATCGACTTTATCAAATGTCAGAGCAGGATAAATTAAGGGTACCCGCAATCAATGTGAACGACTCAGTGACGAAATCAAAGTTTGATAATCTNTATGGTTGTCGGGAGTCATTAGTTGATGGCATTAAACGAGCAACGGACGTAATGATTTCTGGCAAAGTTGCCGTGGTTTGTGGTTATGGTGATGTTGGAAAGGGATGTGCTCAAGCACTCAAAGGTCAGGGAGCGCAGGTTGTCGTCACTGAAGTTGACCCCATATGTGCATTGCAGGCATCAATGGAGGGATTTAGAGTCTTGCCAATAGAAGATACTTTGGGTTGGGCTGACATTTATGTAACTACCACTGGTAACAAGGATATCATAAGAATTGAACATCTGCTTTCGATGAAAGACCAAGCAATAGTCTGTAATATCGGTCATTTTGATAATGAAATTCAAGTCGATGCACTCAATAATTCAACTGATGTAAATAGAGTAACGGTAAAGCCTCAAGTTGATCAGTATACAATGCCTGATGGCAGGCANTTGTATATGTTAGCAGAGGGAAGATTGGTTAATCTAGGATGTGCTACAGGCCACCCCAGCTTTGTAATGTCTAGTAGCTTCACCAATCAGATTCTTGCACAAATTGATTTGTGGAAGAATCGTGAAAGTTATGTTCCTGGTGTATATGTACTGCCCAAAAAATTAGATGAGGAAGTGGCATTACTTCATTTAGAAAAAATTGGAGCTAAATTAACAATGCTTACCGATGATCAGGCGAATTATATAGGTGTTCCTGTCTCCGGTCCATATAAACCAGATCATTACAGGTATTAGGATTTTTGCAAATCCCAAGGTTTTCTCATTTCTCTAGATAGCATTGATGAGGCCTCTTTGCTGTTGCCAATCTTCTCAGTTTTTGGGTCCCATTTAAGTTTTTGATTNAATCTCATGGATATGTTTCCCAAGTGACAAAGTGTTGCGCAACGGTGGCCTATCTCTGCTGGAAAATAGGGCTCATTTCTTGATTTTACACAATCTAGAAAGTTGCGATGCTCCCCTCCTTTACAGGTATACAGATGGAGTCCGTCCTTTGGAATTGGGTCTTTTACGATACTTTTATTGTTGGCTTCTAGACCAGAGTCCCAGCTTTTACTTCCACACCAACCCTCTGAACCATAGAAGTGGATACTCGTTCCTCCACTTTTGACATTCAGCTTAACTCCATTTTCGTATTCATAATCGATTTCATAATCCACAAATGTGTTATACATGCTTCCTTCATTAATTGTTCCCTCACCACTAATACTTATTGGTCCAGTTCTCTCAGTATCATTTGCCCACTGAGCGGTATCAAGTTGATGCATGCCCCAGTCAGAAAATTTACCTCCAGAATAGTCCCATACATGGCGCCAGTGTTGCTGTTCAGTTCTGCTGATTGTGTAGGGAGCTTCTGGGGCAGGGCCAAGCCACATATCATAATCAAGATCATTTGGAGCGTTTGCGGGTTTTTCATTTGGAAATCGTTTTCCTGCTGGAAGTGTTACTTTAATTTCTTTTAGTTCTCCAATTCTCCCATTTCTAACAACTTCGGCAAGTCGGTGATAAATAAAAAGGCTACGATCTTCAGTTGATGTTTGAAAAACCCTCCCTGTTTTTTTTACTAAATCTGAAATATATCTACCCTCTGCAACTGTAAGTGTAGGCTTTTCACAAATTACATCTTTGCCACGGCGAATTGCCATTGAGGACATAAGGGCATGCCAGTGGTCAGGGGTTGAAATCATAACTGCATCAATATCTTTACGCTCTAGTATTTCTCTAAAGTCATGGTGAATTGAACAGTCATTCGTTTTATAATAATCATTCGTTATCGCTTGAGCTTTCAGCATTCTGCTTTTGAAAACATCACATACAGCAATAATTTTTGCATCTTTTTGGCGTAAAAACATGTTGAGATTGCGATGAATTCCATGATTTCCGGTTCCGATCATTCCAATAGTGATCTTATTGCTTGGAGCATTTTTTCCAAGAAGGCTATTTTTTGAAATATAGAAAGGAGCAGTTGAGAGTGATGCAAATTTAAGAAAATGACGTCTTTTCATTTTTAAGTTGTTCAATATTTATTTCTTATACCACAAACATCCTGAGTTAAGATGCTTTTTTTTCACTCAATACCAAAGAGAATATGGTCATAACAATAAACAATGCTAAAGGCGCTATTGGTGATGCCCATTGCCCATTACTCTGAAAAAGTAGCATGCTGAATGATAAATATATAATTATCAATAGTCCTATTCTTGAGAATGCTTTTAGGGAATGACTTTTTAAAATCATTGCACCAATTAAAATTAAGATAGACCATATTAGTATTTCTTTGTTTTTAGAGACTTCACTTATAAAAAGTCCTGACTGAATAGTGCTTATAGCCAGCGCCATGTGTTCAGCGTTTGATATCCAGTTATTATTTCTAAAAGGAATATTTTTTACATTTTCTGAGTTTTGATTATTTCCTACTAGTATAATTCTGTTGCCTAGTAATAATTTGTATTTATCATCCAGTTCATCGGGAGGCACAGTGAGTAAATTTATTTTTTCTATCGAAAGATCTTCCTGCAAGGCAGGATAAATTTGAACATAACCTCCATTGTCTATGGGAATTGTTTTCCTATTTCCGAGTTTGATATTATTACCAATATTAATGATGACTTGGTCAGCTTTAATATTAAAGTCTAGCATTATTGCCTTTAAAACAAAGGAAGGAACAATCTTATCACCAATTCTAGCGATTAAAGGAAATTTGTAGATACCTTCATCATTATTATTATCGGCGAGGTCAATTCTGGTAAATGCAATTGGAAGGCCCATTGCTGCAAACCTTTGATTCGGAAGGGAATTGATTCTTGTGAATTCCGGAATGTTAGTAATATCGCCATTCACAGAATCAATAATATCAAAAAAATCCTCTCCTTTTTCTATTGTTGGATCAATAGATCTATCCATTTGGCAAACCGCACTTAGCAGTAAGCTTTGTTGATTAAAGGTCAAGCACGCGGTTCTAAGTGTTTCAATTAGGCCCTCTTCTTGACCAAGAAATTCAAGAGAAGGTTCAATAGCAATAAGTTTTGGATTGTACTGTTTTAGATTATTAAGGATGACCGCATAATCTAGAGGACTAGGTGGCCAATCTTGTATAACTGACTCTTCAGAATCATCCAGTGTTAATAAGGTAACCGATGAGGGTTCTTTCCTTTCTTTCTTAGTGTCAAGCAGCCAGTTGACATAACTACTTTCAAAATCAATAACAATTTTCTCATTCTTTTCTCTCTCGACTAAGAATAAAGAAAAGACGCAGGATACTATGAAGAGAATCGTTTTTTTTTGACTGTTCACCAATGACTTTTGTTAGTTGTTAAACTCTATCAAAAATTGAAGATTTTCCTGCCCTGTTCTAAGAAAGATCTCGTTACTTTCGCCTGACCACCTATACGCATTCCCATTAGACAGATCTCTAGCATAATAAATTAATTCATTAGATAACTCGATTGATTTATGATTAATGCTGATCATGACGCTTCTAGAATTTGAAGAATCTTTATTGTCTATATTTAAAAGGTATTGATCTTTTGAGAGCCTTTTTGTTTTGATGACAATATTCTTATCTTCAGTCGTGTATTCTAAATCTTCTGAAATTTTTGTGTCATGTGCTTTATCAACGAGAGGTTGATGCTGATCAAAAGTTAGTTCTTTATTGATGAGATCAGTCTCAAAATTTGAAAATCCAGCACTAATCATTCTATTATGGAAATCATCAGATAATTTTTCATCGGTAACAAAACTTATATATGGGAAATCTTTTTTTAAAGATTGGATAGTTTGATCCCAAAATGAGAGAGGAAAGCATGTTATTTCAGGTATAGAGAAAATTTCTACTCCCTGTACAATCCAGAATCTGAAAATGTTTTCCCATTTTTTTCGCCTTGATTCCCATCCTTCACCAATTAAGTCCATGACCCCATCGCCATTAAACAAATGAGGCTCATCAAGGTAAAAAGGGTGCTGGCTAGAACATTTTATTGGAAATTCCATTCCTAAGGTTATCCCATTTGATGCAAGTTTATGTGTGAGTTCTCCAAACGAGAATGCATCGGCTGTCTTATAATCCATTGAATAATGCCCTTTACCGTCTTCACCAATTAATCCTTTTTGATTATTTGGGAAAATAACAGGCAGTAAAAAAACATCATTTTCTTTAGCAATCGGTAAACGATTAATATTGCGGAAAATGTTTTTATCTAACTTGAACCACTTTGCAAGTATAAGGTCTTTTCTCTCTACTTTTAGTAATCTAACCTCTTTCGGATTCACATCTTCCCTAACAGGGTGATTCTGACCAGTCCACAGTTCAACATTCCATTCATAAGTACCCGAGTTAGGAGGAGTCCAACTTCCTTCCCATTTATTGGAATCAGTTTTGATTAGAGGTTCTTCATTCCATTGTTCTTTTCCTGTAATTCTCCATCGAACGAAACCGTTTACCTTATCCTGTTTATTGTAACCAAATGGATGAATAATAATCGAAAATGGTTGCCCTGCTGATCTTATCTCAGGTTCTAAAATAGAATCTTCTGAGGCTTCAAATATAGTGAATTTTGATTCTTGATCAATGATTGCTAGAATGGGAAATGGTTCAATTTTTCCGTCATTACAATTCTCATTTTGCATGCTGTTAAGCATCTTTTCTAAATTTATAGGGATATGGCTTCTTCACTCAGGTATGGAGTCAGGTTAGGAAGAATATCAGTATTCTCAAGAATCTCCCTGATATTCTCTAACGCACGAGGAATAAATCTTAAAAAATCAGTTTTTCCGAGTTCATTTCCGAGTCTTGAATAAGCGCCCAAGGCTTGCATTAGGCGCTGACAGCTACAAGCTTCGAATAAAGGTTCCCATTCATTTTTTTTTCGGCTTCTAAAAGCGTAATTTATAATTTCTTTCCTTTGAGATTTTGTAAAATTCACATAGGGATCGTAAACGAGTGAGGCAATGTCATATTCTCTCAGGCCTAGCCGTAAACCCTGATAATCAATAAGGTAAGGTTTCTCTTTATGGATTAAAATATTTTGAGACTGCAAATCTCGGTGAATTAAAAATCTTTTTGGATTGATAAGTTTATTGATTAAATCTTTGAATTCAGATTCTTGCCTAAGCGCATTTTGATAAGAGGGGGCTCTTCTTGAATAGTAAAAGAGAAAGTGATCAAAAAAATAGTCCTGTTCCCATTGGTATAAATTTTCATCAAAACTTGGTTCTAGTTGCGATAAGTCATCAACATCAAGATTGGTTTCATTATATTCGTGGATATTAGAAATCTCATCAATTACCAGTTTGTAGAGTTCTCCTCTTTTTTCCCATTCTGTTTCTCTATGATCCCATAGATGTTCGGAACCCAGATCTTCAATCCATGTGATCATATTACTTTCATCATGATGGATAATTTCTGGACAACGTGACCCAATCTTTTTGAGAATTTTGGAAGAGGATATGAACTTTAAGTTGTCTGGTCTATCTGCAGTGTACCGCATTATAACCAATGAACTCTTATCCTTAAGAGTGATTCTGAAGTAATCTCGATCTGATCCTCCATTAGTGATTGGGACGCATCGACTACCAGAAATATCTATTTCAGGCAGGGCCTTGGAAGTGGCTTTTATGAGATCATCAGGGTTCATGCGATCAATGTTTGTACACCATACACTCAAATATCCTCATTTTCGAGTTTCCCTTTGGCAATTTGCCCATTCCTGACTATACACCTTTTCAGAATCGAGCCTTTTGAAACTTTTGCACCTGGCCAAACGATACTATTAATAATTTCCGTATCTTGATCAATAATTGCACTTTTGGCGATATAAGAGCTTTTGTCTATTTTTATGTTTTTACAAATGAAAGATTCTGAAATTTCACTAAATGAGGATCGTTCTGAATTATTAAAGTAACTTGGAAATTCTGATTTTGATAAAACTCTGTGTGCCTCAAGATAAGCCTCTCTAGTTCCTAGATCCCACCATTCACCAGTATCAATGATGGTTCCTCCAAGAAGTCCATCTTTGATTAATTCTAAAAAGACTGTGATGACAGAATGCTTTGTATCGTGTTTTAAATAATTAAGAAACTTAGGAGAGCACGCATATATTCCTGTAAACATGTGAGTTCCTTCTTTCCCGCTTTCAAGCATGTTTCTAATATCTGTAATTTTATTATCCTCTAATGCAATATGCTTTGCCTTACCGGTTGATCTAAGCGCAAGAGTGACTAAAGAATTATTAGTATTGTGTGCTTCGATAAGATCATTTAACGGAAGGTCTGTTAGAATATCCCCATTGTATACAATGAATGGATCAGGCTTCAAAATATTGGAAACATTATCAATGCCTCCTCCAGTATCTAACAGAAGAGGTTCATGAACAAAGGTGAGTGGCTTATCTCTATATTTTTCTGTTTTAAAATATTCTTTATAGGCCTTGGCCTCATGATGAGTGTTTATTATAAATTTTTCAAAGCCAGCATCGATTAGATGGTCAAAAGCAAATTCAATAAGAGGTTTGCCAAAGACCGGTATCATTGGTTTTGGTAATTGTTCTGTGAGTTTCTTTAGCCGAGTTCCAAGTCCAGCTCCTAAGACGAATGCCTTCTTCACGGTACACAATTTTCACCTTAGATAGAGATTGTCTAATATAATAATAGTTTTGGAGTTATATTATAATATGCTGATATGAGTGATGTATATCGTATTAAAACCTAAAATATAAGACTTTTATGAAAATAATAAGTGTTCTTTATCTATTCTTCTTTACTGGCTTTTTCATTTATGGAGCCAAAGCACAAGGCTTATTTGATTTTGGAGGGGAAGCGACGACACAATATAACCGTGGCAAGTTAGAACAGGATTCGGGTAATTTTAAGGAGGCAGTAAGATGGTATAAGAAAGCGATTGAAACTGAACCACGTCATTATGAATCTTATAACAATATTGGCTTTATTTATGGTAGCAACGGTTATCATCGAAAAGCTGTCGAATGGTACAAAAAATCAATTCAAGTGAATCCAAAATTTGTTCAAGGCCTATCTAATCTTGGAGCAAGTTACATAGAGTTAGGAAAGGAGAATCTTGCTGTAGATGTTCTGAAAAAAGCAAGGGTCCTCGATCCGGAATCTCAATTGGTTGCTAATAATTATGCAACTGCTCTTCGGGGGGTTGGTAGAATTGAAGAGAGTATTGCAATATTAAAGAGTATTAAAAATGAAGAAGATCCAATGCTCGCTGATCCTGCAATCCAAGCCCAGCAATATAGAATTGCGGGAAAATTTGAATTAGCAGAAAAAGCATATCGTGATGCCATTAAAAAAGACCCTCTAGATGTTTCGTTGTATGCTAATTTTGGATCATTACTCATCGAGAGAAAAAAGTTTGATGAGGCGGAGATTGTTCTTAAAAAAGCAATTGATACAAATCGGGCTGGAGCGATTACTCATATGAACCTCGGTTTTCTTTACCTAAAAAAGAAAAATTTTCCTCAGGCGCAGATCCAATCTGAAATTGCAGTCAAATTAAATCCAGAGTCATCAATATCGTGGCTAAATCTCGGGCTTGCTTACGTACATCAAGAAAAAATTGACCAAGCCCGTGAGGCATGGACTCGAGCACTCGCTCTTGATCCTAATAATGAACAATTGAAAAATAATCTCAAGGTCGTTGAAGATAGGTAGATGATTATTTCTTAGTATCCTACTTGACCACGGAATAAAACAGAGGAATTATTTCGTATATCTTAAATATGTCATATTTTAACGAGCCTTCTTCTAATAGCGAAATGCGTTTACAAGCAGTCCGCGGTTATTATGAGCTAGAAATGTATGATGATGCTTGGGATGAATTGAAGGAGATTGAAAAGAGTTATCCTCTTACACCTTTAATTTTACAGATGAAAATCTTGCTGCTTTTAAAAGAGAAAAGCTGGGATTTGGCTTTAGGCCTAAGTGAAAAGCTACAACGAATGGAGCCAGAAAATGGAGCTGGGTTTATTCAAGGGGCTTATTGCCTACATGAAATGAAAAGAACTGATGAAGCTCTTGAGTTACTTGAAATAGCTCCAGATTCAGTCAGATCAGACGCAATCTATTTCTATAATAAAGGATGCTATCAAGCAGCGATCGGAGACCTAGACACTGCCTTTGATTGCATAAAAAAATCATTCGATTTGGATGAAAGTCTTATTGAAGTAGCGCGCAGAGATCCTGATCTCGCTATCCTTAAAGATTCAATCTAATCCGATTTTGGTAAATGGATATTCAGCGCCTTCAAGAGAGACTGAATGTTATTTTTGAAAAAAACTTCAAAGAACGAGATGAACTAGGTGCTTCTGTATCGGTTTGGTTTGAAGGTCAGGAAATTGTATCTCTTGCTGGAGGTTTTTGTGATAAGGAAAAAAGCCGAGAATGGGATGAACGTACACTGGTTCCTGTCTGGTCGGCCACCAAAGGGCTGGCTTCAGTTTGTTTTCTTAAAGTTTTACATTCTCATGGTATATCTCTTGATTCAAACGTTGTAGGATTATGGCCTGAATTTGGTCATT
>NYVP01000033.1 GCA_002684575.1 Verrucomicrobiales bacterium
AGCTTTAGTTGAAGTAGCTTCGGCTGTTTCAGCAGTTGGCTCGATATAAGTATCAACCCACTTGATTTGAGCCATTAGAGCCGAGTCGCTTTGCCTTGGTCCTAATTTTGTGATTCTTGTATATCCACCTTTACGCTCTAAAGAAGCGTGAGCAACTTTAGTGAAAAGAGTTTTAACCACTTTTTTGTGTCTAAGGAAAGCCAGTGCTTGCCTGCGATAATGAACGCCTTTGGCTTTCTCACCACTTGAGTCAGCATTGATGCCTTTTTTACCAAGAGTAACCATTTTCTCAGCAATAGGGCGTAAGGCCTTTGCTTTAGCGAGAGTGGTTCTGATTTCACCTTCTTCAATAAGACTACAGGCTTGGTTAGCAAGTAGTGCACGGCGCTGAGCCTTGTTTCTTTGAAGTTTCTTTGTTTTATGGCGATGTCTCATGATTTTAACCTGATTATGTGGTTGGAAGGGTTACGCTGCGCGAGGGGGGTCGCAATTATAGAGCAACATTACCCTCGCGCAACGCGAATTTGTTGTGTAATTGACTAAATTTACTACTAATCGTCCAAATTAGCTGCAATGAGGTCTTCCAAGCCAGGTCCAGCTGTCGGTAATTGAGCATGCAGTGTTGGCTGAGCAAATGCTTGATCAAGAAGGCTTGGATCAAGCTGCATTCCAAGTGATAGACCCAATTCCTGGAGTTTATCTTTGATTTCGTTGAGTGATTTTTTACCAAAGTTACGATACTTAAGCATTTCAGCTTCAGATTTAAGGGCCAACTGTCCAACGGTTGTGATATTAGCGTTGTTAAGGCAGTTTGCAGCACGAACAGACAGTTCAATTTCGTTAACACTCATGTTAAGCAGTTTACGAAGCTCTGCATTTTCCTCACTTTCAGATTCTGGCTTATTATCAAATTCAATTTGGTCATCATCGTAATTAACGAAAACATCGAGATGATGTCTGAGAATTGCTGAGGATTGAGTTAGGGCGTCATGAGGCTCAAGTCGACCATCAGTCCATACTTCAAGAATGAGTTTATCGTAGTCTGTTCTCTGACCAACACGGGTGTTTTCTACAGAATATTTCACCCTAGTGACTGGAGAGAAAATAGAATCGATAGGAATAACGCCGATTGGCATATCCTCCCTATTGTTATCTTCGCCGCTTGCGAATCCTCTGCCTACTCTAACTTCCATTTCGCATTCGAAAGTCGTTTCTCTATCTAGTGTGCAAATTACCAGATCCTTGTTAACTACCTCATACTGAGTGTCTTCAGTGATGTCGCCAGCGGTTACTTTACCTTCTTTGGTGACTTTTAGATCTAGCATCTTTGGATCCTTGTTTTCGAAGTGCTTAAACTTAACCTTTTTTAAGTTAAGAACAATATCAGTGATATCTTCAACTACGCCTGGAAGGCTTCCGAACTCATGTTGAGCTCCTTTAATTTTTACAGAGGTAATGGAAGCACCCTCAAGAGAAGAGAGTAAAACTCTTCTCAAAGAGTTTCCAACGGTGTGGCCGTATCCTGCATCGAATGGTTCTGCAGTGAACTTTGAGTATGATTCTGTTGATGTGTCCTCATCTTTGATGAGTCTGTCAGGCATTTCAAACCTAGCTAGTCTTATTGGCATAATTTCTAATTTGTTAGCCGGGTTACCCCTGACGAGTCAGTGAACAGTCTTAGAATTTAGTCTGCACCCAAGGACCTACGGCTTATTAATTTCTCGCGGATGAGACAATGCAATAAAACACAAAGAATTCAAGTAGCGATCATTAAATAATTTATTGCCTCATATAGACACAAAAAAACCCACCAAATGGTGGGTTTTCAAGGGTTTTATGAAATTTTAAGCTACCAGTTTACTGATCTGCCAGTATCAAATTTACTTTGGAATCCTAGTTCGGGAGCAAGTTCTGAGTATCCGTGGTTTAAATCCCACCAAATACTCTTGCCACCATAATCGGGCCTGTAACTGCCTTTGTAAGTCTCGATTGGGAAAGTAACAAACTCAAACACACCGTAACCGGCCCTTACTAAGGTTCTGTAGGTGCCATTTATTAATCCTGAACTTGCTGCATAAATAGATCCTTCAGATTTAAGAGTTGTCGACCAAGTACTTGGTATTTCATTGATACCGAATAGGATATTACCAACGGCTCTGGAAAGTTTGCGAATTGGGGTTTGTTTGCCTACTGGAGGTGATTGAATATCTCCAAAAGATATTCCTCCAATTAAAAGGCTCATAGCTAGGGTTAATACAATGAATTTTTTCATTTTAGTTAGCATAGACTAGCTTTCATTAGAGCCTTTTGACAAGCCGAAATTTCTAAAAAATGCCATTCTTTTTTTATTTGGCCATTTGATTCATTAAAATTAGTGAATTTAAACAGTATTATCCGTTGCTAATACGTACTGCTGTTCTTATTGTTAAATTACATGCAAGAGCAGATTCAAACATTGGTCGATGCAGGCCGACTAGATATTGATACGGGTGAAAAGATTTCTCTCTTGGAGCCAGGGGTTTNTTGTCTTCANAAGAGTTGGGGCCCTGGTGTTATTAAAGAATGGGATCTTTTTGGAGACAAAATATCCATAGATTTTGATGGTAAACCAGACCATTCCATGAAACTTCAATTTGCCGCTAATTCCCTAGAGGTGCTCAATAACGATCATATTTTTGCAAAATATGTTGGTAACCCTGAGGAAACTCAACAAATAGCCATTGATGAGCCAGTCAATTTTGCTTTTGAGGTTTTAACAAGTTTTGGTGGCTCTTTGTTTTTGGATCATTGGGAGGACAAAGTGAAGGGTAGAATAGTACCTGATGAAAAGTATAAAAGTTGGTGGGAGTCAGCAAAAAAGAAAATTAGAGCTGACCGTAGATTTGTTTTGCCCTCTAAGAGAAATTTACCTTTTGAATTACGTGAAGAGGATATTGCTCCATCCGATGCGCTGATTGGGGACTTCAACGAAGCAAAGGATGTAAAAGCAAAAATTGCAATTCTTGAGTTGATGTTAAAAGATTTGTCTTTATTTGATGATCCAGCTTCTCAGTTAAAGGATGTTATCGGTTCTATATCGCCCTTGTTTATAGTTGCTTTTAGAAAATCGGCTGCACCAGCAGTGGAGTTGTTAATTGCTCGCGATGACTTGATTGCAAAAATCGATGGATTTGAATTAGGTGAAGGAACTCAATTAGGCGAAATTTTAAAAGAGAATAAAGATAAGATTTCTGAAATTGTTCGCGGTATGGGAGTTGGTCGACAACGTCAAGTTTACGATGGGGTAAAAGAAACTTTTCCTGAAACTTGGTCTTCCGAGTTGATTTCCTCTATGGAAGGTTCTGGTGCTCGAGCTATTAGTGAGATAACAAAGTATTTGTCTGATTTTGGTAAAGATGCAGAACTCTCAGATTATTTGAATACAGGCCTAGATCAAAGAAGTATTGGGTTTGAAGTTCTTACCTGGATTTGTAAAGAGAGAAAAGGTCTGTCTGCAGACTCTTTTGACCACAAGGGAATTTCTGCCTCAATTATAGGTGCTCTTGAGCGAGATCATCTTGATGAAAGCACCCCTAAAACAAATCGATTACACGATCTGTTGATTGATGATGCTGAGCTGATTCCTGATTTGTTAGCCGATTCAGATGATACAGAAATCCGTCACTTTACTCGTAGGATTCAAGCGACTCCAGTTTTTGAAGGCTTAAATAAAAACTCATTATTGGCCAGGATCGTTAAGAAGTTNCCCGTCGTTGAGGATTTGATTACTGGAGAGAAAGCTGAGGGTGCTGAATCTAAGGAAGGCGAAATAGAAAANCCATCGGGATTGATTGTTTCTTGGGAGAGCTTACAAGACAGGCAAGAAAAGTTAGAAGATATCATCAATAAGAAAATTCCTGAAAACTCCAAAGAAATTGGCATAGCAAGAGAATATGGTGATTTAAGAGAAAACTTTGAGTTTAAGGCAGCAAAGCAACAACAGGCTGTGCTCATGAGGCAGAAAGCTGAGCTCGAAGCTGAAATATCCACGGCTCGAGGTACTGACTTTAGTGATGCAAATACCTCTATTGTTTCTGTGGGTACAGTTGTTAATTTCGAAGATTTAAATTCAGGAAATAAAGAGACNGTTACCNTTCTTGGGGCATGGGACACTGATACCGAGAAAGGAATTGTTTCATANCTTTCTGGAATGGGGGNGGCAATGCTNGGTAAATCTGANGGNGAAGAGATTGAGTTGCCAACAGAAAAAGAGGGAGAAATGCGGACCGTCCTGATTAAAGAAATTAAAGCTTATTTCACCCCAGTATCATAAAAGGATTAACTTTTTAATTGCTCATATAGCAAGCTGGATACACTTATTAAATTTCAAACAACATTAAACAGTTAAATTATGTCTTCTTCTAAAATAATTTCAGTCAAAGGTAGAGAAATAATCGATTCCAGAGGTAATCCCACTGTTGAGGTGGATGTACAACTAGAAGGNGGCGGGTTTGGTAGAGCGGCGGTTCCTAGTGGTGCCAGTACCGGTGAATATGAGGCTTGGGAGCTTAGAGANGGTGATAGTTCACGTTATAGGGGCAAGGGAGTTACTAAGGCAGTTGAAAATGTGAACGGCAAAATATCAGAATNGCTAGTCGGCAAAGATGCTAATGATCAAAGTGGAATTGATCAGGCGATGATTGATCTAGATGGAACGCCCAATAAAAAAGATCTTGGAGCTAATGCTATTCTGGGCGTATCCCTTGCGAATGCTAAAGCTGCTGCAGCTGCTGCTAATTTACCTTTGTATAAACTTTTGGGAGGTGAAAGCGCTGTCACTCTTCCTGTACCCATGATGAACATTATTAATGGGGGTGAACATTCTGATGCGCCAATCGATTTTCAGGAGTTCATGATTATTCCTAAAGAGGCACCAAGTTTTTCTGAGGCACTTCGTTTTGGAGCAGAGATCTTTCATTCACTGGCATCCGTATTGCACGANAGGGGGCTGTCAACGGCCGTTGGGGATGAAGGTGGNTTTGCNCCGAATCTTGAGTCTGCTGANGATGCGTTGGCTGTTATAGCCGAGGCNGTTGANAAGGCTGGATATTCTCTTGGTTCNCAAATTGCCATTGCNTTGGATGTNGCTTCCAGTGAATTTTACGATCAAGAAAAAGGAAAATATGTATTCAAAAAGTCTGATGGATCTGAGCTTTCAGCAGAAGAATTAGTGGACTACTACGCTGATCTTCAGAAAAAATATCCTATCATTTCTATNGAGGATGGATGTGATCAAAATGATTGGGATGGTTGGAAAATTCTCACTGATAAAATNGGATCNACCACNCAGCTTGTTGGTGATGATTTATTTGTNACCAACGTAGATTTCCTTCAAAAAGGTATCGACTCTAATACNGCTAACTCAATTTTGGTCAAAGTTAATCAAATTGGATCACTTTCNGAAACTTTAAAGGCTGTGAACNTGGCTATTGATANTGATTACACTGCCGTCATCTCTCATAGATCAGGTGAAACAGAAGACGCCACNATTGCTGANATTGCGGTGGGNACTAATGCNGGACANATTAAAACAGGTTCATTGAGCCGCTCAGATAGAATGGCCAAGTACAATCAGTTATTAAGAATTGAGCAAGAACTAGGTGCGAATGCCGTTTATGGTGGTAAATTAAAGGTCTAGTTATAGGCCTTTATGGGTAATATTAGCAAAATTAGGAGAAAACGTCAGCTTAACAGTGGAGTTGCTGTTTTAAGTATATGGCAACGTTTGACCAAAATATTGGTATTTTTCTCGATTATAGGGCTTGGAATACTGGTTTTTTCAGTTTTTGCTCCCGAGTGGAATAAACTTCAGGCAATGGATGAGGAAAATGATCGATTGAAAAAGAGGTTGGAAAATTTGAAGGCGGAGAGAACAGAGCGATTACAGGATGAGCTTCATACATCTAATGAAATTGATTATTTGGAAATTGTGGCTAGGGACAAGCTAAACCTCCAACTCCCTGGAGAGGTCATTTTTAGGATTCAGAGGTAATTCGTTCATTTATCGTTGTTTATGTCTCGTTTACTCTCTAAAATATAACGATTCCGAGGCAAATGAGTATAAAATAACTTGCTATGTAACCCAGTTTACTGCTACAAGATTCCGCTCTTTTGTTTCCAAATTATTGATATAAAGAGAATAACTTAACCCCATCATATCTTGTATAACACTTCCGAAGATTATCTTATTGAATTGCTAATGGAGGAAAATCTTGTGACCGAGTCACAAGTTGAAGATGCCAAAGGCCAAAGAAAAGGTACCGAATCACTTGTTGAAACAATTGTCCGCACTGGTCAAGTTAAGGAAAGTGCGATGGCTCAATGCTTTGCCATGAAAAATGGTATGGAATATCTTTCACTTACAAACATTCCTGCTCCTGATAAAACAGTAATTGATTTGGTTGATCTCGATGTAGCAAGAAGAAATTCAGTTGTTCCAATTGGCGTCAACGAATCAGGGCAAATACAAGTTGTAGTAGGAGATCCTTTTGATCTTGCTGCAATCGACAATCTAAATCACTTGGTTGGTCATGATGTTGAAGCACAGCACAGTTCATCATTTGAGGAAATAAATGATGCGATTGGTCGTTGGTATGATGAAGCGATAGGGGCAGCGAGTGCTGATGATGAACTTGTGGTCTTATCAGAATCATCAGGAGGTGATGCTGGAGGGGATGGAGAGGCTGCAGCTAATGATGCTCCAGTGATCAAGTTGGTTAACCAAATTTTGACGGAGTCATTTAATGCTGGTGCGTCTGATATTCATGTTGAGCCCTTAGAAAATTCAGTCCGGGTTCGCTATCGTATTGATGGAGTTTTACATGAAGTGGCGAATCACCCTCGAAACCTATTATCTGCAATCATAGCCAGGTTTAAGATCATGACTGGAGCGATGAGTATTGCCGAGAAAAGGTTGCCTCAGGATGCTCGTATTCAACTAAGGTTAGGTGATAAGGACTTAGACCTCAGGGTGTCAACAGTTCCCACGAACCATGGAGAATCCATTGTGATGAGGGTGTTGGATAAGTCTGCGTTGAATCTAGGCTCGCCTCAACTAGGTTTTCTTAGTGATGACCAAGCCACTTTTGAGCAGCTAATTACTTTACCTGATGGTATTCTTCTGGTTACAGGGCCGACAGGTTCTGGAAAGACAACTACACTCTATGCCTGTCTGAATTACATTAATAAACCTGACAGGAAAATTATTACTGTAGAGGATCCTGTTGAGTACCAAATGTCTGGTATTAATCAGGTGATGGTAAAAGAGGATGTTGGAATGACCTTCGCAGCAGCGCTTAGATCTATTTTGCGACAGGCTCCAAACATCATTATGATTGGAGAGATTCGAGATCTTGAAACGGCTTCGATTGCTATCAACGCTTCGCTTACTGGTCACCTTGTATTTTCAACGCTTCATACTAATGACGCTCCAAGTGCGGTGGCGAGGATGGCAGATATCGGAGTTAAGAGATTCTTAATTGCTTCAGCCGTGAGAGCTATACTTGCTCAAAGATTGGTTAGAAAGCTATGCTCAGAATGTAAAGAGCCAGGTGAACTAAGTGAAAGACAAATTAAAGCGTTAAACTTGGATGCCGCTCAACTCGCTGAATCTACAATAATGATGCCAGGAGGATGTGTGAAGTGTCGAGGAACTGGGCACAAAGGAAGAGCTGGAATTTTTGAGATCTTCCAAATAGATGATGAAGTTAGACATATGGTCAATGAAAACCTGTCGACTCCTCAACTTCGAAGACAAGCAAGAGAAATAGGAATGCGGACCATGAGAGAGGACGGTATTCGTAAAGTTCTCAACGGTATGACTTCCGCTGATGAGGTCATTAATGTGACCATGGCAGATGCGAGCTAATTATTAATTTTATTTACAAAACGGAAATGAATCCAGGACCAGTTCTAGAGATATTAAAAAATGAGAAACTACTTACAGATGAACAAGCTGAGGTAGTACTAAGTCAAGCTGCAGATTCTTCGAAAGATCTTGCACAGTTAATTGTCGATACGGGAGCGCTTGATCGAAATGCAATATTCACTGCAATATCTGAGGCACTAGGGTTAGAATATTATGATCTCAAAGGACACACCCCGCCAGCCGAAATTATTTCTGCAATCCCAGCGGCCACGGCAAGGCTCTATAAGGCGGTTCCAGTATCCTATGATGGTCACGTTTTGACAGTTGCCCTTGCCGATCCTTTAGACCATCAAGCAGGTGAGGAACTTGGCTTTGCCTTGAGTCAAGAAATGCGGTTTTGTGTCGGCGATTCAAAATATGTGCTAGATGCCATTCAACGCATCTATGTTGCGGGTGAGGGGACAGGCCAGATGAACGATATATTGGGCCAATTGAAAAGCATTGCGTTGACGGATGGAGATGATGAGAGTGAAGCGAATTCAGCTCCAATTGTTAGGTATATCGACCTTGTTCTCGAACAGGCCATGAGAGAACAAGCTTCTGACATTCATTTCGAGCCGTTTGAGGATGAGTTTAAAATTAGGTATCGTGTTGATGGAGCTCTTTATGAAATGAGCCCTCCACCTGTCCACCTTTCAAATACGATTATTTCTCGTATTAAAGTGATGTCGAATTTGAACATTGCGGAAAGAAGAATCCCACAAGATGGTAGAATGGTCATGACCTTGGCTGATAAGGATGTTGATTTCAGGGTGTCTACTTTGCCAACCTCTTATGGTGAAAGTGTTGTTCTTCGAGTATTAGACCGTTCTTCTGTGAGCTTGAATCTTGAAAATTTAGGTCTCCCCTCAGAGCTTAATGAATACATTGAAGAAACTATCGTTAAGCCAAACGGAATTTTCATATGTACTGGTCCAACAGGAGCGGGAAAAACCACCACACTCTATGCTTGTCTTCGAGAAATTAATACCATCGACAGTAAGCTGTTAACAGCAGAAGACCCTGTTGAGTATGATGTGGAAGGAATTATTCAAGTTCCAGTTAACGAAAGTATTGGTCTAACTTTTTCAAGGGTTCTTAGAGCTTTCCTAAGGCAAGATCCTGATCGGATTCTTGTCGGGGAAATGAGAGATGTTGAAACGGCTCAAATTGCGATTCAAGCATCTTTAACAGGTCACTTAGTTTTTTCAACTTTACATACCAATGATGCTCCAGGAGCCGTCACTAGATTAGTGGATATGGGATGTGAGCCATTCCTTGTTGCGGCTTCCTTAGAGGGTGTATTAGGTCAGAGGCTTCTACGTACCATTTGTGATGACTGTCGTCAGCCCTATGAGCCTAGCGCAGCGCTTCTAGGTGAATTGGGTTTAAGCCCAGAGGATATAGGGGACAAGAGTTTCTTTACTGGAGGTGGATGCGAAGAATGTGGAGGCTCAGGCTATCGAGGTAGGCAAGGTTTGTTTGAACTTCTTGATATTAGCGAGCCAATCGCCGAGATGATCACTGAACGTGCTCCTACNGTAGTTTTACGNCAAAAAGCCATAGAATTNGGTATGACNACNCTCAGAGAGGANGGATTAAGNAATATTTACGAAGGAAATACCACNATNGAGGAGGTNCTCAAATANACNTAAAATAACATTTCTTTTTGTTCTGATTAAGATCTGTCATTGCAAGCATAGCAATTTAGAGCTTAAATAAGCATAATATAACTTTCACCCCCCCTTACCCCATTAGTTACAATGCCATTATTTGAATANTCAGCAATCAATGCAAATAGTGAGGTCACCGAAGGTAAGATTGAAGCGGCTAACCCTGCTGACGCTACCAACCAATTAAGAACTTCTGGCCTTTTTCCCAAACAAGTTGTTGAGGCAGGTAAAGGAAAACTTAAGGCAACAAAGAAGAGTAGGAAAATAGGCAGAACCAAATCCAAGCCGCGTAGCGGAGGTTCAAAAAGCCTGTTCGGAAAAAATACAGTTAAGGGTAAGGTNCTTATGATCTTTACTCGTCAATTAGCGACGCTAATTGACTCTGGACTTCCATTGCTTAGAGGGTTGACGGTTCTAGCAAAGCAGGAACCAAATCCAGCCCTGAAAAAGACCATTGAAGATTTGGCTAACTCGGTGCAAACCGGAAGCACTTTTTCTGAGAGCTTGGCACAACACCCAGGAATTTTTAACAAGCTTTATGTCAACATGGTCAAAGCTGGTGAGCTTGGTGGTGTTCTTGAGTTGGTTCTAATTAGATTAGCTGAATACTCAGAAAAGGCACAAAAGCTAAAAAATAAAATTGTAGCTGCGATGGTCTATCCAGTCATCGTTATGGTTATTGCTTTGGCGATCATGGTTTTCCTTTTGACCGTTATCGTTCCTAAGTTCGAGCAAATATTTACGGACATGCTGGGTTCAAAAGACAGGCTACCTGGACTGACAAAATTTGTGATTAATTTGTCTGGTAACTTGTCTGCCAACATTGTCCCTATTGGCATTGGGTTATTTGTGTCTTTTGTTATTTATAAATTATTTTCAAAATCAAAAGGAGGAAGAAGATTTCTTGATGGTGTAAAATTAAGAATGCCGCTCTTTGGAAACGTTCAGAGGAAAAGTGCGATCTCAAGGTTTAGTAGAACATTGGGCACACTGGTTACTAGTGGTGTTCCGATCTTACAGGCGTTGAATATTACTAGAGATACTGCAGGGAATGTGGTTATTTCTCAAGCTGTACAAAATGTTCATGATGCTGTTAAAGAGGGTGAATCTATCGTTAATCCATTGGAGGCAAGTAAGGTATTTCCAGCTATGGTTATAAGTATGGTTGACGTTGGTGAGGAAACTGGTCAGTTGCCCGAGATGTTGTTGAAAGTGGCCGATGTTTATGATGATGAGGTTGATAATGCGGTGGCTGCTCTTACATCTATGCTTGAGCCGTTGATGATAGTTTTACTTGCTGTGGTTGTGGGAGTCATTGTGATGGCGTTATTCCTTCCAATGGTCGAGATCATCAAGGGTGTTGCAGGAGGCTAATTTAATTAAAATCATTAGATTTTATCTTATGAAGTATAATCAACATAGAAATAATTCCTCAGGGTTTACACTGATTGAGTTATTAACTGTAATCACAATCCTTGCGATTTTAATGGGAATGGCTATGGCTATTATCAGTTATGCACAAGGTAAAGCGGCAGAGGATAAAACCAAAGGTGCTATGTCTGCGATCAAAGCAGGGCTAGAAAGGTATTATGATAGGAATGGAGAGTATCCTGAACCGATGGAAAATAATGGTATGGGAACATCTGGTGCCATAGCGTTGTATCAGGCTCTTCTTGATGATGGTGATGATGAAATTTTCGGAGGTCCAAACAATCCGTCTGATGGAAGGCCTGGTGAAGAAATGCTTGTAGATTTATTAGGCAAAGGATTAGTTGGAGATGACGGCGATGGAGTTTATTATCTAAAAGACGGATATGATAGACCATTCATGTATCAATCCTATGATCCTGAGAATCCTGATGCTACGAATCAACCTACATACGATTTGTGGTCTTACGGTACTGACAAGGAAAGAAATAAGACTAACAAGACTAGCGAGCCAAAGTGGATTAAGAATTGGTAGTAAAAGTTTAATTGGTCATCTTTATCAAATCATTAATCTATTCATTAACTCTACTTTTGTATGTTCCCTTAGCTTCGAAGGGGCAACAGCTGATAAATAGAACAACCGAGATACAAGGTGAAGAGAGGGAGTATTTAGTCTACTTGCCAAGAGGCTTTAACAATGCTGAATCGCTGCCAGTTGTATTTTGTTTTCACAGCGGTGATGGGTATGCAGAAAACATGATGAGATTTACAGCAGATTTTCGTCCGCTTGCAGATCAGCATAAATTTATTGCTATTTATCCTCAGGGCTTAGTTTT
>NYVP01000034.1 GCA_002684575.1 Verrucomicrobiales bacterium
GGCGATAAACCAAAGAAACATAAAACGATTGTTAGCCTATTCCAGTATTGCACACGCAGGCTTTTTAATGATGGCAATCCCAGCAATGGAAAAAAATATAAGCATTCAAGGGCCTTCTGCAGTTAATTCCATTTCGTTCTATCTTGCCGGATATTTACTCATGTCCATGCTCTGCTTTTTGATAATGACAATCTTAAGGGTTTCATCTGAAAGTGAAAATCTTGATGCCTTAGATGGTTTGAGTACAAGATCCCCTTTCCTTGCCTTTTCCATGACTATAGGAATAGCTTCATTGGCTGGGGTTCCTCTTACGGTTGGCTTTTTGGGTAAATTTATGGTTTTTAATGTGGCTGTCCAACATGCCATAAGCTCTGGATTTTGGTTTTTAGTTGTATTTGCTGTCCTAGGCGCGACCGCAGGTTTCTATTATTATTTTAAAATCATCAAATCTATTTATTTTCATGCGCCGATCAGCGGTGGCTATGAAACTTTAAAAGTTGGTTCTTTATCCAAGTTTGTTATTTCTTTATTGGTGGCTTTGGTTCTGATACTAGGAATATTTCCTAATCTTATAATGCAGTTTCTCTAAGGTGAGTTTTCTATTAATCTTAATGGATTAATATGAATTAATGAGAAATTGGAGCTCATGTTCTTGTTTTTTTTTAGTATTAGTCTAAGCTAAAGATGTGAAAATTTTATTGGTCGAGGACGAAGCGGAAATTGGCGATCTTATAAAAACTGGATTGGAGAAAGAGGAGTTTTCAGTCGATTATTGTAAAGATGGTGACTCTGGAATGGAACATGCCATGTCAAATTCTTATGACGCTATAGTTCTTGATGTTATGTTGCCTGGTAAAAGTGGCTTAGAGATACTTAAAATGGTCCGTGCTGGTCAAAATAATGTGCCCATTATTATTATTACCGCGCGTGGTGAGACAGAGGATAGAATTGAAGGTTTAGATTTGGGGGCTGATGACTATCTACCAAAACCGTTTTTTGTAGAGGAACTTATTGCACGTCTAAGGGCTATATGGAGGAGGTCCTCAGAAACTGGGATGAGTGTTCTTAATGTGGGTACGCTTTCTGCGAATTTAATGAGTCGTGAAGTTGTTCGTTCAGGTCGTCAAATTGAAATGACTCCAAAAGAATTTTCTTTGTTAGCTTTTTTGATGAGAGCTCCAGGCAGAGTTTTGACCAGAACCCAGATACTTGAGCAAGTATGGGGGTACCACTTTGATCCAGGAACAAATCTCGTCGATGTTTATATCAGAAGATTAAGATCCAAAATTGATTTTGAGGGAGAAATTCCTCTCATTGAAACTTTGAGAGGGGTAGGATATCGAATGCAAGATCCTGATAATTCCGAGGAGGGATAATCAATTGTCACTTTCATTCAGGCTTAGAATAGCACTCTGGTCAGCTTTACTATCAGGTATAGTTCTCCTTGTTTTTCTTGGAGTAACTTCAAATATGGTCAGAAAGACCATGACCGAGGAGGCAGATTTTGAATTAAAAACCTTCACAGAGGACATGGTATTAACAGCGCAGGAAATGGAGGAAGGAGGTTTATTACAGACACAAATGGTTGGAACCTTGAGCGCCGAAAGAGCAGAGGTTAGATTAATAGAATTGTCAGAAATAGATGATTTTGAAAATGAATTAGGCAGTAGTTCGCCACTTGCAATAGACGAAACTATCGGTGAATTTCCACAACTATACAAAGAGCCTGAATGGCCAGATCCTAGCCCAGGAATCGAATGGAAGCCCGATGGTTCAAACGAAACAGTTACTTTTAAGGGGAAAACTTGGAGAGTTATGACAAGAACTTTTGCTGGTTACAGAGTGCGAATGGCAATCGATTTAAGAGAGATTCGAGATGAGGTAAAAAAGTTAATGATTAATTACTTAGAAGCATTGCCATTAGCTTTGCTTGTAATTGGGTTGGGGGCATGGTGGATTGCAGGAAGAGCAGTCAAGCCAGTACAAAAGATTATTGCAACGGCAGAAAATATTACAATTAAAGGACTGGGTGAAAGAGTTGAAGGGGTAACAACTAATGATGAGTTGGGAAGGTTGGCGGGAGTTTTGAATCAAATGATGGATAGATTAGAGGAATCTTTCAGACAGATAAAAAGATTTAGTGCTGATGCGTCTCATGAATTGAAAACTCCATTAGCAGTCATGCAAGGAAAGATTGAAGCGGCATTACAGAATGAAAATCAATCTAGGGAAAGTAATTTGGTCCTTGTTGATTTGCTTGAAAGGGTAGGCCAATTAAGATCAATTATTGAGAGTCTTCTTATGCTATCTAGATCAGATGCGGGTGGGTTTGTTATGGAGACCAGTGAACTTGATATCAGTGAGATAATGTCTGAGATCACTGAGGATGCGGTGATAATAGCCTCGGAACAAGGTATAGAGTTAGATGCTGATAATGGTAGGTCTGGTATGATGGTAGAGGGTGATGAGAGGTTATTACGATTAGCAATTTCTAATTTATTAACCAATGCCACTAAATATAATCTTGATGAAAAGGGAAAAATAACCTGCAATCTCAGCCAGTCAGACTTTGGATTTGATATACTTATTCAAAATACAGGACCTGAAATTAANATAGAGGATAAAGAGAAAATATTTGAAAGGTTCTACAGAGTTGATCCTGCAAGAGGCTCAGCCAAACCAGGTTTTGGTTTAGGATTGAGTTTGGCTAGGGTGATTACACTGGCTCATGGGGGAGATTTNATTCTCAAATCTTCAGAAGGAGGTTTGAATTCTTTTTTAATGACCATTCCTCATATCAACATCAATGATTAGATGATTATTTAAATGAATTCTGAGATCAAATGTCCAATCGATAAAATGCGAGCGAATGGTCTTAATGCGATAGCAATTGATCATTTCAAAAAAGCATACAATGAGGTTATTAAAGGAAATGATAAATTAATTTNTGAGACCTCTATTGAACCTATACATTCTGTAAAAAAGTATGAAGAATTGGTCTCTCCAAGCGATGAAAATTTAGGATCAATCCTGGATCAAAGTGTTATAATTAAGCTTAATGGGGGATTAGGTACGAGTATGGGGCTCAATTCAACGAAGTCATTGCTTAATGTTAGGGGAGAACTGACCTTTATGGATTTCATTGTAAATCAAATTATGAATTTGAGGAATTCTTATAACAATGAGGTCCGATTTTTGCTGATGAATAGTTTCTCAACATCTGAAGAGACAAAAGAATTTCTTCTTAATTATCCAGAACTTGGCCTCCCGGAAAAAATAGAATTAATTCAGAATATGATTCCCAAAATAGATGCTGAGACATTTGAAGCTGTCTCCTGCGATCATTCACCTGAACTAGAATGGTGTCCCCCAGGTCATGGCGATATTTATGCGGCTTTATTAGGAACAGGCATGCTCGATACTCTTGTTGATTCAGGTGTAAAGTATGCATTTATNTCAAATTCAGATAATCTGGGTGCAACGTTAGATTTTGAATTACTTAATGAATTTTTGAATAGTGACTCTTCTTTTATGATGGAAGTTACTCGTAGGACAGATGTTGACAAGAAAGGTGGGCATTTGGCCAAAGATTCAAGAAATGGAAANTTACTCTTAAGAGAGGTCGCTCAGTGTCCAGAAGAGGATTTCAAAGAGTTTCAAAATACAAAAAAACACCGTTATTTTAATACTAACAATATTTGGNTAAGGTTAGATCGCTTGAGGTCTTTAATGAGGTCTTCAGATAATAATTTGAATTTGCCTCTAATTATCAATAAAAAAAATCTCAATCCAAATGATTTACAATCTTCCAAGGTGATTCAAATTGAAGTGGCCATGGGAGCTGCGATTCAATGCTTTGAAGATTCCACGGTAATTGAAGTTCCAAGATCAAGGTTTTCTCCAGTGAAGAGCTGTGAAGATCTTTTGGCATTAAGATCAGACGCCTATCAAGTGAGTGATGATTTTGAAATCCAGCTATGTGAGAGCAGAGGAGGTGTTCCTCCTAAGGTTGGGCTTAGTGATGAGATATATAAGAACTATAAAACATTTGAGGAGATGACGCCGTATGGGCCGCCATCATTAAAAAAATGTAAGTCAATACATGTTGAGGGCCCCGTAAAATTTGGAAAACAAATATCCTTTCAGGGCACGATTACAATCACCAATGATTCGAAATTGGTAAAAGAAATCAGTTCGGGTGAATACATAGAAAATAACATTGTTTTATGAGAATACTCTGAAAAAAGAGTGTATGAACCCAATAAATAAGTGTTTTCTTCTTAAGTATCGTTATGAGGAGAGGTCTCATCATTTCATTCAAATTAGTTGTTTTTTCAATAAATTGGGTGCAAAATTAAAAATTGAGTTAATGATCGTTGAAAATTTTCTATTTGAATTTTTAGTTACTACTCAAGGTAAAACCATTTAGCCACACAATATACCCATGATACAGTCTCCCTTGAAATTAAGACAACCGTTTCTTAGCAAGAATATTTTATTATTTACGGCTCTTCTTGCTTTTCTATTCGTCTTTATTTACTCCGCGCCAGAGCTTCTTGCTCAAGAGGCTGCTGATGAAGAGGTGAAGAAACAAACCATGCTTGATAATGTGTTAGATGCAGGCTTGTGGATGGTTCCTCTTGTCCTTGCATCAGTCGCTATGATTGGGTTTGTTGTATATAATTTTATTGAATTAAATCAAAACAAATTTAATCCCGTGGAGCTTAAAGCTGGATTATTAGATCACATGCAAAATGTTAGAGTTCGTAGTGCTATTGAAATGGCGTCAGGTCATCCTAGTTATCTTGGAAGAATGGTAGCCGCATCATTGCCTCAATTTGACGCGACCAATACTGAGGATTTTGGAAGAGAAGACGTTGATGATGCTGTTGCTGAATTCACTATTAGCAACAATAAAAGGTATCTTACTAACATTGGATATTTAGGAGTCATTGGACAGATTGCTCCAATGTTAGGTCTTCTTGGAACTGTTGTGGGTATGATGGGAGCATTTAATACTCTTGCGGCAGAGGGACAAGCTGATCCGAGTACTCTTGCTGGTGATATTGGATTAGCGATGGTCACAACGGCTTCTGGTTTGATAGTTGCTATTCCGTCGATATTCTTTTTCTTCTTTCAAAGGAACCGTTTTAATCGCCTTGTTGCTGATTGCCATCAAGATGTTTCAGAACTGCTAGATGCCAGTTATGAAGCGGCAAATGCTGATCAAATAATGGCCAAGGTTCCAGAAGGATTTCAGGCATAGAAAAATTTAGAAACTTTAACCTAGTTTTATCTATATAATTTAGGGAACATGGCTTCATCTAAGCTACAATCCGCAATGGAGCATCAAGGTGATGATGCCAAGATGGATATGTCGCCAATGATTGATATGGTTTTCCTTTTGCTCATCTTTTTCATGGTCGCATCCAGAATGGTTACCGTAAAAGTTGATGATAAAATTAAGCCCCCAGTTGCTGACGAGTCAATCAGACCCGATAATGTCAAGGGTCGAATTATTTTTAATATTAGATCTGATGGAACTTTTACGGCCGGAGATGGTAAGGTTACTGTGACTGAAGATGAGATTACCGAGAGGTCAACTACTTGGGTGGAGAGATTTAAAGACACTGAAACTGGCCCATCCCTTCTCCTTAGAGCCCATCGGGATGCATCTATTAGAGATCTCAAAAAGGTGACTAAAGCTGCGGCACTAGGAGGAATTAACAAGGTGGTTTTCGGATCACTGAAAACAGGTAAATTTGATTAAAGCTATGGCGAAGAGAAAACGATATAGGCCAGATGTAGATAATGATCCTGAGCTTGATATATCGTCCTTAGTTGACGTTGCCTTTCTGTTATTGATTTACTTCCTTGTTACATCAACTCTAAGGCCTGATGAAACCGATCTTTCGATTGTATTACCTTCTCAAGTTCCTAACGAAAATCCTCTTGATATCGATCCAATCGCAATAGTCATTGGGCCCGATGGAAGTGTTACCTATAATGAAGAGCCTATCCCTTTGAGTGGTGGTTCTGGTGCTGATCGATTACCAGACTTACGACAAAGGCTTAAAGCCTACAAAGAATTAGCTGATGGAACTAATCAGCAAGCGATGGTCACAGTTAAAGCAGATGATGCAGGAAAAACTCAGAGATTTATTGATGTTGTTAATGCTTTAGCCTCTGTAAAGATTAAAAATGTCACGATGACGGGTTTCCGTGACGAAGAGAAATAATTAAAAGAAAAGCCTAACTTTATTATCGAGTTCTCGTTTTATAAGAAAGTTAATAAAACTAAACTGGAAATGAATAGATTTTAGGGATAGTTCTAAAATCCTCTTTCAAGGCGCCCATTAAGTAATTTATAATGATAAAACAAGATATGGAAAGAAACTCCAATAACTCAGCTCTTTATTTTTTTCTATCAGCCATGGATAAGTTAGTCTTACATAATTTTAAGTGTCTTCTCATGTTAATCATGATCTGTATATTTTTGATTAATGGCTCTGAAAATTTATATTCTCAAAATCCAGTTGAGGACAATTACAGAAAAGCTGTTCAACTTATGGAGGAGTCTAAGTGGACCGAGGCAACTAGTGTTCTTCAAACTGTTGTGAGTGACCATGGTCAGAATGCAATGGAATATTATGGTCCGGCTTTTGGTCTTATTTATTACCATTTGGGACTTTGTCAGCTGTCCCTTAAAAAATATCCTGATGCTGCAAGGTCCTTCGAGAAAACATATAAAGAATTTCCAAATAAAATTCCTGATAACTTGAAGGACAAAGCACCGGCTTCAAGAAATCACTACCACAAGGTGTCTATTTATCGTTGGGGTACTGCTGAGCAAGGGGCCGAGGAATATGCTGGTGCTCTAAAATTGTATGAAAAATTCCTTGCTGATCAGCCGGAAAAAGGAACGTATTCACCTGCCGAGGTTTTGATTAACATGGGTGTTTGCAACGCCAAGCTAGGCAAGATTCCTGAGGCAACTGAGAGGCTTCAAAAAGTTTATGACAATTACGATAAAATAAGGACTAAAGAAAAATGGATGCTTCATAATGCATTCTTAGATCTTGCAGGTCAGTGGATTGAAAAAGCAATGCTTGGGGAGGGAATTGCCTTCATGGAAAAAAATGATGGGCCACTTCGTTTTTCACCGTATGACAGTTTTCAATATGGTTTTAATAATAAAATGTTAAAACTAGCCCAAGAGGCATCCAATGGAGAAAATAATTTAGATGCTCTGGCCCTGCGATTTTATACATTAATTCCTCGTACGGAGGATGCACTTTCTGAGCTTGAAGACCGAAAGTCATTTGAAAGAAGTGATAACGCGAAGTCTAAAATACAAGAAAAAATTGATCAATTAGAGGGCACCATAAGTGCAGGAACTAGTGTTGATATACAGGGACTAAGACTCTTGGCTTTCATATACGAAAAAAATAATAATTTCAGAGGAGCTTATTCTATTTATGATTATTTATCGCGGGCATTTCCTAACGCCAAGACTGTTGATGGTAAAAAGAACCTCCATCCTGAAATTGTTTATCAAGCCACCAGATGTGCATTTTCTATAGGGGACTTACTTTCCGCTCAGCACCATGGTATGAATTTTCTTAATAAATACCCCGGGCATGAGCTTGAACCTGAAGTTCAAAGCATGCTAATGGAGCAGTTGTTTCGTAGAGGTGATTATGCTAGGTGCATTGAAATTGCTACAAATATCTTACCTAAGTTGCCAGATAATAGTCCACAACAAGATTTGTGTCTTTTTTGTCTTGGAGGATCTTATTATTATGATGGTCAATACGAAGATGCTGATCCCATTCTTGAACAGCATGCAACGAAATATCCAACTAGTGGATATCTAGAGGAGTCTAGCTACTATAGAGGAGCAAATAAGGTTAAACTATTAGAATGGACATCTGCCTTACCTCTGTTGGAGGCATGGTTAACCAAATACCCTGAATCATCACTCAGATCTTTTGCTATTCTTGACGTAGCAACCTGTCATTTTGCCAACGACAGTCTTGATCAGTGTCTTGCTAAATTAGATGAAATTGAGCAACGTTATTCATCCAGTGAAATATATGATAGGAGTTTGAATTTACGCGGAGATGTTCTTCAGGCTCAAACTGAATGGCCTGCTGCCCAAGAGGCATATTTAAAAGGAAAATCACTTGCTGAGCAGGCTGGTCATTTTCAGGTGGCTGCTGAGGCTCTTAGCCAACTCGTTCCTGTAGCAATTGCTCAAGAGAACTTTAAAGACGCTGCGACTTACTATGATGAGTTTATCGAGACTTATCCAGGAAATTTTCTAGAACCTCAGGTGGTTGCCACTGCTCTCACTGCACTTACTCATGAGTCCGTAGGGCGTGGTGAAGAGGGTTTATCAAAGCTTGAAAATATGATTGATCAATTAGGGAGACAGGAAAATGCAGATCTTGAAAAAGCTGTCACCAAATATGGTGATGTGTCCGTTAAACTACTGGGAGGTGAAGCTACCATTGAAAAATTAAAAGCCATGTCTACAAAAGGTGGTCAACCCGAAGCTGTGCTTGCTTGGTTATTGGTTTCTAGGATTGATATTATTGAGAAAGAGTTGAAAGAAAAAGATCCCGCAAAGTCTCAAGCAGAAATAAAGGCAGCGTTTTCTGAACTTAGAGGATTCGATAAAAAAGTCCTAGCACCATACGTATTAGCAAGAATAGGTGTTTTTCTAAGAGACGGAAATCAGATCGATCAATCAGTTCCTTGGTTTAATGAAATTATCGAGCGTCCTGGAATCGAGTCCAAAGATTATGCATATAACGCATTGGCGAAAATCCACTTGAAAGCTCTTAATGCCTCTGAACAGGAGAAAGGGCTTAAGTATGTAGATTGGGTTGTTAACAATAGTTCGAACACGCAACTTCAGAGAGAATCTGCTTATGAAAGAGCTTCTTATTATTCAAGGAAAAATCAATGGCCTAATGCGGAAAAGCATTGGACGGAATTTGTGAAAAATAAAAAATGGACAGGAACTTTTAGTGCTGAGGCTTGGTACCGACTTGGTGAGTCTATGGAGAAAAATAATAAAACGTCGGAAGCCTTAAGTCCATATACAAACCTTCTGGCAAAATATGCATCAAGAATTGAGTACTCAATTCCNGCAGTGGCAAGNTCAGCATCAATACAAAAAAATCTAGGAAAAAATGCTGAGGCCTATAAGCTTGCTCATCGTAGTGGGCTTAAATTTGCTAATTACTTAAATGACAGAAGATTCTCTCAAGAATTCGCAACATTAAAGCGAATTTATTACGAGTTATCTGATGAGCATGCTAGTGAAAATGACAAAGATCCGTTTGTAAACTAGGCCATATATAAATTATTTTTTAATAGTAAATGAAAATAGAATATAAAAGTGTTTTTATTGGTACACTAATTTTGAGTCTATTGAGTTCCTCAGTAATGGCTAAACCAATTGCGGCAACTCTTACCATTGGGAAAAATAAACAAGATTTTCCAGGTTACGTCACAAAAGCAGACGATAATAATATTTATATAAGTCAATTTGAGAATGGAGTTAATGCTGCGGGATATTCTTTAGCATCAGTAAGTGAGATTTCCTGGAGGGAACCGGATGATTGGAAAGCGGCAATGGATCTATGGAACAGTAATAACTTTAAAGAAGGGAGCGTGGCTTTCCAAAAGGCCATGGAAGACTATAGGGGTATTGCTAATTCCAAGCATCCTATAATGAAGGATAATATAGGTGCTCAGGCAGTGTTCTATTATATGGAATGTTTAAGAAGGACAGGGCAATTTAATTCAATGATGGAGCCTTATGTTAGGGTTCAAAAAGTTAACCTTGGATCAAAATGGCAAGATCAAATTCGTTTGTTTCAAGGTTGGGCCCACCTAGCAGGAAAAAAATGGAACCCTTTAAGATTGATGATGGAAGCATATGAAATTAAAGAGGACGATATACAAGGTGTCGGTGATTACACAATTGCTCCTAATGAATTGCCTCTCAAGAACGGTATTAACGTTCATCATATGGCTCAAATATTTTTCCTAAGAGCCAAATCTACAGATGAATTGGCAAATGGGCTTGATGAAGAATTACAATCCATAGAGATTTCTGATGAAACAATGGAGGAAAGGAATGAACTGGCTGGTAAAATTGGAGTTATGAGGTCCCAAGCTCTTACTGATTACAATAGATCCACGACAATAAATTATGGTCAAGACAGAGGTCTAGCATTGCGCTCTATGATGTCATCTTTGTATCTAATTAAGAAACTACCGAGCTTTTCTGAAAATTTCACCATGCAGAAAGAGGCACATGGAATGGCAAAACTTCTCAGTGGCTTGAGTCCTACAGTGTTTCCTTCAGACCTAAATGATCTTCTTGAGGAGCCAGTTGATCCCAATCAGGGAAAATGAAAAGACCTAGTCTTTTTTAATTTTTGCAGGGTACTTAAGCATTGTAAGAACTTCCCTAGGGTTCATTTTTTGAACTTTCTCCTCATCAATTCCTAAGGTGATGAGTCGCTTTTTTTGATCATTTTGTCTACGCCTTTTAGCTGCGCCCCCTTTTCTAGGACGAGTTAAGTGCGTTTTCATGTATTTTCTTTTTACGCGCATATCATCAAAATTGTGAGAATTAGTTCTTTTTAATATCTCTTGTTATCAAGAGGAATGTGTAATTTGCATGAAAATTACAAATCTCCAAGAGAATTTTCAATGTTAATGTTTTAATTTCATGATTTCAAAAACTGCGGACGGTACCATTTTAGCGACATGATCCTCCCAACCGATTGGACCAACTAGTCCCTTAACCATGCTGCTACTGAGTTCCGCAAGATCTCTTGGAGGCATTAAAAAAATAGTAGTTATATCGCTTTTTAGTTCAGCATTCGTGTGACGCATTCCCTTTTCGAATTCATAATCTTGACCAGATCGAATACCTCTTAATATATAGCTCGCACCAATTTCGGTGGCGTAATCTACAAGATATTTATTTTCAAAATATGAGATATCAATATTGTTGACCTTAGGTAGTGATTTTTTAAGGATATCAATTCTTTCATCTACCTCATAAGTGTACTCTTTTTCCGGGTTAATACCTATTGCTACCGTTAAATGATCAAATAAGTCTAGTCCTTGATTAATCATCCAAAGATGACCATTAGTTAGAGGATCAAAGCTTCCAGCATATACAGCTTTTCTAGATTTATAGGACATTATTAATAGCTAATCGTAGCGATTCAAAAATTCAGCTCTTTTTTTGTTTATATCACCCATCACTATAATCGGAATACCAGACCTTATCTCCAATTGTTGACCAATAGACAAGGGTAAAGAGCAATGATCTCCATCTATAAAGATTGTCCCTTTTCTTGTTAAAGAATGAATTAATACGTTTGATGTTGTTGTTGATTTAGAATTTCTTGTACCTCGGTGTAACAATTTAAATTGTTCAGATTCCAGTGGAAGAGGATTGACGCCTTCCTGAAAAGACCAGGCTGTTGAACCAGCAGCCGTTGAAATTAATAATCCGCTATTTCGATAAGAATCATTTTTAATTTGGTAGCGGGTAGTAGCGGCAGGATTCGGATTAGCAAAAAGAATATCATTTAGCACCGGTGGGCCAGTTGGAGACTCATTTATAAATAATGATAATCTATTAAGTGATACCTTTGGTTGTGTTGATATAGTTTCAAAAAAATCTTTGAAATTATCTGAATCACAAGCACAGAAAAAACCAACGCTTCTTGCTGGATCAGAATTTACTCCAAGAATAGGAGTGTCGNCTTTAACATGATGAGATGCTTCAAGAAAAGTTCCATCGCCACCTACAGTAATAATTAAATCAAATGAAGTTAAGTCGTACTCATTAAGTGAAGAACGGTAAATTTTTTTGTAAGCTATTTCATTAGCAAGAAGTGTGTTTTCCACGCTACTGATAGTGTTTTTTTGGATTAGATCGCTTTCCTGTAATAAATCTCTTTGAGATTCTTCTTCCACAATAAATGAGCTCACGTTGGTATCATTGGAATCAGAAAAGAGCTCCCATGCACTTTTCTTATAGATAAGAGCAACAGTCATACGAAATAAGTTAATTTAATATTGTATTATAATATAAACTACAGCTGTAGAGAGGATTATAATCAATTATAAATTAACTTACTATTGAATTATCTCTTATGNTTACAAATTNGCTTAATTTGTAATTGGAATTTNTTTGAAAAAAATTATGAGCTTTCTGNATGGGATCTGTATATTTGCTCTGGATTGATGTTTAGCAGATTAGCTTCTTTAATGGGATCCTCAATATCATCAAATGTCCAATATTGAGTTTTGTTGATAGTTCCAACTTCCCTCAGTGGCTTGAGGAGCTTTTCCTTATTTGAGGGACCTTCCCCCAATTTGTTTATTTTCTCATTGTTCATATACAAATCTGCTGTTATTTGAAAATATTTGCGATATTTTGTATGTAACCAAAATGTAACAATTGCCTTAAAATTCCATTGAATGTTACAAAAATGAAGTCAGTTAAATAAATATAATATCGATAGTCGTATACTAATTGACTTGGAAGAGTATCCAGAATCAAAAAAAGAAAAAGCGATCATGAAAATCATCTATCCAGTATTAATTCAAATATTTTTAATTTCATCATTTTTAGGCGCGGATGAAATAAAGAAATGGGCTCATGANTCAAGTGATTTAAAACCTGATCCATCAGTAANGTTTGGAACTTTAGACAATGGACTGCGCTATGCGATTATGCCAAATAGTGAGCCTCCAAATAGAATCAGTATGCGACTATTTGTTGACGCTGGTTCTCTGATGGAAAATGAAGAACAACAAGGTCTGGCTCATTTTATTGAGCACATGGCTTTCAATGGCACGAAAAATTTTCCGGCCGGTGAGATGGTTGAATATTTCCAGAGACTTGGAATGTCTTTTGGAGGCGATACGAATGCGCACACTTCTTTTAAGGAAACGGTTTATAAGTTAGAGCTACCCAAACCAGAACTAGATATGGTGGATCAAGGGATGCTTTTGTTTCGAGATTACGCTGATGGAATGTTGATGAGTCAGGANGAAATTGAAAAAGAGAGGGGAGTAATACTTAGTGAATTAATAACCCGAGACTCTGCTGAGTGGAGGACTCAAAAAGAGGCATACAAATTTGCATTACCTGATTCCTTAATTAGTAAGCGATTCCCCATAGGAACAAAAGAGGTTATAAAAGGGGCGGGAAGAACTCAATTCATGAGTTATTACAAAAAATGGTACACTCCTGATCGTATGGCAATTGTTGTCGTTGGAGATGTTGAATCTGACAAAATAGTTGGGGTCATAAAAAAACATTTTTCCTCCATTAAGGCTCCCAAGGTTCCGTTAAATGATCCCGAATTGGGAAGTATAACAACCGGAAGAGGGATTATTACAAAGACTCATTATGAGAAAGAAGCCTCTGAAACAAGTGTCAGTATTGAAGTTGTTAAGCCACATTCATGGGAGCCTGATGACTCNTCCAAAAACATCAAGAATCTGAATTTAATGATCGCAAATAGTATCATAAATAATCGAATTTCAGAAATTACAAAGAAAGAGGGAGCCCTGATAACTGGCGGAGGTTCNTATGCACAGGAATTCATGAACTTTGCAAAATTCGCAAGTATTTATGTCACTTGTGAACCTGATAAATGGGAAGGGGCATTGTCTGTTGCAGAGCAAGAAATCAGAAGAGTTATTTCTCATGGATTTAATGACGCTGAATTTAAAGAGGTAAAAGCTAATCTGTTAAATGCTTATGAGCAAGCAAACCGGAGTGCAGGTTCAAGAAAATCAAGATCACTTGCCGATTCTTTGACTCGATCCATTTCAATGGGTAGAGTATTCTCTAGCCCGAAGCAGGATCTAGACTGGGTGAAAAAAAATATCAAAACTCTAGACAAAGTCAGTTGTTATAATGCTTTGAAAAATGCTTGGAAGGGAGAAGATAGACAGCTTTTTATCGGTGGAAATATAAAGTTAACTAATGCCCAGAATAAAATACTTAAAGTCTATAAAGAATCTGCAGCGACCAAAGTCGAGGCATTAAAAGAGGAAACTCAAACTGAATTTGCTTATACNAATTTTGGTGATCCAGGAATTATTATAGAAAAATCTAGGGATGAGTCTTTGGGAGTCACTCAAGTTCGTTTCAAGAACAACGTAAGGTTAAATATTAAACAAACGGATTTTTCGAAAGATTCAATTTTAATAGGTGCCCGTGTGGGAACAGGAATGTTATCTATGCCAAAAGGAAAACCTGGNTTAGCCGTCGTAACATCNGCAATATTTGATGCTGGNGGTTTAAAAAAACACAGTAGTGATGAACTNAGAAGAATTTTTGCAGGTAAAACTGTAACAGGCTCGTTTTCTATAGGGGANGATGCTTTCGTTTATAGTGGCCAAACAAATAAAAATGACTTTGCTGACGCCATGTATTTAATGACTGCTTATCTTGTTGAGCCAGGTTTTAGAGAAGAGGCCTTTAGGCAGTTTAACAATCAGATNGACCCGATTTATAATCAAATTACTCATACTCCCATGGGAGTATTCCAAGANCGAGTTGATAGATTTATAAAGGGTAACGATCACAGGTCAGGATTNCCAAAGCGATCTGAATTGGAAAAGATAAAAAAAGAAGACATTAAAAATTGGTTGTTGCCAATGTTAAGNCACGGTTATTTNGAGGTAGGNATAGTTGGTGACTTTGATGAGGANAAAATAATTNAAATAGCATCAAAAACAATCGGAGCTCTGCCAGATAGAAAAAGCCAAAANGAAAAATTAGAGGAAAATAGGAAGTTAAATTTTCCAAAGACTGACCAGATAAAGGAGTTNNTATTCCAATCCGAAATTCCAAAAGCAATGATCGGGGTATATTGGCCGACTGAGGATATTTGGAATATCAGTAGGACTCGTAGATTAAGTGTTCTTGGCGCAGTTTTTGCTGATAGATTAAGATCAAAAGTGAGAGAGGAATTAGGACAAGCTTATAGTCCATATGCCCGTCATATACCAAGTGATACTTATGATGGATATGGTTACTTGATGTCTATTTTGACTGTGGATCCCACTCAAGCCGAAAAAATCGTCGAAGTAGTGCGTGAAATTGGATTAGATATGGCAAAAAATGGAATAAAGGAGGATGAATTGGAAAGATCCNTTAAGCCTTTACTCAATGGTATTGATCAACAACTTCGCCAGAATAGTTATTGGTTGAGAACTGTTGCTTTNAGCTCACAGGAATTTCCTCAGAAGCTGCAATGGGCAAAAACCATGGTTAATGATTATAAAAGTATTACTCTGGATGAAGTGAATGAGCTTGCTTTAAAATATCTAAATGAGGGTAAATCCGTCAGTATTAAAGTTATCCCAGAGGAATAAANACAAATTTTTACTCCTAAATCATCAAAATACAATAAAGTTATATAGTGCAACCTGTTAATAATTAATNGGTTGCAAGTTTTTTCGATGTTGATAATTTAAGTCTGTTGACGCTAGGTTAGCAATTTGCTTTAGTATGCGGCCTTCATAAAGATATTTAAAATTAACCTAGGAAATAATTATGCCCACATTTGGAATTAATGGATTTGGCCGGATCGGTCGAAATGTATTTAGAGCAATGACTCCAGAACAGCGTAAAAGTGTTGTTGCTGTAAATGATTTAACTGATAACAAGACTTTAGCGCATCTCCTTAAATGGGATTCAACATGTGGTAAACTTGANGCGGAAGTCAGCTATGATGATGAAAGCATCACNGTTGATGGTCATTCAATTAAAGTATACGAAGAGCGTGACCCTGCTAAGTTACCATGGTCAGATCACGGAGTGGATGTAGTTCTTGAATCAACTGGATTTTTCACGGCCAGAGAGAAAGCCGAGCTGCACATTACTAATGGAGGTGCTAAGAAAGTTCTTATTTCTGCACCCGGCAAAAACGTTGACCTAACAATGTGTTTAGGTATCAATTCTAATCAATATAACGCAGACGAACACCATGTTGTTTCAAACGCTAGCTGCACAACNAATTGCTTGGCACCTATGGTCAAAGTTTTAAACGATGCTTTTGGTGTTGAGAGAGGGGTTATGAGTACAATTCATAGTTATACTGGAGATCAGAGGTTGTTAGATACTCCACACAGCGATTTGAGAAGGGCTCGATCAGCAGCCGTAAATATCATTCCATCCAGTACTGGTGCTGCTAGAGCTATTGGTGAAGTTATTCCTGAACTAAANGGAAAATTGAATGGTGGAGCCTTTAGAGTGCCAACACCTACTGGTTCAGTCACTGATTTTACAGCTCAGCTGAGGACTAAGACAACTGTCGAGGAGATGAATGCAAAATTCAAAGAAGCTGCTGAAGNTGAATTAAAAGGTATTCTCGAATACTCCGAAGAAGAGCCAGTACTAATGGATATTGTTGGCAATCCTCATTCTTGTATTCTAGATGCAGATGTGACTCTTGAGATGGGTGGTGATTTGGTGAAGGTTGTTGGTTGGTACGACAATGAGTGGGGCTACAGTAACCGCGCCANTGAAGCAATGTATATGCTTGCTGGAGAATAAAAAACNCTCAGATAATNATNAACCTTTAAGGCACCTCAATCAGAGGTGCCTTAATATCTTAAAAGCCCTAAGAAATGGCAAAAAAGACAATTAGAGATATTCATCTTGAAGGNCGCAAGGTTCTTGTAAGATGTGATTTTAACGTTCCATTAGATGATGGGAGACAGATTACTGATGACACTAGAATTGTTGGAGCAATTCCTACAATTCAATACCTTATCGAAAAAGGTGCAAAGGTTNTATTATGTAGTCATTTAGGAAGACCAGGAGGAAAGAAAGATGGAAAGTTTTCTCTCGATGTGGTTGCCCAAAGACTCAGTCAAATTCTGAATCAAGAAGTTAATTTTGTTGAGGATTGTGTAGGAGATAAAGTTTTCGATGCTGTTGAAAATTTAGCTAATGGAAGGGTCGTTCTTTTGGAGAATGTAAGGTTTTATTCTGAGGAAACGGAAAATGATTTGGAATTTGCAAATAGCTTAGGATCTTTTGCTGATGTTTTTGTTAATGATGCATTTGGAACAGCACATCGAGCTCACGCATCGACATCAGGAGTAACAAAATATGTTGAAGACTCTGTGATGGGTTTTCTTCTTGAAAAAGAATTGCAGTATCTTGAGGGGGAATTAAAAGATCCCGAAAGTCCTTTTGTTGTTATTCTTGGTGGTAAAAAAGTATCTGACAAAATTGGTGTGATCGAGGCGCTTATTGATAAGGCAGACGTTATTTTAATTGGCGGAGCAATGCAGTATGCATTCAGGAAAGCTCAGGGGTATTCAATTGGAGAAAGTTATGTTGTTGATGAAGATATTCCTATCGCGAAAGCTCTTTTAGAAGAGGCTGAGTCAAAGGGTGTTAAATTGATTCTTCCTGCAGATAGTCTAGAAGCCGATGATTTTTCGAATGACGCGAATACAAATAACATAGATCCCTATGAAAATGGTGGATCAATAAGGGACGGATGGGAAGGTTTAGACATTGGGCAACAGGCTATTAATGAATTTACATCTATAATCAACTCAGCAAATACGATTCTCTGGAATGGTCCAATGGGAGTATTTGAAATTGATGCCTTTTCCAATGGTACCAAGAGTTTAGCAGAAGCCATCGCTAAAAGTGACGCTCTCAGTATAATAGGTGGTGGAGATTCTGTAACTGCTATAAAGAAATTTGGATATGCAGATGATGTAACCTTTATCTCTACTGGCGGTGGAGCCTCACTAGAGTTACTTGAGGGTAAAACGCTTCCAGGGGTGGATGCCCTAGACAACTCCTAATCAATTCTTAAAAGAAAATTAAATTAACCTAATAGAAAATATATTTATGAACCGTAAACCTATAATAGCTGCGAATTGGAAGATGAATAAAACCCCCAAGGAAGCTGTTGAATTTGTAGATTTATTTGAAAATCATATCGGTGGATCCACTGAGGTTGATATTGTTTTGGCTCCAGCCTTTGTAGCTCTTCCTGCTGTTAAAGAATCATTAGCAAATAGTGAAACTACTATGTTAGCTGCCCAGAATTGTTACTTCGAAGAGAGTGGAGCGTTCACTGGTGAGATTAGCATTGGTATGCTACAAGAAATAGGAGTTGATTATGTGATAATTGGTCATAGTGAAAGACGAGCTATTTTTGGGGAAGATGATTCTTTAATAAATGCAAAAGCAAAAGCATTACATGAAGCCGGTGTAAAACCTATAGTATGTATTGGAGAAACATTGGAAGAAAGAGATGGGGGTAAGATTGAAGATGTGCTTAGAAGGCAAATTGAAGAGGGTCTTAATGGTTTAAGTGCAGAAAAGATGCCGGAAACAGTAATCGCCTATGAACCTGTGTGGGCAATCGGTACTGGAAGAACAGCAAGCCCTGATCAAGCGCAGGATGCACATGCTTTTACAAGATCAGTTTTAAAGGATATGTTTGGTGAAGATGTTTCTGAAAGTATTCGTATTCAATATGGAGGAAGCGTTAAGCCTGCGAATACTGAGGAGTTAATGGCTCAGCAGGATGTAGATGGAGCGCTTGTAGGTGGGGCTAGCTTAGAGGCTGAAAGTTTTTCCGAAATATGCAAAAATGCAAGTTGATGACTTTTATCAGTCTTTTTCTCATGAGCTTAATTTCATCCCTTGTGAAACCAATATAACTCCAAGTACACTACTTAAAATTACATAAAATACGGCGTAAAGAGTATTCCCATTTTTTATTAGTAACAGCACTTCATGAGCAAATGTTGAAAAAGTGGTAAATCCACCAAGAAATCCTATGATAATCAACAATTTAGCGTTGTTATTATTTTCCCATATTGCGTAAGCCAAACCAATTCCAAAACAACCGAGTAAATTGATTATTAATGTTGAAAATGGAAAATTTCCCTCATTAAATATTTTTTTAATTGTATTTCCTAACCCCCATCTCGAAATCGCGCCTAAAAAACCACCTAGGCCAATATATAATAAAGTGATGATTGATTGCATGAATTGAGTAGATTAACCTCTGACTCAATCAAGTCCAGTATGAGCAAAAAAATTATTGTAGCGTATTCAGGAGGTCTCGATACCTCAGTACTCTTATTATGGCTGAAAAACTATTACAATGCTGATGTTATAGCATATTGTGCAGATGTTGGTCAGGCAGAAGAGTTAGATGGTCTTGAAGAAAAAGCCCTAAATACAGGTGCTTCAAAATGTTTCATTGGTGATTTAAAAGAGGAATTTGCCAAAGATTACATATTTCCAATGTTTCAAGCAGGAGCGATCTATGAGGGTAAATATTGGCTTGGAACAAGTATTGCAAGGCCCGTTATAACAAAAGGAATGATTGATATAGCGAAGCAGGAAGGTGCCACTTCGCTTGCTCATGGGGCAACTGGTAAAGGAAATGACCAAGTGAGGTTCGAATTATCTGCTGCATCATTAGCACCTGATATGGAAATGATAGCCCCATGGAGAATGGCGGAATTTAGGGAGCAATTTCCTGGTCGAGCAGAAATGATTAGCTATGCAGAAAAAGAGGGTATTCCTGTGCAAGCGAGTGCGTCAAAGCCTTATTCGATGGACCGTAATCTTCTTCACATAAGCTTTGAAAGTGGAATTCTAGAAGATCCTTGGTATGACGGCAGTATTGATGAATTAAAGTCAATGTATGTTCTTTCTGTGTCCCCTGAAGATGCCCCAGATGTTGCAGAATATATCCAAATTCTATTTGAGAAAGGAAATATCGTAGGTCTTCAATTTGATGGTATTGAGGAGGCGATAACGGATCATAATTTAAAATCATTAGGCACTAAAGGTGGCTACCAGATTCTTTCTCCTTATGCGGTCATGATCCTACTAAACATGATAGGTGGAAGAAATGGAATCGGGAGAATCGATATGGTAGAAAATAGATTTGTTGGTATGAAGAGCCGAGGTATTTACGAGACTCCTGGAGGAGCGATCCTGTTTGATGCGCACCGTATCATGGAGAGTTTAACTATGGACCGTGAGGTAATGCATATCCGAGATTCATTGATTCCTAAATATTCTGAACTCGTCTATAATGGATTTTGGTTTTCTCCAGAAAGAGAGGCAATTCAGTCATTGGTTCTAGAAAGTCAAAAAAATGTTTCTGGTGAGGTTAGGCTTAAGCTTTACAAAGGTAACATTACGACATTGGGCCGAGAGAGTGGGAATAGTCTTTACAGCGAGGCTCATGTTACATTTGAGGAAGATGAGGTTTATGATCAAAAAGATGCGGAGGGTTTTATCAAGCTGAACGCTTTGCGGTTGCGTCTCGCCGCAAGAACAAATGACGGCAGCTAAGGCTGTTTTGAAACTGACAGGCGGGCCTCATGAATTCCACAGA
>NYVP01000035.1 GCA_002684575.1 Verrucomicrobiales bacterium
GGATCAGCTTCTATCTCTGGAGAAACAACATCTTTTGATTCGTCATCAATTTCATCTTTTGAGATCTCTGTTGAATCATCTATTGATGATTCCTTTGCTACTTTCTTTGTCGCTTTCTTCGCTACCTTCTTTATCGCTTTCTTCGCTACCTTCTTTGTCGCTTTCTTCGCTACCTTCTTTGTCGCTTTCTTCGCTACCTTTTTAGATGCTGTCTTTTTCTTTTTAGAATCTTCATTATCATCTGATTCTAAATCTTCGCTTTTAGCCATAACATAAAATATTCAATTTGCTTATTCAATTGCTCCAGATTTCCACAATTCCAAATCATAAAATCACAAAGCTTTATTTTTTTTTCGATATCTAATTGGCTATTAATAATATTTATAGCCATACGATGATCAACGCCTGATCTTTTAATTAACCTTTTAAATTGTGTATTCTTATCAGTGGCTACCACTAAAACAGTGTCACATTTAAATTCACATGAGCTTTCGTAGAGCAATGGAATATCTGCAAATAATATCCCATCATCAAAGCCAGAAGTTTTTTCAACTACTGTATCAAACTCATTTTTTACCTCAGGGTGCAAAATGCTTTCAAGTTTGGCACGCTGCTCAGCGCTATCAAAAACCTGCTCCCTTATAAAGGCACGGTTAATTAAACCAGATGCATCAATTGATTCATCTCCAAATACCTTTTGTACATTCTCGCAAACATTTTCTCTTGTCAACAACTGACTGACGACAACATCAGCATCAAACAAATGAGAATTTGGAAATAATTCATTTAATTTCAATGCAACTTTTGACTTACCCATAGCTACACCTCCCGTTACACCAATGATCATTTTATTATTTACAATCTATCTTTACATTAGATGAAAAAAAACGGGGCAGGTATAACACCTTCCCCGTTGTAATTATTATATTAATAAATTAGGTAGTTTATTAATTGTTGAAAAGCGCGTCTGATGCACCCATATCAATCGAAGCACCATCTGGAGCTGAACCTGGATCTGGATTAGCACCTCCTGTAGCACTAGAATTTACAGGCTGTCCTGCAGGATCAATTAATCGACCAGTAACGAATATCATCAAATTCTTCTTAAAATGTTGTTCAGAGTTTGTTCTGAAAAATCTTCCTATTAGAGGCATATCTCCAAAAAGAGGCACTTTATCTTGAACGTTCTGAACGTCTTCCCTGATAAGTCCACCAATAGCGACGGTCTGACCATCCCATATTGTTACAGAAGTAGTTAGCTTGCGTGTTGAAAACACTGGCTGCTCAATTCTATTTTCGGTCAAGACTACTGTGGTAGGCTGCCCAAGAGCATCAACAGCACCTGTTTGAATTGGGCTCCCATAGTTTACAAAACCTTCGAATTCTGTAACCTCAGGAGCTATATTAAGCTCTAGTGTAAATCCATCTGGACCAACAACAGGGTCAACTTCTAGAGTAACACCAACTGGTCTCATCTCAAATGATGTAGGATTGGCAGGAGTTACAGGGAATCCACCAGCAGCTCCTCCGCCGCCTCCGCCAAGACCGGCAAGGCCTCCGCCAAGACCACCAAGTCCACCACCACCTTGAATACCACCTCCAAAGAATTCCTGTGGAATTTCTGGTGGATCATATTCAGTTGGGTAAATAAACTCACGAATAATTTCGATTTTTGCTCTTTGTCCGGATCTTGTCACAACACTTGGAGCGGTCATTAAGTCAGCACCTTTTTTCTGATTAAGGGCACGAATGACAACTTGAAATTGTGGATCAGTTAAAACACCACCAACTCCGAAGATTGCTGGAGATATTGAACTTGTGAGCAACTTCTCCTGAAGCAACCCGTCAATAGCATTACTTTGAATTGCATCAAGACCAAATCTTAAACCAGATGTAACTGGGAATCTTCCAGTAGGCACAGGAGTTGTTCCTCCACCAGGAGGTACAAATGTGAAATCAGTAGAAGAAACTGCACCGCCTCTTTGGTTTCCAACGGAACCTCCACCTGCAAAAATTCGGTTGCTTCCTGGTGCATTGAATTGGCCTAATAACCAATCGAAACCTAATTCATCAGTGTTTGTTTGAGTAATTTCAACAAACTTGGTGGTTATATAAACTTGGTTTGAAACTGCTTTTAACAACTCTTCAACAAGCACTTCAATTAATTCCATATTGGATTGAGTGTTTCTTGCAACAAGTGTTGAAGTCCTAGGGTTAAAGAATGCACTAGCACCTTCAGGGAAGGTAATTCCTTGCGCCATTAATATCTCTTTAGCCGTTTTTCTTGGTGAAAGTGATGTGCCTCCACCATCTCCGCCAGTGGCGAAAGGATCGTCGACGACATCTCCACCTCCAGCTCCGCCACCTTCAGATGCTGATGATAAGAAATCTGGTGGAACTCTAAAAGTCCTTGTATAGAGATCAGTCGTACCCTGCCATAATGGAACAATAACAACTGTGTATGGCTCAATCTTGTATTTCATACCTGAACCTTCAGCAACATATCTTAGTGCTTCAGCAAGCGGTACGTTTGTAAGACGAAGACTGATTGTCTGCTCCTCAACAGGAACTGCTCCATCAGGACCAGCTGCACTTTCGCGTCTTACAATATTGACTCCTTTTTCAGCTTCATCAGTTTCAAATGGGTCATGCTCTTTACTTTTTTGTCTCAAAAATTCAATAGCCTCATCAATTGTTGCCTCATCAAATAAGACGGTTGGAAGAATTGTTTCGCGAAGTTTGCGAGCAATATATTCGCGACCAGTCGCATCGTCTCCACCACCACCAACATCTCTTCCTTCAACAGACAAGAGAGGAACTTGTGTTTCCCATGCTTCATCAACCTGACGCATCAATCTGCCACGAGTATGCGATCTTGCGCTCTTAAGGTAATCACGACGAGCTTTTTCAACTTCTTCTTGTCCACGACGAGCAGCAGTGTTGTAACGATCAATTCTTAAAACTGAGTCATATTGTTTCTCTGCATTATCGTAATCACCTAAACTAAAGTAGCCTTGAGCAACTTTTAAGAGTCTATCAACTTCGCCAACATTCTGAACATGCTCAGGAGTAAGCGCATGATTATACCACTCAGGATCCTGAAGCCTTACCATAATCTTTTTGGCCTCAGAATGATTCGGTGAAACTTCATCGACTAAAATTGCATCCAACAACTCTTTGGCTTCTTCGCGCCTACCCTCAGTTGCCCTCTGATGAGCAAGCCTTGCACTAACATCAGCAAAAAGGTTTGTGGCTTTATCGCGTTTGGATTGAACTAAAGGAGCTCTTGGGATGTTTTCTAATGCAAATTTATATTTTTGCCTCGCTCCATCAAAGTCATCATCAGCTTCAAGCGCTTGACCTTCTTCGATGGCAATTTCTGCATCTTTAACTCTCTGTAATCTACGAACCATTTCACGCTCAGCTATGTCACTAAGAGTGGTTGGGGCATCAGCATTCTTTTTGGCACCAGCCTCTGCACCACCTTCAGGTCCAGCATAGGAATTATTGATGAGCAGCGATGCTGTAATAAGAGCAACACTAAACCCTGGTTTAAGGAACTTGCTTATACGAAATGAGGGTATCATGATTAATGTTTTATATAAATTCTGATGTTGGGGGTTTGTTAAGTGGTAAATCGTTAACGTAAAGGTAACTTATAGTAGCTATTTAGTCCATTTGGAAAGGGGAAAATGCTAAATTAACCATTTTTCTTTCCTGCAGAGACAGTTATATCTTTTGTTGTGGCTCCATCTGGGCCTGTTTTTCTTAATTTTACCCCATTTTCGAGGTTTCCTTCAAGATTGACTACCTCATATTTAACACCTGGCTCTAAGTCCAATTCAAAGCTCTCTCCGACTTTTAGCGGACCAATTGTGCTTTCATTACCAGGCAATTGGAAATCTATAACGGCATAAAAGGTAGGCCATATTTTTGGGTTCTTGTACTCCAACTGAAAATCTTCACCTTTTTTATCACCAATTGTAAGAACATGAGCCGGTGTAGGTATACCTCCGGCACCTCCAGGCTTGGTTTTCTTTTCAAAAGATTTGATCGAATACCGATCTTCATGACCTGGGTGAGTACCAAACTCTGTATTCATCTTGAGAAAATGTGATTTTCTACGTGGTGGAACTCTTGCTGGATCAGCTTCGTATCTAGTGGCTTCCTCTCTTACTCCAAACTCACCATCTGGATTATCTCCGGTTCTGAAAATAAGAGAATATGTATCTTCTTTAATTTCGGATAATGTCATTTTGCTCGCATACGGAGGGTGACTATCGGCATCACTTGGGTCAGTTTTACCTCCCTCGAATTCTTCAAGGGTAGTGAATCCATCATTATCTTCGTCCAGTGTTAATAAATCATCTCTACCAACGCTTGCACCATACTTAAATGCCCAAGCATTATCAAGCGGAGGTCTAATTTGAGGTGAGCTTGGATCAAGCAAATCAATCTCTTCGTTATTTTTGACCCATATTGGAATAGATCTTGTTAGAGGGAGTGGTTTTTCTGGAACACCCTCGAGTGTTGGAGTGGCCCACTTGACCTCTCTAGAAATGTGATCAATCGAATTCTTTATAGAATCAGCAGTGGCCTGACCAAATTCAGCTTTCTTTTTAACTGATGTATCTGGATTTAAAATTTCAGAATCTTTAAAGCTAACGATTAAAAGTAACGCTCCAAATACAACGACTAGGCCTAAAACAATAATGTGGTAGTTCTTCATNGATATAAAAAATTATTTTATGTTTTATNNAATTAGGTGGATTCTTTATCGGCATCCACAGCCTCACTCTTAACAAGATCTTCTTTAAATCTCACGGCGTCGATAAAAAGGCGGGCCTTCATTTTTTCGTTACCAAAAAGAACTGTGGCGTCAATCTTCGGAACATTCCCCTGTTCATCAGGGACGACTCCCTCTACATTTGTAGGCCCTGGGGCATCTCCTTCTCTTGGACTTGTTTGTCTTTCATTTTCAATCCTGATCTTTCTTAACCAAAGAAAATAATTTTTATCTGCAGCTATCCCGTTCAATAAGGCAGTCAAGGCCTCATAGCTGGCGGTAATCTCTGATGTAAACCTGTAGGTTTCCATAACCTTTTCAGCCCCAGCCATAGGATTTGTGGTTACTGGCTTATCATTACTACGACGCCCTCTAGAACTACTCCTTGAGGAAGTCCTTCTAGAAGATCGAGTTGCATTAGATTCTTCTTCATCGTTTTTTTCGACTTCGGTTTCTAATTTAAATTCATCTCTACTGAAATCATCGATCGAGCTTACTCCAGAATCAGCCGCAATAGTGACGAACCGCTTGATCGCATTCAACTCCCACTCCAAACGACTTAAAGCGCCTGCCTGAACTTGCTTTCCTCTATTGTAAGCTTCCATGCCAAAAGCAAACTCCTCAGGTAAGGTTAGTTTTTCTTTTTCTGCCATTTCTGCAATAGCAACAGTCTCATCCTCCATAAGCTTTCTGAAGCTTTGCTCAGTAAAATCAGAATTTAATTGGCTCTGATTTTCGAGAACTTTCGCTTTCAAGCTGCCAACAGCTTCGACATAGCCAGCTACTTGTTTTTGCTTTTCTTTTAAATTCTTGGAATCAGGATAAATTTTTGAACTCTTTAATGCAGCGACTGTATTTTTTGACGCTCTGAAAGAATCTTTTGATTCATTATATTGACTTCGGCTACTGAAAACGAAATATCCACCCAATAGTGTAGAAACTATCATTATAATTAGGTAGCCCTTTAAAAAACCTGACTTTTTCATTTTTTTTTAAATTTTATAATTATGAATATTGATTTTATTCAGCTTTTTGAGTGTAAATCGGGTTCTTTAGAGCAAGGTCCCACTTAACTCGACCAGCATAATCAGTATCACCTTTCACTAAAAGCTCCCTTATTTCTTCGGCACCTTTCTCTGGTAGGACAAATACATCACTACCTTTTAAAAGCTCTTCAAAATTATAAATATGCTGAGCGGACTCTCTATACATAGCATAAAGTCTTAGGTGAGTAATTTTATTAGGATCAGGCGCTCCTTTTTTGCTCTGCTTTGGCTTGCTAAAAGAATTACTAATGTCTTCATCTCCAAGTTTGTCGGTATTTTTTAAAGGCGCTCCAGCAAATAACGGCTCTATCTGAACGAACCAAATTTTATCATTTTTGAGTAATGAATTTAAATGGTTAAATATTTCAACATACTGGGTCCTACCCTGAACTGCTGCCACAATTGGGTTAGCAACAGCTGAGTTTTCCTTTTCTAACTCTTCTTCATCTTTGATTGCTCTGTCAAATTTGGAAAGCTGTGTTTGCTCTGTTGCTATATCCTGCTGTAGGGCTTTTGCATTTGCCGTATCACTTTTGTATGAAAAAATAACAAACCCAAGNATCANTATCCATAAAGCTGCGGCAGCGAGNAATATCGGCTTTTTAGTATCAACGTCTCTCCGNGCAAGAATATCCTGAGGGGCNAGGTCAATTCCTAAATAATCACCTGNACCTGAATTNCTCAAAGCCAAACCNATCAGCTCTCCCATGTTATGGGCATTGGCNGCTGCNGCCTCTGAAGCTTCAGGCCTTACTTGAACATTGCTTAGCGGATTGAAATATTCCACTTCAATTGCAAGTTTCTCTGCGAGAAATTCTTTNAAGTAAGGTAGACCTGCACTACCNCCACACAAATAAGCAACTGATGGAGCATTACCGCCAGATTGCCTAAAGGTTCCTGTTGTCCTCATGATTTCAGAGTGCAACCGAGTCATTGTATTCCTGATCACTTTAGACATAGCCGCAGTCGTTGGATCTTCTGGATCCTCAAATGATCCACCTAAGGATACCATTCCACTTTGTAATTTCATATTCTCCGCCTCAGCAAAGTCTAAATCAAACTCCTTAGCTATTGCAGAACTTGCTGCAGCTCCCCCGACCTGAATGCTCCTAGTGAAAATTCTATCCCCTTGAATATAAATTAAATCAGTAGTTCTCGCTCCTACATCAACAAGTAAAGATGAGGAATTAGAGGCTACAACATCAGGATAGCTATATTTAAACGCGTTACAAAGCGCTATTGGAGCCACGTCAACCCCTCTACCAATTAGCTTGCCACCTTCAACCGCATTATTTATCTCCTCAATCGCATCATTTTTGATAGCGACAAGTAANACCTCAACTTCTCCACCTGCCTCGGCAGATGAAACTGTTTGATAAGCCCAAGTGACCTCATCTATNGGAAATGGAACATTTTGCTGAGCCTCAAATTCAACNAGCTCATCCAAATCAGAACCCTCTATACTTGGCAAACTTACAAAACGCGTAAAAACGGAATGACCTGAAATGGTGTAGTAAACATCTTGGCCTTGGAGACGCAATTGTGAAGTCAATGATGCAATTGCCTGTGAGACCTGTGAAGATCGGGCCGCATCAAGAGCAGGGTCACCTACAATGTCTTGAAAAGCATAATCCTGCAAAATCAGATTTCCTTTGTTAATACTAAATTTCGCAAGTGTTACCCTTTGAGATCCAATATCGAGAGTTACGATCGATTTTTTATCAGCCATTTTATAAAATATAATCCAGAAATAATTGAAAAGTTTACGAACCTAATAAGTCAATTTAATCACGGGTTTCAGCATAACTATCAAACCAAAGGTAAGCGAAAGGAGTCTTGCTCTTGGGACGTAACATAGAAGAGTCGGTTGGCACATCTGACTTTTGCCACCACTTGCTAGTTTTNCCTTCAGTAACTTCACCACCGATTATTTGCCCCGCATGAATTTCAACNGCTACCGCTAAGTCACGAGGGTTTGGCTTTTTACCCTTACCATAAATTCTAGCTAATGAATTGGGAGATAAAAACACAGATGATCTTAATGTCTCATTCTTAAGTAGATCGACATGGTTCACTACAGCTGTGTACAATTTTTTAAACTTNGGCTGAGCCGTTTTAGGAAGAACAAAAAATCTAACCTCTATGGCTTCAACAAAATCCTCGCGAGAAGATGAATCTAATTGAAAGGCCACATCAATTTGAAGCCAATCTTTTCTCTCTCCTTTNGGCTCTTTTATTCCGCTACCAACCTCAAAATCTGGACTTTTCACAGTAGACACAGTGGGTTTGAGAACTTTAGCTTTTTGAGCGAATGCAACAGATGCAAAAACTGACAAGAATAACCAAGTGAAAAATNTTACAGGGATTTTCATATTATCAAAATTAGAGTATTTTTTTGGGGTGTTCAGCTACNNTATAATGCGGGATTAAAGTAACTTGAGGGAACAAGTGAATAGCCGATTTTTGCAATATAATCAAGGTATGATTAGAAAATCAAGTATTCCAACCGTAAGTCATACTTTTATAATAAGTTTTAATCCAAAAAAAAGGTAAAACTCTAAGGCTATTAACTAATTATGAGATTTATAACTAATGAAATTATTTAGCCCCTTTATTCAGAAAAACTGCAGGNATTGTCATCAATAAGATTTTCATATCTANAAACAATGACCAATTATCTATATATTTGAGATCTAACTTTACCCAATCATCAAAATTAGTTATTTCGCTTCTCCCAGAAATTTGCCAAATACAAGTAATACCCGGCTTCATGCTAAGCCTTCTGCGGTGTGCTGACTCTTTAATTTCTTCGACTTCTTTAATAGGTAGGGGCCGAGGGCCTACTAAACTCATTTGTCCTATTATGACATTTATTAATTGAGGTAATTCGTCAATACTCCACTTCCTCAGGAAAGCACCAAAAGAAAAAATTCGAGGATCATTATCCATTTTAAAAACAGGGCCGCTCATCTCGTTCATCTCAGCCAGTTCTTTTTTCTTCTCTTCAGCATCAACGATCATTGTCCTGAATTTAAACATCTTAAATGGCCTACCATTTTTTCCTCCGCGCTCCTGAATAAAAAACACAGATCCCTCTGGAGAACTAATCTTTATTCCAATAATTGCAAAAATCCATAGGGGCAGAGTTACAATAAAAATAATAAGACCTAATAATCGATCTGCTATATGTTTCAAAAGAATTGTCCAAGTAGC
>NYVP01000036.1 GCA_002684575.1 Verrucomicrobiales bacterium
TCGGCATTTTTATTTTTACTATTTTTGACCTTGATCAGCTCCTACGCTGAACGAGTTACTTTCACTGAAATTCACTACGCTCCAAAAAGTGAGATGCCGGAATATATTGAGTTATTTAACAATTCTGGATCGGCAGTTGATTTTGCATGCTGGAATTTTACCGATGGTATAAANTATAAGTTTCCAGATTTNTCAGAATCAGATCCCCAAAATACATTCATGGGNGCTTTCGAGAGAATCCTAGTGACTAATGTCGATGCTCAAACCTTTCGTACAAAGTATACNGTTCCATCAAATGTTAAAATCTTCGGTCCNTACGAAGGTTCGCTAAGTAATGCTGGTGAAANTTTAGCNCTNGAAGACAAAAATGGNGCAACAGTTTGTGGTGTTCGATATAATGATAGGGGTAAGTGGCCAGTTGCAGCAGATGGGGCAGGTCATAGCATCAGACTAAAAAACAAATATCTTAGTTGTGAAAATTTTGATAATTGGATCGCCAGTGCTTCCCCGGGTGGAACACCTGGCGTTGAAGCTGCCGGGACAGACGGTCAACGTTTCTCTAATCCCGCTTTGGAACTTTCAAATTCTTTCCCAATAGTTCAACTCGGTGATGAGTGGAAATATGATGAATCGGGAAATGATCTTGGTACAGAGTGGCGCCAAAGTGATTATGATGATAGTTCGTGGAAAACTGGAAGGGGCATATTTGGAAGAGAAACGGCTTCAAGGATCCAGGCCATGCCNGAGCCAAAAATTCAAACCGATTGGCCAGAAAGAATTTCTACTCATTACTTGAGAAAACAATTCGTCTGGGAAGGNGGAACCGATACGGCTTTCTTCTCAATGGANGCAATACTNGATGATGGNCTGGTCATTTATCTTAANGGCAAAGAAGTTGGTCGACATCGTATGCCTNCTGGTGANATCAATTATCAAACTAATGCTTCCTCTGTTCCTTCATCACTCGAAGCAAAAATTGAAGAAAAAATCATTGATGCGGATATTAGCTCTTTGCTTGTTCANGGTACNAACACTNTTGCTGTTGAGGTTCATAATAACAGCAGAAACAGTTCAGATTTAGTTTTTGGTACGATANTACGCATTTCTGGAAGTGGTGGTACTGCCATTATCAACGAGGTTAAAGCTGGTGTCGCTGGTGACGGGTTTATAGAATTTTACAATTCAAGTTCTGAAAATCTAAGCNTGAATGGTTTTCATCTCAGTGATGATATCGATGATCTCCAAAAATTCACAATAGGCGAGGGAGTTGTAATTCCTGCCAATGGTTTTACGACTGTTGGTTTTGCCGAAAGTGGTTTCAAATCCGGTGTTAAAACCACAATTTTTCTTAGCTCACCTGGTGCCATTACAGTAATTGATGGTTTCGAGGCCACACTAGGCGCCGATGGAAGATCTGTTGGAAGGAAACCTGCTGGCGGTTCTGATTGGTATGTTTTTTCTGACCCTACACCGGCTGAGGCAAACATTGATAGTAGTGACTTAGCGGGACTACTAAAACTTAGTGAGATTCATTTTTCAGAAGAAGGAAGCATTGATTGGGTCGAAATTACTGCNACAAGCCAATCNGAAGTCCCTGTNGATGGGTTGGCATTAGCCTCTAGTTTAGATTTTTCAGATGCTGTTCCAATATCTGGGTCCATATCCTCTAATTCACCTAGGAGCTGGACGGTCAATTTTGGAGAAGAGGGTGATAATGAAATAAAAGTTCATTTAATTACAGAAGGAGGAACCGTTCTTGATTCTGAAGTCTTTAGAGTTCGAGAGGGAGTAGAAAGTTATCAAGTCGATCCTTTGATTAATGAGTGGTTCAGGGGGCCCGGTAGTACTAAGGACTCTACTAATTTGCCTGTAAGAGAAACAAACATTGTTATTAATGAAATAATGGCGGATCCGCCGAGTGATGAAAGAAACGGAGAATTTATCGAAATATATAACCGTGGTAACAAAGCGATAGACTTAAGTGGATGGGAATTTGTTGCGGGTATCGACTTCACCTTTGATGAAGGCACGACGATTTCGCCTAAATCGTATCTTGTAATAGCTGCGAATAAAGAGTGGATAAATGAAAATTACGAAGGTGTTAATGCTATAGGAAATTATAGTAACAACCTAGCCAACGAAGGGGAACTTTTAAGATTAGAGGACAGTAATGGTAATTTGGCAGATGAAGTTAACTATAAAGTTGGCGGTGATTGGCCTCATTGGACCAATGGTGACGGTTCAAGTCTAGAACTCATTCACCCTTTTTCAGACAATGACCTTCCAACTTCTTGGCGTGACAGTGATGAAAGCACTAAGACAGAATTCAAAGAATTTACTTATTCAGGTATTTACCATCATCTTTCAGTGCCTCGACTCGATAAGGAGCTTTGGGTTCATCTCGTTGGTGATGCTCATGTTATTTTAAAAGACATTCAGCTCCTTAGAAATGGAACTGATATTCTTCAAAACGCTGATCAAAGAACCACTAATGGAAGAGGAGAAACCGGCTGGCTACCACAAGGAACTCATCATGCCAGTTATTTCGAAAATGGTAACTTCCATCTAATTTCCGATGGCCATGGAGATAACAGAGCTAATAAAGCTGAAATTCAAGTTAATGCCATGAATCGTAATGATGAATTGACACTTAAGTTCAAGGCACGCTGGATAAAAGGTAAACCCCGAATCATCTTCAAAACTTTTGAAGACAGTTTTGTCTCTACCTACAGACTTCCAATACCAAACGATTTAGGGACCCCTGGAAAGCCAAACGGGTCGCTTCTTAATAGTGCCCCACCAGCATTAGGGTCATTGGCTCATAAACCAGCAGTTCCAAAAAGCAACGAGCCTGTAACTGTTTCTGCACGTGTATCGGGTGCATCAAACTCTGTGAAGTTATTTTATAGACAAGATTCCTCCACTGATAATCGAGATTGGAAAAGTGTAAATATGAATGACGCTGGTTCAGGAGGTGATTCCAGAGCAGGTGATGGTATTTGGTCTGCTCAAATTTTGGATCAAGGCGTTGATAATAGAATCGTACAGTTTTATGTCCAGGCGTCTTCACAGAATGGCGACGAAGTCACTTTACCTAGCCGAGGTCAAAGTGTTCCGGCTATGTATGTCGTTGATAATGANGAAATTGATACAGATGTGACAAGTTATCGTTGGGTTGTCTCAGATTATGATAAACGATCTTTGAGCGGTGGTAGTAGTGCTGCATGGGATTGGAAATTCCCTAACCTTTCCAACAGCTATAAGAAAATGACACTCATTGTGGATGAAACAGAAATATTCTATAATTGCCAAATTAGACCTTCGGGCAGTCCATGGCATGCTGGAGACCGTTCCAATTTTACTAAGCGTGGCAAATTTAAACTACCGCTAGATAAACGTTTAAGAGGCTTATCCAAACTTTCCTGGGACAATACTCCCGCTGCTGAAGGNGCAGGCAACATATTCAACAATAAAGTNCCTCGGTACATGTTATATCTCATGGGTCACGCGGTAAATGAAAATGAGTTTTGCACCATCATTGAAAATGGAGGAAGACCACGCCATTCAATTGAGCTCTTTGAGCCAATTGGTAATGATTTTCTCAAACGTAATTATGGAGAAAATGGATCTCAGGGTGATCTATACCGAGTTGATGATGTTTTCTTTTTTGACGATAACTATAGTAAAGACCAAATAACCAGTCGCTACTGGTGGTATGCTGGCGATGAATGGCCAGGCCCAGGCCGATATCATAGTCAATGGCTATTGAGATCAAAGGAAACTGATTATGATTATACAGCTCTAATCAATTTGCTGAAAACCGTAAAAAACAGCAACAGTTACACTAAAGATGAAATCAATCGTTTGGTTGATGCCGAAAAAATATGCATGATGGCCGCTGTNCGAGGNTACATAGGAGACTGGGATACTTTTTTACTCCGTAGACCGAAGAACACGTTNTTCTACAAAGGTCCAGACGATGGAAAATTTCATTTCATGTTCCATGACTCCGACCTTGCCTTTCAAAATCCCTCTGAAANGATTTCAAGNGGAGGTTCNGAATTCTCGGCTTGGCTNAGAAAACCATATAACAGAAGGATATTTAGGTANTATTTGACGGAAATCATCGATAAGTATCAAGCNAACGGTCCAAGAGTAGGAGCTTGGTTTGATTGTGAGCAGGATGTTTCAAGCACTTATAATCCAAATCAAGCTAAATACGTAAGCTGGGATAGAGGTCGACTTAATCGAATAAAAGGTGAGTTATCTAATGGCCAAAACAGAGCGTTCAAAGTAGATAGGATTTCTAATACAACANACGATACCATCACAGTAACAGGTGAAGCAGGATACAGGGTTTGGGAGGTAAGTATCGAAAATCATCCTGAAGCCACATTCAGTTGGATCGATGAAACCAATTGGAAGATAGAAGGGATCAATCTTCAGAATGGTAGTAATAAATTGAGCTTTGCGGCCTTAGACGACGATGGTGTGCCAGCAGAAGGAGAAGAAACGGCCTCTATTGAAGTTAATAAAACGAATAATGCAGCACCTTACATATTCGTAAAGATAGAACCAGGATCCGGTAATGTTGCACTCGCCGAAACACTAACTTTAAATGCTTCAAATTCTTACGATCCTGAAGGAAGTGAGTTAAGTTTTAGTTGGAGCACTTCGACCGAAAACTCCATTATTACATCTGAAAATGGGATTGCTGTTGCCAGTTTTAGTGCTCCAGGTGTTTACACCGTATCTCTGGAGGTCAGTGATGTAGATGGACAAAAATCGAATTATACGACTGATGTCACAGTCTTCGCTCCGGACGGTTTCTCATCTTTCAATGTGCCTTATCTCGACCCTTGGTTGGATGAACTTAACATCGAATCCAAAGATAATTATTCTCCAGGATCGTATTGGTCTTTGGGTGAATCCGATGGAAAATTAATAATCCAAATGCCTGATGATAAGACCTATCCCCTAGGTCTTCCTCCAGGTGTGGCATCTAAAAAAGATTATATTTCTCTGGATCAAACTTGGAAATATAGTGACGACAACATTGATTATATGGCGGACTTTGCCAAAACCTCTTTTGATGACTCAAATTGGAAAGTTGGCAAAGGAATGTTCGGCAAGGATTCCGGTACCATTCCCGAGCCCGGTATAAACACCCCATTAAGAAATGATGCTGCTAACAATTTAGTGAGTTATTATTTCAGAACAGAGTTTGATTTTTCCGATGATCCTGTTGGTTCTGAACTTGATATTCGGGCAGTCATTGATGATGGGGCAAGATTTTGGTTAAACGGCATAGAGATAGATCGTGTGCGATTGCCTAGTGGAACCATTGATCATGGAACAGGTGCAAGTAGTAATACATCAGCCAGGGATGAAAAACAATCGAGGCCTGTCGGTCTCTTTGATGGAACTGGAAAATTGGTTAATGGAAAAAACGTTTTGGCCGTTGATTTACACAATCGCGCGGCACGAAGTTCAGATTATCTCTTTGCGGCTGAGTTGAGCATTACTGCCCAACCGGTTACCGAAGGTGGTAATCTTGATGGTACCACTCACCCATGGATACGTCGCGAATTGCCTAGAGAAAAAGACTGGATTCTTCAAACTGATCTCGAACTGTTAAATATACAATTCGGTGAATTCATGGCTGGATTGATCATAGAACTTGAAGAGGAGGACAGTCGCTCCAGATACGCTTTTGGATATAAAGATGGCAAAGAACTTGCCGTTGTAAAAGTTACTTCATCAGGAAGCGCCGGTACCGTACATGCAACTCCTTTTTCCGATTCTGATGATGTAGTTATTAGAATGAGGCGATCCAACAACCAGCTCTTTTTCGAATATTCAGTCGAATCAGGAATATGGAATCAGGCCCATTCTATAAGTATCAATAATAATTGGGTTGCTATCGATGGAGGAATTTTTACAAGTACCGAGGAGGCTAAAGCCCTGAGGGTGGCGTTTGATTATCTTCTATTATCATCTCCAGAAGGTATTTCTCCAATTAGAGATGACATTGTCATATCAGAAATAATGTATAACCCTTTGGGTGGATCAAATTATGAATTCATTGAATTACATAACCGTGGAAATCAAACGATTGATCTTAATGGTTATTCATTTAGTCCAGGACAACCGTTTGATGAGTTTACACTCTCTGATGTCTCTATTGAATCAGGAGAATACGCGGTAGTGGTTTCTAATAGGGAGGCATTTATTGAGAGATACGGAAATGAAATTGAATCCAAGATAATTGGTGTTTGGCCAGGTGGAAGACTAAATAATAATGGAGAGGAAATTATTGTATTAGATAGCTCTGGAAATATTGTTTTGAATTTTGAATATAATGATAGTGGTGCTTGGCCAACACTAACTGACGGAGAGGGATATTCGTTAACTTTTCTTAACTCTAATCTAACTAACTCAAGTGATGGTTCATTGTGGTCACCTAGTTCAATTGTTGGAGGAACACCAGGTAGGGGAGAAAATATTAATGAAGGATTTTCAAATTGGATGACCTCCAGAGGTGAAATTAACCCTATTAGTGTAAAAGAAGGTGATATATATAATAATTTATTAACTTATGCTTTTGGGATTGATTTATCTGATGACAATCACACTAATTCGGCCCCTTCTGCGCAAGTTTTGGTCTTAAACGGTAACGAATACTTGAATTTAGAATACCAAAAAAGATCCAATGTAACCGGTCTTAATTATATTATTGAATATAGTCAAAATCTAGAAACTTGGGTACAGGCTGATGCAAATGATTTAGTTATTTCTGAGAGAGCTATTAATGAGGATCTCACGGGTATTTCGGTGAGAATGAAGGAAAATCTCTCTAATAGCTTATTAAGATTTATGAGAATTCGAGTCCTAGTCGAATAATTATTTATCTGAGCTAAAGACCTTCATTGACTAGAGACGATGATTTGTTACTTTCTCAACTGCCTCTTGCAGGTGAGTAGATCCTAATTTTGTCTTCTCACCTGCGAGAGATAATTTACTGAAATATAAAATGGTGACCGTAGCTCAGTTGGTAGAGCCCCGGTTTGTGGTTCCGGTTGTCGCGGGTTCGAGTCCCGTCGGTCACCCCATTTCAGTAGCACAAAGGAATTTTGATATTTCTAGTAAATGGAAACTCTACAGCAGGATATTGGATATAATTTTCGCAACGAAGCATTACTTGTTGAGGCTTTGACACATCCCAGCCTTGCGTATGAAACTCCTTCTGAATCATCCGATAATCAACGGTTGGAATTTCTTGGCGATGCAGTACTTCAACTTGTATTAACTAATGATCTCTTTGAGAGGTTCCCAGAATTTCCAGAGGGTCAACTTACCAAGCTCCGTTCACGACTAGTTTCTACTTCCGCTCTAGAGGAATACGCCTTAAATATAAATCTTGGAGATCATATTCTACTTGGAAAAGGAGAGGAAAAATCTGGTGGTCGTGAAAGAACTGGTATTCTTGCCGATGCATTCGAAGCCTTAATCGGTGCGATTTACTTAGATTCTGATTACGAAAAGGCAAAATCGTTCATATTCCTTTGTTGTAAGAACAAAATGAATCGAGTTGTTTCGGATCCAATAGAAAAAAACCCTAAGGGTGAGTTACAAGAAATTTTACAATCTATATCCAAAGAAGCTCCTAAGTATCGAGTAATTAGTGAATCAGGTCCTGACCATGAACGGGTTTTTGTTACCGAGGTTTTCTGGGATAACTTGGTTCTTGGTGAAGGTACTGGTAAAAGCAAAAAAGAATCCGAGAGTATTGCGGCGTCCGTTGCAATCAATAATCAACTATGGTTGTGAATATTTTGTTAATTGATGATTATAAGAATTTAATTGTCCTGCGTATATCTTGTTAATATTTGTGCTTTTGTTGTTTACATGTTTTGAACACTGGTTGTTTTCATCAAATTCTGAAGTTTATTTACATTTTTAAACTTAATACTCATAGCCTTCCGGAACTATGGAACATCTATTTCTAAGCTGTGGAAACATTGATTTATATATATATTAACATTAAGAAGAATAAGAAGATATAATACAGGTTCTTTATTTCTTTCTTATAAGAGTGTTAATTACTTTAACTCGGTAATCCTTTTTATGAATTTAGCTCGTTCAATTGTGGCTTTTCTTTTAATACCATTTTGTGTGTTGGTCCATTTTGTACTAGCTACAAAATTTGAAGTATATGAGAGTAGACCACTATGGGCTATTGTTGTTATAAGCGCTTCGCTCATTGTCCTTTCGCGTTTACTTGTAAAATCCAAAGCTTATAAAAAATCAATTTTTTTATTAAACCTAATATCCTGGGTGTTTGTCATAGGAATTATTTGGTGGAGTCAGATTTTAACCTCCTACAAACCCTTTAATAAATCTGATCTTCTATTTTCGAAAGCGGAGTTAGCAGATAATAAATTAGTTACAGACAGTGGAAATGAAATACCTGTCTCTACTTTAATTAGTAATAAACCGTTTACGCTGTTTGTCTTTTATCGTGGCCATTGGTGACCTTATTGCATTGCTGAGCTCGTGAAGCTCGAGAGTAAACGAGAGGACCTAGAAAGACTAAATGTTCAAGTGGCTCCAATTTGCATTGGTACGCTAGATGATATTGTTAAGGCTAAAGAGAAAACAAATTCAATGTTCCAATTTGTTTCTGATTTTTCAGGTGTATTTAGTAAAAAGATTGGAATGGTTCACATTAAAGGCAATCCCTTTAATGGCACTAACATAGCAAGAATTGGAAAAGTGTTAGTTGATTCTGAAAGTAATGTTGTGTGGTCACATTTTACCGAAAATAGTCGGGTCCGATTAAGTTCCTCTGCCCTTTTAGAGACTATTAAAACTATTATAAAAAAAACATAAGTTGCTTATAATCAATTACTTATATTTTCCTTCTTTACCCATATTGAAATTACAGATATATCCGCGGGAGTTATTCCACTGATTCTAGACGCTTGACCTAAGGTGCTAGGTTTAATTTCATTTAACCTCACCTGAGCTTCTTTTTTAAGACTGCCAACATCACTATAATCAATATCCTTTGGAAGTTTTAAATCTTCCATTGCTTGAGTTCTGTTAATCATTAATTCCTGCCTAGCGATATATCCCTCATTTTGGAACTCGATTTCAATGAGCGCCCATATTTCAGAATTATATAACTTTGAAATTTCATCAGGCAGTTTATCTAAACAATTTCCAGGTTTCCTAAACCACTCATTAATTCTAATACCTTCGATATTTGTTTTTTTACCAAAAATCAAAGCTTGTTCGAAAGCCTTCTTTTTATTCAATGCTTTTGCTAAACGGTCTTTTTGAATCAATCCAATCTTGCCACCCAACTCAGTTAATCTTAGATCGGCGTTATCTTGTCTTAGTAATAACCTGTATTCAGCGCGACTAGTGAACATTCTATAAGGTTCCGTTACACCTTTTGTAACAAGATCATCAATCATTACACCTAAATATGAATCAGCCCTCGATAATACAAAAGGATCCTCACTCCTACATTTCAGTGCAGCATTTATACCAGCTATTAAGCCCTGCCCCCCAGCTTCTTCATAACCAGATGTCCCATTTATCTGTCCCGCAAAAAATAATCCCCCGACCTTTTTCGTTTCTAAAGTTGGATAGAGTTGAGTGGGAGTACAGAAATCATATTCAACTGCATATCCCGGTCGAATAATCTCAGCATTCTCCAGTCCAGCAATAGATCTGATAAAATCATATTGCACGGAATAAGGCAGAGAAGTCGAAACGCCATTGATATAATATTCATTTGTTTGCCTACCTTCAGGTTCCAGAAAAACCTGGTGTCTTTCCCTCTCGGCAAAACGAACCACTTTATCCTCTATAGACGGACAATATCTTGGACCAACACCCTCTATTATACCACTATACATCGGCGATTGGTCTAAATTATCATTAATTATATCATGTGTCTTTTGGTTGGTATAGGTGATCCAACAAGGTAATTGTTCCACGTGGAACGATGAATCACCCCAATTATTTAAAGTAAATGTATTTTTACCGTTTTCAGAATGATCACTAATGGTTTCAGACATGAAACTGAAACGAGGAGGGGGAGAGTCACCGTCTTGTTTTTCACATTTCTCTAGATTGATGGATCGCCCATTTAACCTACATGGTGTTCCAGTTTTAAATCTATGTATTTCAAATCCCAATTCTTTTAAACAATCTGATAGAGTGGAAATACCGTCACCCATACGGCCACCAGCCTGATTTTGTTTACCGACATGCATCAAACCGCGCATAAAAGTGCCTGAACTGACAATCACACTGTTGGTTTGATACTCAATTCCAAGGTTGGTGACAATTCCACAGACCTCTTCATTTTTTACAAGAATTTTGGCAACGTTACCTTGATGTAAATCCAAATTGTTCTGATTTTCCAATAGGTATTTCATTCTAAATTGATAAGCCTTTTTATCGCATTGGGCTCTTGGTGCTCTGACACTGGGTCCCTTTGATGCATTTAACATTCTAAATTGGATCCCGGTCGCGTCCGTATTTAATCCCATGGCGCCACCTAGTGCATCAATTTCACGAACCATGTGGCCTTTACCCAGTCCACCGATTGCCGGATTGCAGGACATCTGTCCAACAGTATCCAAATTCTGTGTCAATACAGCGACCTCGCAGTTCAACCTTGCCGCTGCCAATGCTGCCTCCACGCCCGCATGACCTGCGCCAATAACTATGACATCATATTTTTTTGGGAAAATGTAATTACTCACTTCGGTATAGGATTTGAAAAATTGTCATGTTGTTCCACGTGGAACATTTTAAAAGCAACTATAAATTTTACTTATATCGTTTATATTAAACGACTTACAACAAATAAATAAAGTATCACTATTCAGATCAAAACGAAACATAAACCCATAATTAAAATTCTATGCAGAAATATTCAAACCACTGTAGCAGCAATGCAAAAATAGGATACTTTTGAAGCTACTAAAAATGGATCGCAAATATTACTACGTTATTATACTTTTATTTTGCTTTGTTTCAGTGCGCCTTTTACCAGCGTTTTCTGAGACAGCGATAGCTGAAGCATTGGCAAATATTTCCCCACTGGCAGCACTAGCTCTTTGTGGTGCCATGCTGCTGCCTTTACGAATGGCAGCAATACTCACCTTCGGAACATTTTTGATAAGCGACGTTGTTCTAAATATAAAATATGGCTTTGCAATCATAAATGTTTACTCCCTATTTCTGCTTTTTGTTTTCACATTACTTTATTGGTTGGGTCATTCATTAAGAAATAAAAAAAATATTATTGTTTTGTTAGCATCCACATTCTTCAGCAGCATCATTTTTTATATTTCAGCAAATACAGTTTCATTTTTCTTTGATCCAGGATATTTAAAAAACATAAGTGGTTGGTTGATGGCAAACACAACTGGTCTTCCTGGATATCCTCCGGCATGGCTATTTGGTTTAAAGTCTCTACTAAGCAACATAATATTTGCTTCCGCCTTTTACTTTGCCTTAATCCCCAAACATGAGACAGTTAAAATAACTGGTATCCAATCCCAAGAAGTTTAAAATATAACTAGCGATGCTTGATAAAATTGATACATATAAATTTAAGGACCACGCAGCAAATGAAAGCCTAAAAGAAGAGGAGAAAGTCGAGCTTCTCCGAAAAATGGTACGTATTAGGCGATTTGAAGAAGCGTCACTAAAATACTATAACGCTGGGAAAATGGGAGGCTTTCTGCATCTCTATATAGGCCAAGAATCCATAGCAGTTGGAACGGCTTCACTATGTGGAAAAAATGATCACCTCATAACAGCATACCGAGACCATGGGCATGCATTAGCCGTAGGTATGAGTATGGATGAGTGTATGGCTGAACTATTTGGCAAAGCAACGGGATGTTCCAAAGGAAAGGGAGGATCAATGCACTTTTTTGCACCAGACAAAAATTATTGGGGTGGGCATGGAATCGTAGCTGGTCAGACTCCGCTAGGATTGGGCTTGGCGTATGGATTAAAATATAATGGTGATACAGGTGCGGCACTTTGTTTTATGGGTGATGGAGCGGTCAATCAGGGGTCATTCCATGAATCACTTAACTTGGCTCAACTGATGGAGCTGCCTGTTATTTATATTATTGAAAACAATGGGTACTCCATGGGAACTAGCCAAAAGAGATCTTCAGCATTTACCAATTGTTTAGCTCAACGGGGTGATGCCTATGGAATTGCATGGGACGTCGCTAAGGGAAATGATATTTATGAAGTTAGGGCAAAAACAAAAGAAGCAATAGACAGAGCTCATAACGAGAGCCAGCCAACAATCCTAGAGTTTGATACATATAGATATCAGGGACACTCCGTCGCCGATGCAAATTCGAAAAAATATCGCTCCCCCGAAGAGATAGATCACTACAAAGAAAATTATGATCCCATCAGTGTTTGGAAAAAATGCCTCTTATCTGAGGGAGTCATTGATGAAGACCTCTATAAGAAAATAGATAATGAGGCAAAAGCCGAAGCAAAACAGTCCGTTACTTTTGCACAGGAAAGTCCATTTCCTAAAGTCTCAGATATTACTAAAGACGTTTACTACGAAGTTGATGAAGGCACACAGTCTGGTAAAACTGGGAGACATTTCTTTCATAACTAATAAACAGCTAACCTTTTATTGAAACTATTATTATGGCACAAACGCTATACAGACAGGCACTAAACAGGGCATTGGATGAAGAACTAGCCTATGATGAAAAGGTTGTGATTATTGGTGAAGAGGTAGCCGAATACAACGGTGCTTATAAAGTTACTGAAGGATTATGGAGTAAGTGGGGAGATAAAAGAGTCGTAGATACCCCTATCTCGGAAGCGGGTTTTATTGGTATGGGTATAGGCGCCTCCATGTTAGGACTCAGACCTGTAATGGAGTTGATGTTTTACAGTTTTGCTTATGTGGCGCTTGATCAAATGATCAACAATGCTGCATGTGTAAGATATATGTCTGGTGGATTGATTAATTGCCCGATCGTAATCCGAGGGCCTGCAAATGGTGGAACAAACGTCGGAGCAACACACTCACACACAACAGAGAACATTTTTGCTAATGTTCCTGGCTTAAAAGTTGTTACACCTTCTACAGCGATAGACGCTTATGGATTAATGAAGTCTGCCATTAGGGATAATGATCCAGTTTATTTGATGGAAAATACGCTTCTTTACGGGGATCCATTAGCAGCTTCAGAGTTACCTGATGAAGAAATAACCATCCCGATAGGCACAGCTGAGATCAAGAAAGAAGGAAAAGATGTTAGCCTGATTGCCCACGGCAGGTGTGTGATTGTAGCTCTTGAGGCCGCTAAAAAATTGGAAGAAGAAAGTGGAATTAATGCAGAAGTGGTCGATTTGCGTTCGATTAGACCCTTGGATGAAGAAACGATACTAAAATCCGTCGCTAAAACCAATCGCGTGGTATTGGTCGATGAAAGCAAACCATTTTGCGGAATCAGTTCACAAATAGCCACTATGATTCAGGAGAAAGCTTTTGATGATCTTGATGCGCCAATAAAGCGTGTAACATCTGTTGATGCTCCTGCCATTTATAGTCCCCCAGTCGAAAAAGAACAGATACCAAATGTCAGCCGAATAGTTGATATGGTACAAAGTCTTGGTTAATTATTCCTTTAATAGTATTCATTAATAATTTTATAAAATGCCAGATTTTGTACAGATGCCCCAATTAAGTGACACCATGACTGAGGGAACACTCATTCGATGGTTGGTTAAGGTTGGAGACAAGGTCGATGTAGGTGATCCTTTGGCAGAAGTTGAAACCGATAAAGCCACTATGGAGATGGTTGCTTTTGATGAAGGAACCATTGGAGCCATTTACATGGATGAGGGNACCAAGGCTCCCGTTGGAGAAACTTTAGCGGTTATTATAGAGGAAGGCGAAGAGGTTCCAGAAAAACCAGCTTCAGGTGATCAGTCATCGCCGAATGATGATTCTGACTCAAAAGAAAGTAGCATTCCTGAAGAACCAGAATCCAAAGCGGGTGAAACAAACGAATCTACACCTACCGAGAATTCTGAGGGAAAAAGGATCAAGGCATCACCTCTAGCAAAAAAAATAGCGAAGTCTAAAGGAGTCGACTTAAATAAGATAAAAGGATCTGGCCCCGGAGGTAGAATAGTAAAAAAGGATTTAGAAACAGCTGATAGCACATCAAGCCAAGCAGCACCAATTACTCCGGCACCAAAACCAAAACAAACTTTAACTCAAGAAGATCAAAGAATTTCACTTAGTGGAATGAGGAGCATTATTGCTCAGAGGCTTCTTGAATCAAAGACCCAAATTCCGCATTTCTATTTAAACATAGAAATCAATGCACAACCGTTGATGGATTTACGCAAACAGGCAAATTCAGCAGCAGGNGAACATGACAATAAATTTACGGTCAACGATTTTATTCTTAAAGCGGTAGCTAATGCCGCCGCGTCTGTGCCTCAGGTTAATGCCAGCTTTGATGGTGACTCCATTGTTCAATTTGGATCAGTAAACCTCTCGGTAGCTATAGCTGTTGATGATGGANTGGTTACCCCAGTCATTTCTGGNGCCAATAAAAAGAGTCTTTTAGAAATCAGTTTAGCAGTNAAAGATCTTGCTGAAAGAGCACGCAGCAAAAAACTTTCACCAGATGAATTTTCTGGAGGGACAATTACTGTCTCCAATTTAGGTGCCTACGGTATCGACAATTTTGATGCCATTATAAACCCTCCTCAAGCAGCTATTTTATCCATAGGAAGCATAAAAAATACACCAGTTGTCAGTGATGAAGGGAANATTGTACCAGGGCTTATTATGAAAGTGGGAATGAGTTGTGACCANCGAGTTATTGACGGCGCTGTTGGTGCNGAATACTTAGCNGAGCTAAAAAAACGCATCGAAAACCCTGCAAGCATGCTNATCTAGAGTCATAGGGAATTGATAAAATTTAATAGATCGACTTTATCATCAGAACTCAGGGAAGAATAATTTTTCCTTGATTCTGACCCCTCACCCCCATGCCATAAAATNGCCTCTTCAATGCTTCTGGCTCTACCATCATGTAGAAAAAAGGTATTTCCNTTNACTGTTTTGGTTAAACCAATTCCCCANAGTGGAGGAGTNCGCCATTCAGANCCAGAAGCCAANGAGTCCTGTATTCCNTCGGCNAAANCCTCACCCATGTCATGCAANAATAGATCNGTATAAGGCTTAATNGACTGGTTTTTAAGTTCATCAATTGCGGCATCGGAACCCGTTCTTAGGCTTGGNGTATGACAATNGGCACAGCCTATNTTATGAAATAAAATATNACCTCTCNTAACNGANGGATCATTAGCGTTTCNCTGAGCTGGNGGNGCGAGCGTCCTNAAATAAGTNACAACNCGNTCAAACTTNNAATNATCAATNTCAGGTGGGTTGGCAATTAANGTNANATTGATTTTNTCNTTTTGNGNTTTNGTNANATCNTCNANTGGNTGNATGGGNGAAGTGATTCCCATATCTCTNAGAAAAGCCGAAGCAGTTTGNGTTCGNANNTTNGCTTCATTNGCTTTCCAGCCAAATCTTCCNAGTTCTCTNTNTTTACTCTCNGGGTTAAAGATATAATTTGGTNTNCCNGAAATACCATCNCCATNTNNATCANTNGGNTCTGCNTTAGCTAAGATNGCTNTATNNGGNACNGCCTCNANNAGNCCAANGCCGACTAANTGTTGNGCGATACGNGGACCAAATTGAANTTTNGCNTGAGGNTCGCCGTANTGGTTNNTTGTGATAAGTTCATATTGAGGTTTTCTGAGAGATGTAGTTTTGAGGCTTTTGAAAGTTGTCGATTCCTCTTTGTAACTGACATTGACGACACCCTCAGGTTCTATACCAGGAGCTGCTTTTGTGGCTAATTGAACACCCAGAACAGGGTCTCCATGTGATTTTCCGGGAACATTCAAACGGAAAAGTAACCCTATTGATGTTGTTGAATCATTGGTGGGGGCTCCCCGCCCATCCCTCACATGACAACTAGAACATGATCGTGCATGGAATAATGGCCCAAGCCCATCTCTTGCCGTGGTGGAGCTTGGTGAAAAAACCCAGTTCTTGTTGAAAAACGAATTCCCAACAACATGAGCACGCCTCTCTGTCCTTGAAATATTGGCCAAGGGCATGCCAAAAGCATTAGGACCTGTGTTAAACACAGTAGTGTCTCCCCCACTAAGTACCAAGTTCGATTCAGCGAACAGGG
>NYVP01000037.1 GCA_002684575.1 Verrucomicrobiales bacterium
AATAACGGTTTAGTTAATTTACATCAAATAAATGGTAAAGTTTACCCTGATAAAGCCGCCAGTTATTTCTCATCTAAAGTTAATAAAGCCCTTACCAAATATCAATTTAAAGCCCCACCGTCCATCACTCTAAATGGATTAGTTGATACAAAAAACAATTTACAAACTGACCTAGACTTTACATTTATCTCAAAGAGTACCCTGGATACAGAATTACTTGAAAAAAGATTAGTGATTGATAATCCNAAAGGAACTGTAAAAATTAATGGTGAAAATTTAAATGTTGCTTTAGAGGGAGAGTTTGTTGGTGGTGTTTTTAAACACATTGGATCAATCAANCTTAGCGAAAAAGAAAAACACTATAATGGAAGAATNCAGGCAGATAATTTCCAATTTGGCGACCTTGTAAATACTTTTGATTTTAAAAGTAAAACAAACGGTATAGTANGTGGAGATGTGGGTTTTAANATTCCAATAGATGAACCGAAAAAGTGGGATGGCGAAGGCAATATTTCATTAACGCAAGGAAATGTTTTTGCAATTCCAATTCTTGGACCTATATCACCAATTATAAGTTCTGTACTACTCGAACCCAAGGCTGGATATAGTATAGCTAAATCAGCAAAAGCAACTTTTAAAACTAGAAATGGCCTTATGAATTTAATCGATTTTCAGGCATTAACTCCAAGTTTTTTATTAAGGTCTAACGGATACATAAATTTAGTTGATCAAAAAATTAATTTAGAAGCAGAAATGAATGCTCGTGGCCATCTAAATTTGGTAGGTTGGCCTTTATCTAGGCTTCTGAGATATAAAGGAACAGGATTACTTTCAGAACCCAAATGGGAACCTATTAATTTCTCTATACCTAGGGGCATTATCGCTGATGGGGAAAAATTACTAAAAAGCTCCAACCCTGCAGAGATTATTCCAGAAGCCATAGGAATAATTCCAAATACCATTCAAAATAGTATTAAAGCGCTTGAATCATTAACCCTTCCAAACCAATCAAAACGCAACTTTAATCCCAAAGACAATCCAAAGGAATCAGTCGAATAAAGGATTAGTTATTACCAAAACACCTATTGCTTCCTCAATAATTTTTGCCATTTGATCCATATCATAAGGCTTGGCAAGAGTTCCCGAAAAAATGTTTTGCTNACCAAGAGGCTCTAGCGAATTTTCAGTATTGTATCCACTGCTTGAGATAATTTTAGCAGATTTATCAATGTTTATGATTTGTTTTGCTGCCTCTATCCCATCCAACCCTCCTGGCATTGTCATATCCATTAAAATCACATCAAAATTATTGTTACAATCATACGATTTTCTGAATTTTTTTATACCTTCTTCCCCGGATTGTGCAATTTCTACATCATAGCCAAGGTTTTTAAGCATTGATTTCGAAACCTCTAAAATTGGTTTATCATCATCGATAACTAACACACGACCCTTACCTCGATGAACCGCTTTATGAGCTTTTTGTTCTTTCAAAATTTTACAGTTCCCGGTAGCAGGCAAATAAATCTTAAANGCTGATCCTTTTCCAACCACTGAACTCACTTCAATAGTCCCACCATGATCTCGAATTATTGATAAACAGGTAGCTAAACCCAATCCACTACCGGTCTCTTTGGTTGTATAAAACCTTTTGAAAATTTTACTCAAATTACTTTTNGAAATTCCTTTTCCATGATCGATAAAAGTTAATCGTAAATACTTGCCAGAGGGCACCCCTTTAACTTCCCCTTCAATAATTTCAACATTACTNAGATTGGCTTTAATAACACCCTCATCGTTCATAGCATGCCTAGCATTAATAATAAGGTTATTTATTACCTGAATAATTTGAGTTCTGTTAATTAATGACAACCACAATCCTTCCTCAATAGTTACATCACATCGGGTTTTAGATCCGGCTGTACAAATTCTGGCGGNATCCTTGAGCAAGGTAGAAATATCAACCTCCTCCTTTTCAGATTCATTATTCCCACGAGAATATGCAAGCAATTGAGAAGCTAACCCAGTTGCCTCCTTTGAGGCCTGCATTGCATCGTTGATCCTAGCAATTATTTCACCATCTTTGATTGAATCACCGATAAGTGATAAATTTGCCACAACAGTTGTAAGCATATTTTTAAAATCATGAGCAATACCCCTGGCCTGCATTGCAAGTATTTCATTTCTGACTGAAAGAGGAACAGATTCTAACGCATTTTTCTCTTCAGNTTCAGTGACTTTAACTTCAGGGTCAATATCAGAAAAATGCTCGGAAAGATCAGATACCGTAAGCAAAAAATTGGTCGCCTCATTATTATCGTCATACAAACAACTTACTCTCCAATTACAATCTAAAGCCNCCGAGCCGGCACACTGAAGTTGATTCCTAAATTCATAGACACCACCTCCACTTATTATTGCATCTAATCGATCCAACAATATTTGAAGTTTCCTTAATCCAAATATTTTAGATAAAGCTTCGCCGATAAGATCATCCAATTCAAAACCACTCAATTCTAGTAACCCATCATTAACGTAAACAATTTTTGGTTCGATTTGTGAAGGCGAATGCAAGTCTAATAACAAGACACCATTGCTTAATTGATCTAAAGCAGTCCGAAAGTGCTTATTTTGCAATGACACCAAAGATGGATTTTGGGAGTTTTTATCCAACAAAAGCGTCATGATCTATATTATATTCAAATTAAATATTATTAAACTAAACTTAATTATAAATAAATTGTTAATATATATGAAGCTAATTTGAAGGGAAGAACAAAAAAAGCGGTTGCGCGATCTCATCTTTCCGTTATTTTCACCCCCCCATGGCTAGAACAGCTGGTAAAAGCAAAACGCATAAAGCAATATCCAAGCGAGTCCGAGTGACTGGCACTGGTAAAATGTTGCGTCAAAAACAAGGCAAACGCCACCTACTTCTGAATAAAAACAGAAAGAGGAAGCGTAATCTTGGTAAAGCAACTCTCATTTCCAGTGCAGATCTGCCTCGCTTTCGTGAAAACCTGCCTTTTAGTCATTAATTAAAGCGAAAGCTTAAATCTTTCTAATTTTAAACAAATTAGTTTTAACTAACCATCAGTTCTGATCCCCGGTAAGCGGGATATATCTATCAGGTGAGGACTGCGGTTAAAAAATTAAACCAAACAACCTGAAGAAAAATGCCAAGATCCACAAATTCCCCAGCTAGTAGAAAAAGACGAAAGAGAATGCTTGCTAAAGCTAAAGGCTTTAGGGGCTTTCGCTCAACAAAATATCGTTTCGCCAAAGATGCAGTTCGCAAAGCGATGACCTATTCTTATAGGGATAGAAAAAACCACAAGCGAACATTTAGGGCGCTATGGATCCAACGAATCAACGCAGCATGCCGCTCGCGCGGTTTGACTTACAGTAGGTTCATGGAGGGATTAAAATCACTTGAAATTGATCTAGATAGAAAAATCATGTCCGACATCGCCATTCATGATGAAGCTGCATTTGATAACCTTGTAAATCAAGCAAAAGACGCGATCGAAAAAAAGAGAGCTGCTTCTTAAGGTTAGCTCTTAATTAGATCAATCAAAATTTCATTCAATTTTTGAGGCAGTCACCAAATGACATGCTTGAGCAACTGCAGATAATTTTAAGCGAGGCAATTGCCGAAATATCGAAAGCTACAAGCCTCGAGGATTTAGACAATCTTAGAGTTTCATATCTAGGAAAAAAAGGGCGCCTCACACTTGCTGCAGGTAAAATGAAAGATCTTTCTAAAGAGGAAAGACCTAATGCAGGAAAAAAATTAAATGAAACAAGGTCTAAAATTACGCAAAGCCTTGAAGAAAAAATTAATCATTTTCAGCAAATCGAAGATAGCAAAGAGAGACAATCTCTAGATCCTACACTTCCTAGTAACCCTATAGCTTCGATTGGTCGTCATCCTATATCTCAAATGCTGGATCAAGCAATCAAAGCCCTTAGAAGAATGGGATTTTCTTTGGCTTCTGGACCAGAAATCGAGACCGAATGGCATTGTTTTGATGCCCTTAATACACCACAAGATCATCCAGCTAGAAATGAATCTGATACATTTTACTTCGATGATGGAAAGTTATTAAGAACACATACCTCAACGATACAGATTAGAACAATGGAAAATACGAAACCTCCAGTTCGAATCATAGCTCCAGGTGCCGCATACAGAAGAGATGAAATTGACGCAACCCACCTAAGCCAATTCAACCAACTTGAAGGACTATATGTTGATAAAGATGTCTCCTTAGCAGATTTAAAAGGCACCTTAGAATATTTACTTCAAAATATCTTTGGAAAAGAAACTCCTGTAAGATTTAGACCTCATTTTTTCCCGTTCACAGAACCAAGTTTTGAGATTGATATTTTACTTGATGTAGAAGGAAAAAAATCAAAATGGATTGAAATAGCGGGTTGCGGAATGGTCGATCCAGATGTTTTCAATGAAATTTGCAAGGCGAGAAATGATGATTCTTATTCGCCTGAAAAAGTCTCTGGATTTGCGTTCGGACTAGGACTCGAGCGTCTTGCAATGATCAAATGGGGCATATCTGACATCAGGCTCTTAATCGAAAATGACTTAAGATTCTTGGGACAATTCTAATGAAAATATCAATAGACTGGCTAGAAGAACATCTAAATCTATCTGAGTATACTGATAGTGAAATAAGTGATTTATTAACGTTTTCAGGAATTGAGGTTGANGATATTATCAAATTTCCTGATAAAATCATTGTTTGCCAAGTAAAGGAAATTAAGAAACATCCGGACGCTGATAAATTACTTGTATGCCAAATCGATGATGGTCAAAAGGCGCCAAGGCAAATCGTTTGTGGAGCAAACAATTTTTCAGAAGGAGATAAGGTGCCATTAGCACTTCCAGGCGCAACCATCAATGGATTTAAAATCAAAGAGGCAAAACTAAGAGGAATAAAATCCGAAGGGATGCTCTGTAGCCAAAGTGAGCTAGGCGGGCAAGACAGCGAAGGCCTGTGGATTCTCCCGGAAGAATCGAAAATAGGAGAACATTTGAAAGACTTATATCCAACTGTCTTTGATCTAGAAATAACTCCAAACAGACCCGATTGCTTGAGTCATATTGGTGTNGCTAGAGAACTTGCAGCTGTATGTGGCAAAAAATTAGAAACCAAACGTAATTATAAAAATCTAGAACATTCATANGCCAATGCAAAAGATGAAGATATTTTAGTTAAAGAAAAAGATCTCTGCTCTTTGTATACTCTACGAAGGATTAGGAATGTAAAAATTGGTCCTAGCCCAAATTGGCTGAAGTCAAAACTAGAATCCATTGGATTACGCTCCATCAATAATGTTGTTGATATCACTAATTACGTAATGATGGAATTGGGGCAACCCCTTCATGCATTCGATTCTGACAAAATTGAAGGAGGACTTGTTATTCGCAGAGCCCATCAAAAAGAATCCTTTAAAGCATTGGATGGTAANACATACGAACTTTCTTCCAATGATCTCGTCATTTCTGATTCAAAAAACGCCTTGGCATTAGCAGGCATTATGGGTGGATTAAGTTCAGGCGTTACAAACGAGACTCAAAACATTTTAATTGAATCAGCTTTTTTCCTTCCATCAGGAATCAGAAGAACGAGCAGACAATTAGGTCTTTCAAGCGATTCCAGTTACAGATTCGAAAGAGGTATTGATCAAAGTCAGGTTATCAACGCTTCTGAAATGGCTGTAAATCTTATTGCAGAGCTAACCGAAGGAATAATTGATGACGAAATTTTGATATGTGGAGAAGTTGATGACAAGTCCCGAACAATTTCCATGCGGTTAGAGGGATGTAGAAAAATATTGGGTCTCGATGTGAAAAATCANGTGATGATCGAAATACTCAGCAACCTAGATATAACTCCGAACGATATAGAATCTGAGACTATAAGTTGGAATATTCCATCCCATAGAAATGACCTCACCAGACCCGAAGATCTGTATGAAGAAGTTGCAAGGGTATTAGGCATTGATAAAATCCCATCCATAAGAAGAGGATGGTTCTCTGAACCATCTGATGCTGATAAGTTATATGATTTCGTTGATTCAGTATCGACCAAACTATCAACGATTGGCTTTTATGAGACCCGAACTTTAAAGTTAATTTCCAATGTACAAATAAATGACTGTCTAGGCCACTTATCAGATAAAACTATTAAGCTGAAAAATCCTCTTAGCGATGATTTAACGCATCTTCGCCCTAGCTTAATTCCTTCGTTACTAAACGTAGCAGAACGAAACCTACATCAAGGAGCAGACACGCTTAGATTATATGAATTTGGCACGGTTTTTTTGAATACAACAGAGAATGAGCGGCAGCATATTGGCATTTTAATTTCTGGACCAGAAAAAGATTCTTGGTTAGAGAAAAATCAAAAACAACCAGATTTCTTCAATATGTCCGGAACAATTGAAAGACTAATNGGAGAAAAAATAACCTTCCAAAATTCGGAGGATAAATCTGAAAATTCAATTTCTGACTGGGCGATTATTTTAAACAATGATGTGATTGGAAAAGCAGCACAAATTTCGCCCGCAAGGGCCCGAGCAATGGATGCAAAATATCCAATTTTTGTCGCCGAACTTGATTTGCCTTTAGTTATGAAATCAATTTCCGGTTCTAAACTGTTTTCAGAATTACCTAAATTTCCATCAATTCGAAGAGATATTTCTATGGAGCTGCCATTAAATATATCTAATCGAGAGGTAATCGACGCTCTAGACACTATTGATTCAGAAATACTCGAATCNTATGAACTATTTGATTATTATCACGATGAATCTGGAGAAAAATTAAACAGCGAAAGAAAATCTCTTTCTTACTCTCTTACGTATAGAAATAATGAAAGAACATTAAAATCGGAAGAGGTTGANAAAGAACACNAAGAGATTCTTGAAAAACTNAAAGCCAATTTAGATGTTANTTTTCGATAACNNGAAATTTAAATTGTAATCTCTTTATTANTGNNNAAATATATTNATCAATCCCTACTGTGTTCGCACTGCAAACATGGGCCCGGCCCGTTAGTATAAATAAGGGAGGCTTAGCCGGTTGTTTGATGTCAGGCCTTCACTGGAAGGCAGATTTCAGCAAGGCGGCCACCCACCTGGAATGAACCGGGAAACGTGAGCCCTCACAACCTGCTGACGGCACAAGCGGGGAACTAAATAAAAAGCACTTTAGATAACTAAAGTGCTTTTTAAATTTATAATCAGTCCAAGTTTCTGTATTTGAAGAAGCTTCGTGGCAAATGGCGATCCATGGATAATTCAGGATCATGATCTTCAAATCTATTATTTGAATGATGACTTAGATGGAAACTGTTAAGACCATGATCTTTTCTTATTGAATTTAAACTTNTTATANAAATAGAATTTTCTGCCTCCAGTTCAGAAATATTCTTTTTAAGATTATTAATTTTTTGCTTGTGAACTTGATTGAGGGCGTACAAGCGATTATTTTNTTTTATTGTAGCATGATTAGAATTGCCGATATTCGCAATCTGCGTTTTTAGATTCTCCGTCTTTTTTGAGACTTCAATCAGGACATCTTCTAATTTTCTTAATTTTAATTTAAGATTTTTATTAGAACTCAACAAATCGTACCGATCCTTTTGCCACTTCAAAGTTAGTGATTGATATTTTTCATGTTGGGCCTGAATTCGAAACTCCAAGTCCACAATTGATTTTTCCCTCATTGCTAAATTCTTAGAAAGCGAAACAGTAGATCTTTTAGTAATCTCTAGCGCTGATTTGTAATTATCAATTTTGTCCAAAGCATTCATTTTTGCTTTATTGGATAACTCCAGTTTTCCGAATAGTTTGCTTTTCTCTTTTTTAATTATCTCAGACTGAGAAGAAATCCTTCTAAGCTCTGACCCTGTTTTTCCCAGAACTATAAGAAGCAAACCAATTATGATTGAGGTTAAAACAATTTTCATTAGCGATACTGAAAAACAAAATATTGATTAACCTCAACTTTAATATGNTAATATTCAATTTCTTTATAAATTAATTATTAATCATTACTAAATAATTTCCTTAAAGCACCGTGTGACTTTTACGTTTTTGATCATATAATCGGTATCTATTNGAATGAATTCAGAAACAGAAAACCAGGAAAACCCCAACGTNATTGTTCCAGCAACTGTGGAAGATTTACCACAGCTAACTGAGCTATTAATGGATTTGTTCGAAATGGAGGGTGATTTTGAGCCCAATCATGAAAAACAAGAAAAAGGTCTCAAAATGATAATCGAACATCCAAATAGAGGAAGAATTCTAGTCCTTAGAAATTCGACCAAAATTATTGGGATGGTAAATATGCTTTTTACTATAAGCACTGCCGAAGGCGGACTAGCTCTAATCCTTGAGGATTTCATCATTCACCCCATGAATAGAGGCATGGGATATGGAAAACTATTGCTAAATGAAGTGAAGGAATTTGCAAAGAAAAAGGATTTTATAAGAATCACACTTTTAACTGACAAAATCAGTGAAGAGTCACAAAAGTTTTTCAAACAACAGGGATTTAATTTTTCACAGATGATTCCAATGAGAATGTATCTTGATGAGTAAATGTTTATTACATTTTCAAGTTAATTAGACACTAATTTTTTAACTAAGAATCGCTCCGCTACCTAAGGGAATTGAATTAGAAGTTGTAAGAGGCATCGTACCTATGCCTAGTCAAAATTAAAGATGCATTTTTCCTTTATCTAGCCTGAAGGAAAAATGGTGCGCGATACTGGATTTGAACCAGTGACCCCCACAATGTCAATGTGATGCTCTACCCCTGAGCTAACCGCGCTCTATTAATATTAAAATAAACAAAGGCTTTAAGATTTTCAAACTTTTTTGATAAATCAATAAAACCTCTTAGAGAATATATAATTTAATCAATTCACAAAAAAAGCTCCGGCATAAAAATACCAGAGCTTTCGTGAATCCCCTTGCTGAAACACAGAAAAAAATATTTCCTCTGCGAGCGCTAGCTTGAGGTTACTAAGATGCGCTCATAGTAGCATTTGCTACTTACGCTTCTTAGCAGCCTTCTTAGCAGGCTTCTTAGCAGCCTTCTTAGCGGGCTTCTTAGCAGCCTTCTTAGCGGGCTTCTTAGCAGCCTTCTTAGCAGGTTTACGCTTTGCAGCAGGTTTCCGCTTTGCAGCGGGTTTCTTTTTTGTGGTCTTCTTCTTTGCAGCCATGGCTCTTTGCTGTTTGAGTTTTTGCTCAACGGCGGTTCTCTCATCTGGAGCTAACGCTTCGTCAGAGAGTAAGTGGAGAATAGCGCGACCTGCACTGCCTCCGAAAGCGTTTAAGAGAAAATCTTTTGCGAGTTGAGAGACGATACTTTCTTGACTTTTAGTTGCTTTGTAGATGTACACTCGACCTTTGCGCGTATGTTTCACGAGTTGCTTTCGCTCGAGGCCTTGCATCACTGAGAGCACGGTGGTGTAAGCGCGCGTCTTTTCATCAGGGAGGTGATCACGGATCACAGCGACCGTTGACGAACCCAGAGAGTATAAAACTGAGAGTACTTGCAGCTCGAGGTTAGATGGACGAGGTAAATTTGGCATGGGGGTATATTGCGTCTGGAGCCTCGCGATGGCGGGAATCTTCATCCCGGATAAAGCGGAGTGAATCGAGAGAGAAACCTCGATACATACTATTTTTCAAGGCTTTCTGACCTCTACCAGAAATCCAGGGCGTTCTTTTCGCAAGGTGTTCGGAATTCTTTGCGGGAACCTGAGGGATCTTATCGTCTCGGAAAGATAAGTAGAATTCTCTCTGCAAGGAGTCAGGGAGTTGGTCTGATCCGTGGACGTTCTAATTTTGGACTGATCTTCTTCAGAGTAGACCAGAGAAGCTTTTCCGATGGGTGACCGCTGAATAAAACGGACCCATCTCGTTGTAAAATGGTGATGGTTGGAAGCTCTAGCACACGCAATTTCCGTGCGAGGGATTGCTTGGAGTTATCCACAATCCAATCACCTGTTTTTTGTGGTACGAGCTTGGCACAAAACTTTCGTGCTTCGATTACCGCTTCATTGTCCGGCTCAATGAGGATTGAAGTAACCGGAATTTTGTGGGTCTCGAGTGTT
>NYVP01000038.1 GCA_002684575.1 Verrucomicrobiales bacterium
TAGAGAAAAAATTTGGATGGAAAGCTTCAGAAGATGTTTTTCTCAATGCCGTCGTAAAAGGTTCATCAGTTCAAGACGATTGGGGAGTCATGGTTTTTCGATTTAATAAAAAGTCTATTGAACAAATGCAAAAAGATAGGGCTGCGGGTAAACCTATTTCGAAAGAAAAAATGGGGATGGAAATGAAATTTGTTACGATTGATTACAAGGGAAAAATTTCTTTTCCGGAAGAGAAGATGAAAAAGCCTTTAGGCGATACAGACAAAACCGGTTGTCTGTGATTTTCCTTCATATTACTTAATCACTACTTAACTTCTTAGAGAAAGCTTCGTTTTATAGTGGTCTTTTTTAGTTTAGCAGCCAACTAAACTATATTTTCTAGTTGAAAAAGTTAAAAATAACATGAAATTCACCGCCCTCTACCTGATATAAGCCGGCTTAGCTCAGCTGGTAGAGCAACTGATTTGTAATCAGTAGGTCGACGGTTCGAGTCCGTCAGCCGGCTCCACTCTTTTCCTATACATACAGCATCAAAGCGCACTTTCTGCGTTTTTACCATCATTGCAGTTTAGGCTAGTCCTGGGCTTTTGATAGATCACCCCGAGTATCGGACTTCTAGTTACTTATTTGTCAATTCGGCACCAGTTTTTGCTCCATTCTTACGAAGGAATTCGGCAGTTTGGTTACGGTTGTTTGAAATTGCTTCGTCTAAAGGCGTTTTTTTTCGGATATTTGTCTCGTTGACTTGTGCTCCATTTTTGATAAGCAACTCACATACTTCTGAGGCATGATTTTCTGAATAACTTCTAGCCACTTCGTGTAAAACTGTATCTCCTGATTGGGAACGATAAGGCTCATTATTATTAATCATACTACCGGATTTAAGTTTCACATTTAAATCTGCTCCTTTAGCGATAAGCATTTTTGTTAATTTTATATATTTTTCAAAACTCTTATGAGCACCTTGAGCAGCGCCCCATGCTGCAGAAAACAATAACGTTTCTCCAGTTCGTTTTGTCCTCGCATTCACATTCGCTCCATTATTAATAAGCAGCTCAGCAACCTCTTCATTACTAGCCATATGAAGAGGAGTATGATGGGTGTCGTCTATAGCATTTACATCAGCTCCTCTATTGATGAGCAAATTGATTGTATCAAAATTAGTTCCATCCCAATTGCCGTTGACGGCGTGATGGAGAGGGGTCATTCCCGGCTCATCTTGTAAATTTACGTTTCCTCCCTTATCCAAAAAAGCTTTGACCGCTTTGGTATTACCTTTATTAACATCATCGAGAAATTTTGACTCGGAGCGACCTAGATAAACCGAATCGATATGAGGATCGCAACTGATTAAAACTACAGATGAGATGGTTGCCAGTAAATGAGCAGATTTTTTTTTAAATACTAAAAGCACATTTTTATTATTAATTCACTAATCTGGTAGATGCCCTAAAGACTGAGAAATTATAAGAAGGATGATAGTGGAACTCAGCATAAAAATGAAACCGAGAATTAAAATAATTAAATATTTAACACCGAGAGGAAGTTTGGAGAATGCCTGCTTGCAGTCTACGATAAAACGTTTCNAGAANTCCATTGACTGTAATNGTCAATGGCGACNCTAAATAGNTCACCTTTTATTTCGGTNATTTTGATTGATAAGTTNAATGGGAGTAAAAGATTTTCTTAAACTACTTTAACACTTGAAGCTTGAGGACCCTTGCGTCCATCAGTGACTTCATATTCAACATTATCACCTGCTTGTAACTGTCCACCTTCAACTTCATTGATATGAACGAACAAATCCTTTCCGCCTCCATCAGGTTGAATGAAGCCGAAACCTTTTTGATCGAAAAAACGAAGAACTGTACCTTTATCCATAATTTATTTATTTATTTTAATATTTAACAAAGTTACTCATGGTTCAGACTTCGAAATAAACAAACTATTTTTAGAGTTTTTTTGCTTTTACAGATTAATTCTAATCTATGTTGAACACTCTAAAAACCTCACCAATGCCCTCGCCAATATTTAGCAAAAAAGTGTTATTTTTTGAGTCTTTGAGTGTAATGTTTTCCCATTCCCCATTACGCTTACTCAATTTTTGAACAGTTTTTATCTTTCCGTTCATTGTAATATTAGTTGATCGCGCTTGAGTATGATCACAATTCACTATCATAAAATATTTCAAATTATCNTTTCCTTTAAAAAATCCAGCTAACATCTGCTCGCCAGATAATTGTAACCAATGATCTTTAGGAAAAGGAGCAGCTCCTGGAGCGTTAGGATGAACGGGTGTGGTATGATAAACCCCTGTAGATGTTAATTTCACTAATGTGGGCCCAAGAGGTTTAATTTCTTTGGCTACTGTAGCTAGTGATGGAACATTAATTCTGGGTACTATCTTTCCATCTTTTAGAATAGGTTTATCATTTTCTTTGTTGATGCTGAACATCCAAGGTGGCCAAAAATGAAAACCCTTAATACCATAGGCAAGGCTTGTATAAATTGTTTGACGCAATTGATTTATCGGGACATTGCCACCAACGCATCTCATTATAGGAATACCATTTTTAATGCCGAGCTCTCGAAACGATGAAAGATAAATATAACGTCTTTCGGGATGACGTCGTCCGTCCCAGTGATAATGATAAAAGTCTAGAAGCATTGGCTCAACTTGATCAGTGAATTCATAGAATTCATTCCAGTTGGCTCTATTGATGAACATTGTGGGATGATTTGGGTCAGCTTTTTTAAAGGCTTTTGCAATGTTTGCAAAAGCTGGAAATGAATTTCGACGGCGCCGGTCAGATATGAAATATGCAAAAACTGATTTATCATCTTTGAGTTTTTCAGCATTTTTTAATAGCCGATTAAGATCTCCGTCACCCAGCCTTGCATACAGTTTATTACGTCGGCACATTTCAAGTTTATCTATTTCCACTTCGACACTATTGAAGCCATTTGATTGAATGAATTGAGCCAGAACATCTTGCTGTTTTGGATCATCTGGCCATTCAGCCCACGTGACCATCATAAGTGCAGGCATTTCGTACTTTGTATTTCTTTCATCGCTTACGGCTGAAGACGTATTAACGCAGAGAGTTATTACTAAAGCAGTGAGAAAATTTATAGCATTCATAGTATTTATATTGGATTAATAATGAATTGATTATAAAGGGTATAAATGTTTTTCGTTGGCCTTTTAGTTCATAAATTTGCTAATCCTATTGCTACCTGTTTGGGGATAGTCGCTTGCGCAATTTAATATGTTTTCCACTCATTACTGAATTATTGTTATAATTATAAATTACCGTGCTAAGCGTTATGAAAATCAAAAGCCTGCTCATTAAAATCCCACTCATCAATGTCATTTTCTTTGGTATTAGTTTTTCAGCTTTATCAAACGATCATCACTTACCTGATCCGGACGGAAAGTCTGCTGACATGACTAAGCCTGTTCAAGTCTATATACTAATGGGCCAGTCCAACATGCTGAACTTTGGAAAAATTAAGGGAGATAAAGAGGGTACTTTAGAAAACGCAGTTAAAAATAAAAAACTGTATCCTTATTTAATTGATGAGGAAGGTAATTGGACGACACGCAAAGATGTTCGTAATGTCAGGGTAATGGGTAGCGGTACTGGTGGAATGAGAACATTCAACAATGAGTGGATGACTATTAAAGGTGGGGGAGTTGGCCCTGAAATAGGTATCGGNCATCATATCGGTCAAGTGACTGATGCGCCGGTTATGATTTTGAAGAGTTGCATTGGTAATCGCGCACTTGGCTGGGATCTATTACCTCCCGGAAGCGAGTCTTTTGAATTTACAGACAGTAAAGGTGTGACTTGGATTCATCCTGGATACAAAGGATCTCCTGACCGTTGGGTTAAAGGGACTGAGCCTAAGAAAATCAATTGGTATGCGGGAATGCAGTATGATGGCGACACTTCCAGAGCTAAAAAAGTTCTTTCTGAATTAGATAAGTATTATCCGGGGGCGAATGGTTATGAAATAGCTGGATTTTTCTGGTGGCAAGGCGATCGAGATAGTCGAAGTCAGGCACTGTCTAGTCGCTATGAGAAGAATCTTGCACATCTTATTAAGCAGTTGCGCAAAGATTTTGATTCTCCAAATGCCAAATTTGTGTGTGCTACTCTTGGTCAGACCAAGAAAGGTGAGAAGAGTAATGGTGGTAAGCTTCTTGATGCAATGTTTTCGGTTGATGGTGAATCTGGAAAATATCCGGAATTTAAAGGTAATGTTTCTGCCGTATACACGAATCCACTTTCAAAGGGTGGTAGCTCAGGTGGACATTATGGTGGGAACGCGGAAACATATATGAATGTTGGTGAAGCGATGGGTAAAGCTATGGTTGGATTGCTTTCCGGAGAAAAATAGTGCCTAAAGTGGCTTATATCATTGAGGATAGGTCCAAGGAATTGTTCCTATTCCTGATTGAGATTCTTCCAATAGCTCGAAGTATGATTTCATTGCATCACTCTTCATGAAGTTTTTCATTTGTTCGCTTTGTTCATCAAATAAATTTTTTCCATTATTGGGTAATTTCCAAATAGTGATCTGGTCATAGTTTCCAGTGATGGACCGGAAAAGCATAGGAGTGTATCCAGTGCTTGATCTAAATTGGTCAGTTTTTTCAAAGCCTTCCTCAGCTTTTCCCATTTTGAAAGTTTCAAAATTCACAACCACTGGAGTTTTCGAGCCCTTTAGGTTAAAGAACTCATCATTAATTTCTGGGAGATCTCCCACTAATTTGAAAATAGCATTGGTTCTTTTCTTAATGAGACTGAAGAATTCTTTTTCTAACTTAATAAATTCCTCTTCCCCTAATCTTTTGATGATATCCTTTTTCCACTCTTGAGAAACTTTGTCGGGGTTTTTTTTAAAGTCTGTTAACCCCTCGGGCTTGTAGAAGAAGACAACGTGATCCCATTCTCCAGCCTTCAAATCAAAAGGAATAGCAAGCCGACCTACATTTTTATCAGTAGGAAACCAATATTCTTCAATGATCTCCGACGCTCGTAAGTTGTCTCCAGGATGAAATTTGCTAAACGAAGCTTCAAAGTAGTGTACTTTCTCTTGTTCAACCTTTTTCTTGTGATCGTCTGCGGAAAGGGATTGCAGTACAAATAATGAAACTAACAAAGTTATAAGTCTTATTTTCATAGNACNACTTAATAAGAAATTTATAAGATGTGCAAAAGATTAAATTTTGAGATTCTTCTTTGGTTATTAATTANAAGCTTTTATTATTGGTCTTGATCTTAGGNGGTTTTACCTGCAGCATTTATATATGCCTATATNTAATGAAGTTGTGAGTGTTCGATCAGGTTTTGTAACGCTTCTATCATTATATTCTTTTTTGACTGCTGTCTTTTCAAACCCAATCGACCTTAGTCCTTCGGGATTAGAAGACTCTGTGAGCGTAGTGGATTTCTCCGAAATGAGAATTTTGGATACTTCAATAGTGACTGATCAATTTTCACAATACGGCGTAACTTTTATACCAAACCTTTTTTATCGAACCACGGACCACCCCGATTGGGCTAGTGTATCGGGTCCTAACTTAAGAACAGGGGATCCTGAAGTAAATCCATTTTCAATTCGATTCAATGAAGCTCATCTCTCAGCTGCAGTCGTTCTGATTGCTCAGCCTGCAACTCCAGCAACTATAACTGCTAAATTAGGGGGTGTTGATGTCGAGAGCTTCGAAACTATTATCAGTATTGATAATCCAAACCAGTACTTTGGATTTGAAGATATTCTGTTTGACGAAATTGAAGTTTCTTATTCGGGTGCGACTCGTCTCAGGGTGGATAATGTTCAGCTCGGGGAGAGTGTTATATTGAGCCCTTTGCGAATAACAAACATTATTAATGTGACAAGTGAGGATATAAAGTCAGTAGAGATTTTTTGGAATTCTCGACCTGGACGTATTTATGCAGTTTACGTCTCAGACGATTTTTCTGAGTGGACCGAGCTTGATGATAATGTGGCGAGCGAAGGCGAAGAAACTTCTTTCATTGATGATGGAGTATCCNATAAGGANAAGAAAANNTTNTATATGGTTGAAGACATTACCAATTAGAAGTATGCTCATTGATTCTANAATATCTTAATNATATNTTAGTTTTTTTTATTGATTATAATTATTCTTNTTATAGACACGAACCCAATCTATTTGCATTGTCTGAGGAAACANAGAGAAGTCATATAGTTCGTTTTTGTTTTTTTTATCTGGCCCTGGATCATTGGGCCCCCAAACTCCAAAATAGTTACCTCCAACCGCTAGGTTTAAAATCAGATGNAACGGGTATTCTTGATACATTTTTTTTCCCCCGAACNTAGATTTATCTTTAAGATTTAAGCCCGGGCCCCATTCTTTACCGTCNAGCATGAAAATGATTTTATCTTTAGTCCACTTGCATCCATAGACATGGTAATTTGAGACGTAGGATTTTTGCCCATTTTTTGCTTGTAGGGAGGAATCGAGCTTTTGATCTGCAATCCATTGTTTTGGATTAATTATTCCATCGTAACGCCTGTAGTGCGAATACCAACCAATGTTGCCTGTGGTCCATTTTTCATGACTTTTATGATATACAGCGCCCGCATGATAGAGGCGTGTTGCTCTACCTGACATTTCCATTATGTCAATTTCTCCGCTGTAGGGCCATGTACTTTTTGCCCACTCATGTTTTAACCTAAAAGAATTTTTATCCCAGTATCCTGAATAGGGAGCTGTTTTATCTTCAGGCATTAGCCAGAATGCAGGCCACACAGGTATGGCTGTCTGCTTACTTGTGTTATCGGAGGGGTTTTTAATACGTGCCTCTAAGATCCCATATGTGAATGCATGCAAATTCTTTGTGGTCAGTTTAGCAGATTTGAAATCCTGATGTTCAATCATTTTTTTAATCTTACCGTTGGGTGCATCTCGTAAGGGATATTTGACGTTTGGTGAATAGTGAGCTCGAAGATGTAATATCCCATTTCTTANAAAAAAAGTATCACCCTCTGCGTCTAGATATGCTTGAGCCTCNCCATTTCCATGGCCGTANTTTCCAATTACAGAATCATCAACGGGNGTCCATTTTGATCGATCAAGTTTTTCCCCTTTAAATTCGTCTTGCCAAATAAGTTTATAAGAATCTTGCAATGGATGAATGCTTCCAATCTTAGGTGGGGTTTTTACTTTTCCGCTGGATATAAAGTTCAGCGAAAAAATGATTAATAAAATGAATAGGCGTTTCATTTAATCATTATTTATAAGTTCTTAACCAACTCGCAATATCCGCAATGTCCTGAGCGCTAATTCCAAGAAAAACAGGATCATACATTAAAGAACGATTTAGTGATCTTTTTTTATCGATACGTTGGCTTGGTATAAATTGTGTTATTCCTCCGGCAGATTGAATGATAAGTGGAGGGGCATTTTTTATGTAGGAGTCGCTATTGTTAAATGTAATACCATGAATGATTCCTCCGTCTTTTAATATTACCTCTGTCCCATTATATCCGAGAGCTATACCCGCTGAAGGTTCGGCAATGGCGCGAATGGTTGCCTCAAGGCTTTGATTAGAGGCCCAGCCTTTCAGGTTTGGTCCATAATCTACTCCCTTGCCATCTATCTGATGACATATTATGCATCGAAGGGCTGTTGTTTGTCCTTTCAAAGGATTTCCTTCGAGCTTTAGAATATCTTGAACCTTTGGAGCAGGTTTATTGGCATTAGCTGGCGTTGTGGGAATTGGTGAAGGAACAATTGTAATTGAATCGGGGTTGTATATCCCTTTTTCTTTAAGCCCTTCATTGACTCCATGTTTTGCCCATTCGCCGGCTGCGTTTCTAAGGAGCCATGCAACCGCCTGCCCTTTGAGTTGGGANGGCTTGGAAGCTATTTCNAGCATGGTATTAGAAGCTAGTTTGTCATCAATAAAAGCAAGCGATTCAAGGGCGAATTTTCTCTTCTCCAAAGACAGGGAATTATTTGTAATTCTTGCCTTTAAATCGTTTACAGATGCCGCTCCCCAGAGGCGCCAGGTTAATCTGGCGAAGTGGTCATCCCATTTATCATATGAGTCAAGGTGAAGTTCATCTTTGATAGCTCTCCAAATAATGCTTTCTTGTTTTGCTGCCCCGAGTCCAATTGCTTCCAACGAATTTTTATCAGTCGTGTCACAACGTTTGGCTAATTCTATAAAGATATCTTTGGTTTTTTCTGCAGGCAGATCTCGAAGTGAAAGTGCAATTTCTCGTCTTACNTGAGGGGATTTATCTTTGCACATGCGGCGTGCATGAGGAATCATGTNATGACCGTATCGGCGAAGCGACCGGTAAGCNACGACCCGTTGGTCGCTATTTTCATCTTCTAACATTTTGATGCAGGCATCTATACCTTGATCGCCCATATATGGGAGTAGCCAAACGGCGCGAGCAGCTATCCATTTGTTAGCATCATCAAGTTGTTTGAAAACAAAATTAGATGCTTTTTCTCCCCGAGATTTTAAAGATCTAAAACCTAGGTATCGCGTATTGATGGCCGGGCTTCGAAGGGCCATGATTTGTCCATTAATATTTGTGAGATCGACTTTCGGAATCTTAGGTTTGAAACCTTTTGGGGCAACTCTATAAATAGTACCCGAAAAAGATTCATCGAGGTGACTGGACGCCCCTATCCTCGGGTCAAACCAATCAGCAAAATAGATGGCTCCGTCTGGGCCCACTGTAACATCGCTGGGGCGAAAAAAAGTAGGAGAGATCTTGGAATCTTCTCCNTGTTTGATTTCCTTTCTTCCAGAAAAGTCCGCGCCATCATATTCNTTTCCTGGGTTGGAGGTGAGAAATACAAATCGCTCAAGTTCAAAGGTTCCNCCNTTCGGAACAGGTTTATACCCGAAGATCGTGTTCAGTGCTGCTTCGCAGCTCANTAANAGTCCTTCCCATTTGGGGCCTAGGGCACCATTCTCATAAAAAGTAATTCCTGTTGGGGACCCTCCTCCATATACGTCTCCGGCATCCATTGTGCCTGGATCATCTTGTCTCCAATGAACACTTGAATAAGATTGTCCCGGACGCCTAACCGCTTTATTCCTTTGCATGGCGTCTCTTGTAAAATATCCTGCACAACCAAATTCTAGTGCGTAGGATGTTCGACAGGCTCTTGGATCATCATTATCATTTTGGAACATGTCCCCAAATGATGTCAGGGTTTGTTCATAAGAATTTCTTAGTCCATGACTAACTATTTCTACATTAGATCCGTCTGGATCCATTCGCACTGCAAAGCCTGAGGTCCACACATGACCGTCCCCAGACTCTCTTCCTGAATTTTTTAAATGGTCTGCGGNCCAATTNGGTCCACTTCCCCCATAAGTTCCGCCCATATAGAANGTCTTGCCAGACTTATCNGTGAATACNGCNCCNCAGTTTCCGTTGTTGAAATAGAATTTTCCGTCAGGCCCTGCTGTTAATGAATGAAGAGAATGATCATGATTGATGGCATTNAAACCAGTAAGNATTANTTCNCGCTTATCTATTTCTGGTTCAAATATCAGATTNCGATTTACGTCTGTATATGCGATAAGATCTGGAGGTTGTGATAGATAAACAACGTTATCAAAAACAGCGATTCCCATCGGTGCAATTAGGCTCTTTTCTTGTACAAACGTATGGGAGCTATCACATTGTCCATCCCCATTAGTATCTTGTAATACAACAATACGATCACCGTTAGCTCTTGTTCCATTTCTTCCACGATAATTAACTCCCTCTGTAACCCAGCAGCGGCCCTCATGATCAATG
>NYVP01000039.1 GCA_002684575.1 Verrucomicrobiales bacterium
GACTGTGAGAGGGAGTTTTTGCTTCCTTGGTACTCGCCCACGAGACTTTATAGAGTCGAGGACAGGGCTCATCATGGATGGCGACTTCCAGGTTATAAGCGTGGTTGGAAGAGGCCTGATTATTATTTTGACTCTGTAAAACCTCTGGTCAACGTGGGCCGGGGATCGCCAACTGGAGTGATGGTATATAAGCATACCGCATTTCCTGAGTATTATCACGATGCTGTTTTCTATTGCGATTGGACCTTTGGAAAAGTGTTTATGACACCGACTTCGACTAACTCAATAGGAGCTGAGTTTCCGTCTTCCGAAGTGTTTCTCGAATCTATGGGTACAAATGGCTTTGCCCCTACAGATATTGAATTGGCGCCAGATGGATCGGTTTATCTTAGTGTAGGAGGACGTGGCACTACGGGGTCTGTTTATAAAATATCTGCGATAAACATACCTGAAAAACCCAAGGCTATAACGATTAAGAACTCAATTTATGAGGGATATAGAAATTTAAATTCCCAAAACAATTCCAAATTTTCTTACGACCGATCAATGGCTCTCGCGCGCCATCTCGATCGTACATTAATTAAATCAGAATTAGAAGAGAGATTGAAAGTTCTTCGTTTACTAATGAAATCATTAGGCGATTGGAACTTGGCAAAGCCTTCTGTCGAGTTATTAACCGGTTACGAACTTTCATTCAGTGAAATTTTTGATGAAGAAAATCTTGATCTTATTCAACTTTGTCGAAACTCTTCCCGTACTTTACTCCATTCTCTATACCCTGAGGAGAGACTAGAAGCAGCAAGAATGGTGGCAATGCTCAAAGACCCTAATCTGATTAGCCTTCGACTGATGTTGAATTTTTTCTCACCAGATTCCAGTCCACAAGATGATTTTCATTATTTGACATGTATTTCTTGTTTGCCCGTGGAGTTAGACGAGGGCAATGATGAGTTGCTCGCTAATGCAATATTGTCGCTTGATAAGAAACTGGGAGGCAAGCAAGTCCGTGGAAAGCAGAACTATATTGATCGACTAAATGAAGTAATTAAGGAATTGGCAAAAAGAGGATCGCTCTATGACGCATTGATCAAAAATGCACTTCTAGTTAGGCCTAATCATATTGGAATCGTTAATAGTTTTCCCAAGTCTTATCGGGATATAATTGCCCTAAAATTTTTGGAATTATTAAAAGATGCCAACAATGATCAATGGAATAATGATATTATAAAGTTGCTTTCAAGTGTAGATTACAAACTCACTCATCCAATTTTTCGTGAACTGGCCAAAGATCCGCTATTAAGCAAAACATGTATTATTGAATTGGCAAAAATGCCAACGGATCAGGATCGTTTATTATTTGTTTCTGGTATCGGTTCCGCTGATAAAAATTTCCAAAGAATATGTGTACGAGCCTTGATCAAAATCGGCCCTAGCAGAGAGCTCAACGAATTAATCGCTATTTTTAGGATGTCAGATTCAAAATTAAGCTTATCTCTTATTTCAAAATTATTGGGAAGAGAAGCTAACAATGAGGAGGCGATTGATTGGTTAAAAGATAATTACCCCAAAATCGCCGACTCAATTATTGTTGAACAAAAAGATATTAATATTGATTGGAATCAATTATTCTCAAAAGTGGATTGGTCACAAGGAGATGAAAAAAAAGGTCGGATAATTTTTTCTCAAAGAGCATGTGAGTCCTGTCATCTCTCTACCAATGCTTTAGGCCCTGACCTATCGGGAGTGGCTAAGAGATTGTCGCCTAATGATCTTTTTCACTCTATTGCAAAACCTAATGATAATGTTCCTCCGGCCTATAGGGCAACTGCCTTTACCATGAAGGATGGAACTAAGAGGGTTGGAAGAATAGCCTTTTATTCAGCTGATGGTGTCATTGTCCGAACGGGTCCCGAAAAGACAATTCGCTTAGATGAAAAAGACATTGCTAACCAGAAGGATTGGAATACTTCAATTATGCCGGAAGGTTTATTAGTTGGATTAACTGAAACTCAACTAGCCGATCTTTATTGGTACATTAAAACTCTGTAATTGATTTTGTTTATTAGCTGAACATTTGAATACCTGTATCAATATAGATGTCAATTCCGATTAGTTTTGATATTATTCAATGTAACGGATTTAAATTCAGCACTCGTCTCATAGCTTGCGATGCCAAAGGGTTGGCAGGCCTCAATCGCTCCGGGTCTCATCGATATTATTTTTTTATCAATAAGTGTGTTAACGACAATCCTATCATCAATCCAGCACCTTATACGACCGTAAGTGATCTCAACTTTAATATTGTACCATTTATCTATTTCATATTTAAGGGTGCTTCTTGTTGAATTTCGATTGGCATCAAGATAGTCAATGTTTGATAGTCCGGTCACTTGTCCCCCCCAAGCTCCNGCTACAAATGTACAGCAAGATCGCTTCTCAGGAACAGGAAAAGTCACAGCACAAAAAAAATCTCGTCCTTCAGTTTTTCTTGCTTGTATGTTTATTTCGTATTCATCAGAAGGGGGTTGAAAGTTTTCATCATCGATGACAATCGCTGTATATGGTTCGCCACGCTCAAAAACAATTTTATTGTCGTTGACGATCACGCTACCTCCTCCACCCTCAAAACCAAGAGTTTTCCATCCTGACAGGGTTTTACCATCAAATAATTTAATGGACTTAGGAATATTCGATTCTTTTTTTGAAGGTGCTTTGTTTGAGGAGCATGAAAAGGAATATAAAATAATAAATGACGANATTATAGTTTTATACTTAAACATACGTGGTAAACAATATGTGAATCTANGATTTTTTAATTAGTGATAATATTGATAATAACATGAAATCTTTGAATACAACTCATATCTTTTTTCTCCACGTAATAATTTGTCAGGTGCTTCTGTCATCACTTTTTGCGCAGGACGGTTTATTTGCACCCAAAAAAAGCGTANCCATTTTAAAAGCTCCTAAACCTAAAAGTCTACAAGAAGCAAAAGAATTATTCATAAAAAATTATGCTGATATCGCACGTGCGACATCAAAAACATGTCTCGACCAGGCAATAGGATTGGAGAAAGCGGTCAAGGCCTTTCTGAGAAAGCCGTCAAATGAAACACACAGGTTGGCGAAAATTAGTTGGATCAATGCGAGATTCCCTTACCTACAAGGTGAGGTGTTTAGGATGAAGAAGTTGATTGTTGATACTGATGGAAAAATAAATGGGTGGCCTGTAATGCCTAGTATAATTGACTACACTCAGAATGATTCTTCGTCTGGATTGATCCAAAACTCTGAGAGACTTCCTTTTATTACTAAAGATTCTTTAATCAAAATGAATGTAAGTTCCGGTAAGGATAAGACAATACTTGGTTATCATGTCATCGAATTTTTACTCTGGGGAGAAGACAATGGAATTGTTGGTAGTGGTGGCCGGTCTTTTGAGGATTATGACAAATCAGAAAACAATTCTGCAGAAAGAAGAGGTCAGTTCTTAATAAATTGTACTGAAATTCTTATCAATGATCTGGAAAATGAAGTTTCTGAATGGAAACCAGAAAACAAAAATAACCGNTTGGGGCGACTTCAGGCAATGCCTGTAGATGATGCAATTGCNTTGATTTTNGAAANAATNTCACAATTATCATTCTCAATTTCTTCATCTCAAATAGACTCAATGATTGTTGATGGTTCTAAATTCACAGAACAATCAACCTACAGTGATACGACACACTTTGATTTTTTACATTCAATTGCGGGTATATCCAATCTCTTTGCAGGTGCCTATGTAGGATTGGACGGAAAAATAAAAGTATTGGGATTGGGTTTAATGGGGTTGGCGGAGGAGATTTCTACTATCAATTCAGAGGATTTGAGATCGATTATAAACAATGCAATGCGTGCGTCTCAGAACTTTAAAGGTCCATTTGACGTTCTCTCCTCAANGGATAAAAATAATCAATTATACGCGGATGCCAAAAANTCTGTTACTGAATTATCAGATGCTTTGAAACCACTNACCTCGGTTGTTAACGAATTAGGTAAGAGCCTAAAGTAATTATTCTATGGCAACGTTAAGACGATAAAATCTTGGATTGCTGTTTTCTTCAAATTTGTTTTTTGAACGATAGATAANGCTTTCTGTTCCATCGCCATTGTCCTGAGATGAGAGAATCGTGAATTCACCTGAAGCTTCTGACCACGTAATAAGATCACCGCTTACTTGGATCTGATAATTTATTCCTCCAGCATTAGTGTTTTTCTGAAATTCAAAAACCAAATATTGGGCAGATTCATTGTTAACGTTCAGATCGTTTAACCNAATACTNGGCAAAACTNTAGANTTGGAATCGGAATCATTTGTTCCAAAAGCATATTCCAGNAAAGCATTGAGGCCGTCTCCATCNTGATCCACNTNTGGATTACCGTTGAATCCTTCGCCATCGGCTTGACCAGGACTACCGCCAATGTTTGAGCTGGCAGTCCAATTAATTGGATCAGAATGATCAGGGTTTTTGTCGGGATCGANAAGTGTTAAAGTAAAACCATCACCATCTGGCGATGTCGGCCATGGTGCGACATCATTATAGGTGAAATCTTTAATGGTTGTGCCATTAGACGAAACGATATGAATTTGCTCACCGTCATTATTAAGATTACCTGCATAATTACCCCCTATTATTGCTCTTGAATTTGGATATCTGAAATTGAATGCTTCAACGTTGTCCACCAATACAACTCGTCCTCCTGGAGGGAGCACCAGTGCCTCTGCGGCTAGATTGCCATTGAAAGTGAAATCAATTCCTCCAGCAAAATTAACACCTTCTAAGTTGATCGAACGAGTTGTGTTTATATTTAGAAGTTCTATGAATTCGAAATCGCCTCGACTTGAAAAACNGGCAACTTTTTCTTCATCGGTTGCTGGCTCCGGCCTGTAGTTTAATTCAGAAACAACCAAATTATTCGCTGATGCAGGAATGGTATTAACCTTGAAGGTGGCGCTGCTTATAGGGCTCCAGTCAACACCATCAAAGGTTCTTGCTTTCACTTCGACCCCTCCTTCGAGCTTAATTGGGCTTTCATAGGATAGTGCAAGAGGTGAAGGGCTGTTTCCAGAACCGGCAGTTGCGATAAGTTCATATCGCCACAAGGCATCACTACTGTTCTGGCCGGCGTTTAACCCGTGTAGAGCNAGCATATTTTCACCAGCTTTTAGAGAGCCAATAAATGGTGTGATATCAAACTCAATGAATGTTAGAGCTAGACTATCACTATGAGTTGAAGTTGCGCGAGAATTCCATGTGAGGTCTGCNGGACTTCTCTCCGCATCTCTAGTGACTTCTTCTCCATTGAGATAGGCCACAAAACTATCATCATATTTAACTCTCAGAGTTAATTGTGTNAAGGATTCAATTTGTTCCTGATTCACATTGAACGGAACACGAATATAAACGCTTGGATTAATTCGGTACATTGCTTCTTCTACATCCACTCCAATATTTGAATCATAGGTGCCTGATGGGCTCCTTTCGATNCCTACNCCTTGTGTTCCACTAGTCCAATTATTGCCATTAGGCGGAGTCGAGGTGTTTGTCCATTGTGANANAGTNAGATCACTNCCTCCATTTGTTTCGGAGGGTACTAAGACTTCACAATTTGAATCCTCTTTGATGAGTGTTGTTACGATGCCTCTTGCGTTACCAGGGACTCTTGGGTCGGATCCGTCTATCGTATAGTATATGGTTGATCTTGCCCAGTCATTAGGGTCAGTAATGCTTAGTCTAAAATTGGAACTGACTTCTCCTCCAAACTGATTGAATTCAGGAGGGTTGGCAAAGTCTCGATTTCCGGCTGCTGTACCCTTTGACTGAGTTTCTACCCATGCCATTCTCCTTATCAGCCAATTTTTCATCCAGTCAACTTCGGATTGATGGGTCCTTCGGTTACGATATCCACCTGCGTTTGGCCAAAGATAAGTACCTAGCACTCTCCATTTATTAAAGTTCCTTGTCGCCGCAGATTCACCTTCAGAGTTTTCAGCATCAAGTTCAGCATCCCATCTGTCAATTTGGCTCATGAGGTTTTCATCACTGAAAGTACTTCTTCGAAGTTCCCAGAAACGATCCCAGTATGCTAATCTGAACTCCCGACTTTCAAATAATCTTTGATACCAATAATAATCTGACCCTCCAACTTGCGGATAGTACCAACCTGTTGGATTTTCACCTCCAAGATAGTTAGCATTTCCAAGACCNAGGTTGTAGTCCCAAACTGGTAGTGCCCTGATTTTATCATACCGAGGTTTAACAAAGTAGGAGCTGATTCGGTATCCGTCGATTTCTTTAAAGCATTCCACAAAAAGATGATTATCAATAAAGCTTTGNACATTAATAAAACCTCCGTATCCCTTTGTAGGGTCTTCAAAATCTTCTCCATGCAAAGCACGTTCATAATCATTCACATGATTTTTGAGGTAATTAAATTGCACGGTACTGATTCTTTCTGGATCATGCATATCTAATGGCACTCGTTCGACTGCAGTCGACCAAGGTTGGCTGTATGGTGATTTATCTTTTTTGAAGATATAGCCACCTTGGATAAGTTCAGGATCTGTAACATCATTCTCAAGGGGTTCGACTTCAACTCGTCCTTCAGAAATNTTTATTTTTTCCATAAGTACGTAAACTCCTCTGTAGTCGCTCATCGAAACGTCGCTTCCTCTTCGCGTGTTCATGAATAGCTCAACGAATCGTGTTCTTACTCCACCTCNATTACCCCANAAATCTCTGGCGAGGTTGTAAACCATAACATTACGCATGAGAGTTTTATCCGAATATGGGGCATGTATAATCCAATCCGATTCTTTTGGCATTCCCAAAATAGATTCGTCTTTATCCTCTCCTTCATTGTTATTTATTTCCCATGCGTATTGTTTTTTGGCGAAACCCGAGGAACTCTGGCCTCGAACATGCATTCCGCTTCTGCCCTGGAAGTCAGCGGGTCCGGTCATTCTGGCTAGGCCATCTTTTGGATCCTTATCAATGACAACATTGTAGGTAAATCTAAAGTTTCGATTTCCGTCATCTAGGTTGGCTCCATTTGAATCAACAACAATGATAGGNAGTGCAGAATTAAAGTTTACAACATTNGAATTTAGCTCAATAAAAGTTCGGCTTCTCACGCGACTAGGTTCACGGCCAGATTCAAAAATCCTTGCCCTTATAGTTGTTGTTTCTCTAATGGTAATNGGATTGCCATTATATATTGCTGATCTTGATGATGGTTCGCTATTATTNGTTGTATACCTGATGACGGCGTTTGGAGATTCTGGAGGAAGAATAGTGAGCTGAATAGTACCGCTAAAGAGTCCTCCAGGCTTGTCGAACTGAATTTCCTCGCCTGGTGCTGAAGCAAATTGTTGAGTGTTGTTCACTGCNCCAGGAGTAGGTTTATCAAAGAATCCAAAAGTATTATTTGCAACGAGTTCCCCGAAGCTCGTATCTTCGACCTGTTCACCATAATTAAACTCACTGAGAATGGTTAAACCATCAGGCTCCAAGAAAACGAGTTGCCCNTTATNACCATCAAGAGCAAAATTGGTGTGTAGTTCATTTTCTGGATTTCGGCGATCTTTTGTCGAGGCAAATACAANGNGATATTGATATGGTTGAATGGTAACCGCAGGAAATTTCCACTTTGTGAGGTCCTCAGTATTNTCTGATAAATAATATCCCTCCAGATTGACTGCCGTTTCTTTTCCGTTGTAGATCTCAATCCAATCTGAAGTTTCTTTATCCTCATCCTCTANAATGGTATCGTTTCTCGCGCAGAATTCACTAATGAATAANTCACCATTACGAATAGGGTCTGGAACGTCTGGTTCATCCGGATCGTCTGGGTTGTCAGGATCGTCTGGATCGCCCGGATTATTAGNCGATTCTGTACTGATCGTGATATTGTCTATAAATAGATCCTGATTGGCACCGCCGACTCTTGCAGAGATGATAAATGTGTGATTGTCATTAGGTTCAAAGTTAATGATTTCAACATTGTTAAAATTAGCATTGGTGACAAGGCCAGTTGTTTTAAACGTAGCACCTGATTGAGGGTTCCAGCTCATCTCCATTCTTCCAGAAACTCTTTGTCCATCGTTAAGAATAACGCCATTCGNGAAGGCGTGTTGATCTTGATCCTCACCATTATGAATACCTGAAATATTTACTCCTTGTTCTGAATCTCCGTTTCTCCAAGTGTCCACTTCAAAAGAAATATTTTCAGTAACACCTGGCCTGCCTGCCATACCCTCTTCAGCTTGACCTCGTTCACCAAGCTCGGCATTTCCATAATTAAAAGAAAAACCGTCAGCAGGGTCATTGCTTCCGGGTCCATCATTCAGTTCGTAATCAAAGGTGACAGTAAAGCCCTCAGAAGAACCTTCTATGCTTGGTATTGAAAAACTTGAAAATCCTAGGCCTTCACCATCCCTAGTAAGTTGAAGTCGTCCGTCAATGACTCGGGCTGCTTCACCTGTAATCACTGATCCATCACCGAGTTCTATTGTCCCGTTATCGAACCCATCAAAATCTTGAGTGTAGGTGGCTCCTTGAAGCGGTATCAGAGAGTGGATTAGTAAGAGTGCAGCGGTTGCAATGAAGATATTGTTTTTGACGGTGATTGAGAGTTTCACAGTATTTAAATGGGGAGTTGTATTTACATTATAAATATAACTCAAATTTCTTAGTTGAACAACTCATATACAACTACAAAGAGGGCTGCTCCTAGGAGCAGCCCTCTAAAGATGATTATTTTTTGTTAATCTTTAATTATTCAGCAGGTCCCATGTCTGTGACACGCCAGAATACCTTTTTGGAATCGTCGAAGATTTCATCGGCGAATGTGGTTTCTTCGCCTTCACTAAGAACTCCGTCATCGACTTCTTCCCAGAACCCGATATCTCCATCGCGGTTTGAGTCGACTTCATCATTCTCTAGACTCTCACTGCGCTCAACTTTATAAATGCGATTAGGTCTGGATGACCAAGTTATTTCAACTTCCGTTCCAATTTTTGTGATGTCAGTAATCTGGAATGGTGCTCCAAGTGTACCAAGTGAAAGAACAAAGTTATCAATAAACAGGTCTTGGTTTGCTCCGCCAACTCGAGCAGAGATACCAAAGTTAAATGAATCATCACCGACGAACGTAAGCGCTACATCCTCAAATTCAGCATTTGTTTCAAGACCTTCAGTTTTAAAGCTGGCACCAGTGTTAGGATTGTAAGTGATAGTTACTGGACCAGATACGCTTGTTCCATCCTGAAGAATCGGTCCGTTGGTGAATTCAAGGTCACTCTTCGCTCCATCAATTTGTTCAGCGAGGTTAACCCCTTGCTCGGCGTCTCCATTCTGCCAGGTATCAATCTCAAAAGATAGGTTGTTGTTTACCCCTGCGCGGTTCTCCATGCCCTCTTCTGCCGCACCTTGTTCACCGAGTCTGAAGTCTCCGTAGTTGAATGCCAATCCATCGGCAGGATTATTAGCTCCTGGTCCGTCGGTGATTTCCATATCGAAAGTCACTGTAAAACCTTGAGATGAGTTCTGGATGGCGGGAATCGTCCAACTTGAGAAGCCAAGTCCTTGCCCGTCTTTAGTGAGTTGAAGTCTTCCATCAACAACCTCAGCCGCTGCACCAAAAATCACACTTCCATCTCCGAGATCGGTCGTGCCGTCTGGATATCCATCGAAATCCTGAATATAACCCCGAGGAGTTGATTGAGGAACTGAGGGATCTCTTCCAAGGGCAATTTCTCTGCCATCAGGAACAGTGTCGCCGTCAGAGTCTTGCTCATTTGGATCTGATCCTGATTGTGTTTCAGGGTTTTCGGAATCGTATCCTAGGTCTGGGTTTTCGACTCCGTCCTTAAGTCCATCTCCATCTGAATCATTCTTAGTTGGGCTTGTTCCTGTATTCTGAGCACTTACCCATTTACCGGTACCGGTTTCAACACCATCACTGTATCCGTCGTCATCAGAGTCGGCGTTATCAGGCTTAGTTCCAGCTTCAAACTCCTCGGCATTATTAAGTCCATCGCTATCAGGATCTCCTTCTGCGGTTTGATCAAGATTATCAAAGAACTGTTCTTCCCAAATGTCAGGAAGGCCGTCATTATCTGAATCACTAACCGGAGCTGATGAGGTTTCGAGGAGTTTGTAGTCTCCAACGTTGAATGGATCACCTGAAAAATCACCAATCTCATTGTGAACGAAGAGTTGGCATTGAGCACCGCCTCCTCTTTCCCAGAATAAGAATTCCACGTTATGCTCACCCCATGCAAGATCTACCGCACCGAGGCTTGTGGCTGAACCTCTGTTTGCATCAAAAACGATAACCGGCTCATCATCGATGTAAATTCCGCCACCGTCGTCAGAATTGAAACCAAAAGTATAGGTTCCTGGCTCCGTGATGAAAATCGTACCGGTCGCCATGATTGCAAAATCATCCTGATTAACATCTTGCGCCTCAAATAGAGGGAAAGGCTCTGGATCACCGAAAGGTCCAGTAGCATTGTCTCTAAAGTTGATGACTGTGTGAATTGTTGTGGTTTCATCAATTCTATTGTTTTCGTCATCGAAGAGGGCCCTAGTGTCTAGGATCGAGTTTAAGGGTGAAACTGATTGAGCGTTTCTGACTGTCCACAAGATTGGAGCATCGTCCGCATCAAGTGGGTTGGTTCTATTATTGATTTCAACACCATCAAGGATTTCATCACCATCTGTATCAGGGTTGTGAGGGTCGGTTCCTGGGTTTTCAGCGCTTACGTAAATTCCACTATTATTTTCTAAGCTATCCAATAATCCATCGTTGTCTGTATCCGGATTTAAAGGGTCAGTTCCCGTTGCATCTGGTCCATCATAATCACCTGAGTTGTTTTCTACACCGTCGGCGAGCCCATCACCATCAGTATCTGCTTCAGATGGATTAGTTTTATTTTCGTATTCGTCAAAATCCGTTACTCCATCGCCATCGAAGTCACCAGTTCCTGCTCCTGGTCCAGGTCCTTCACCAAGGCCATTAAGATCCGTAAGGTTGCCGACTTGATCCGTTTCATAAAAATCAGGCAAATTGTCTTCATCCTCATCACCATCAAAAATACCTGTTTGGATGACTAAGTTATCAATGATGAAATCTTGGTTTGCTCCACCAACTCGAGCAGAGATGATGAAGGTGTGTTCATCGCTTGGGATGAAGTCAGGGATTTCAACATTTTCGAAATCAGCATTGGTGTTCATGCCGGTGGTTGTGAAAGAAGCTCCAACGTCTGGCTGCCAGAGGATGGTTATTTTTCCTTCCACTCGCTCACCATCATTGAGAATTGGCCCGTTGTTGAAGGCAAGTTGTTGAAGATCGGTTCCGCCAGCCATACCAGAGATGTTGACTCCCTGCTCGGCATCAAAGTTCTGCCATGTGTCGACCTCAAATGAGATGTTTTCAATGGCTTGACCGCCTGACATTCCCTCCTCTGCTTGACCAAGTTCACCAAGTTGAGCATCTCCGTAATTGATAGAAAAACCGTCTGCAGGGTTGTTATTGCCTGGACTATCATTCAATTCGTAATCAAAAGTAATTCTAAAGCCACTAGAAGAACCAATAATAGGTGGTACAGAGAAACTTGAAAAGCCAAGCCCTTGACCATCTTTGGTCAATACGAGTTTTCCATCAATAACTTCTGCAGCTTGACCTGCTATGACGCTGCCGTCCTCTAAATCAATGGTGCCATCAGCAAAGCCATCGAAATTTTGAACATAAGAACTGCCGTCAATTTCATCCTCCTCAGTAGGGTTAGTTCCATTAGCAATTTCACTTCCGTCACCTAGGCCGTCACCGTCAGTATCTCCTATATTAGGGTCAGTACCAGGCTGATCCTCTGGATTATTTGGATCATAAGGAAGAGTTGGGTTTTCAACTCCGTCACTGAGTGTGTCTCCATCTGTGTCAGGATTGAGTGGATCGGTACCAGTTGCTTCAGGACCGTCGTAGTCTCCCGTGCCGTTCTCAACGCCATCAGCTAGTCCATCACCATCTGTATCCGCATTTTGTGGATTTGTTCTATTTTCAAATTCTTCTAAGTTGATCAATCCGTCGCCGTCAGGATCGCCATCTGCTCCATTGTCACCGGTGGCATCATTCGGGTCAAGGTCGTTAGCAATTTCGTATGTATTAGGTAGTCCGTCCTCATCATCGTCATCACCCGCTCCAGTGACAATGTTAAGGTTATCAATGAATAAGTCCTGATTAGCTCCACCCACTCTCGCAGAAATAATAAAGGTATGATCATCGCTAGGGATGAAGTCGGGAATTTCAACGTTTTCAAAATCTGCATCTGTGTTTAGACCAGTTGTTTTGAAGGAGGCTCCCACAGATGGGTCCCAAGTAATTTCCATAGTTCCGCTAACCGTTTGTCCATCGTCAAGAATGACACCATTTGTGAAAGCGAGTTGGCCTAGATCGGCTCCGCCTGAAAGACCGGAGATATTTACTCCTTGCTCAGCATCACCATTTTGCCAAGTGTCGATCTCAAAGGATAAATTCTCAGTTGCTTGCTGTGAGTTCATACCTTCTTCGGCTGCTCCCAGGGCACCTAATTCAGCATCACCATAGTTGATTGAAAATCCATCGGCCGGATCATTATTTGCAGGGCTATCAAACATCTCATAATCGAAAGTAATCGTGAATCCTTGAGATGATCCTTCAATTGGTGGAACAGAAAAACTGGAGAAGCCAAGTCCCTGTCCATCAATGGTCAGTTGTAATCGACCATCTTGTATGGAAGCGGCTTCACCGAATATCACGGAGCCATCACCAAGATCAGTTTCACCATTATCAAAATCATCAAAGTTTTGTGAATAGGTCTCTTGCGAGTTTGCAGTTATTATTAGAATGCTAAGAGAAAAGACAGAAACAAAGATCTGCCATAATTTGTTTTTGGACATAATGTTGTGGGAGTGGGTGATTAGAACTATAGATTTTCCTATTAAACATAAATTAAACTTTAAAGGCGCTAAGGGTCAAGGAACTAGACGCCAAAGAACAATTTTGTAATCCTTAGCCTTAAATATCAAAAAAAGTTGAATTTTTTCTTATTTCTTACTAGTGCTTTGTAAAAAAGCTTTTCCATTTTTGTACAGATTCAGGCGATTTTGAATGGTTTGCTTGAGTTTTGAGGAATTTTTTAACTGAGAGATGGCCATTTCTGCCGATTTTGCTGCTTTCATGAATTGACCGTTAGCCGCTTGAGCTGCAGCCAGTGTATCAAGCACTTGGGGAACTTTATTACCAGTATCTGCATTCAATTTTGTGGCGAC
>NYVP01000040.1 GCA_002684575.1 Verrucomicrobiales bacterium
TAAGGCTTACGAACCAAAAAACCAAAAACTAATAACAGGCATTCAATCTGGTGAAATTAAAGGCAAAGATATTACTAGATGGAAATACCAGAGATACATNAAAGATTATCTAAGGACAATNANNGCTGTAGATGAAAACGTTGGANGACTGCTTCAGTATTTGGATGATAGCGGTCTCTCGGAAAATACGATTGTCATCTACTCGTCTGACCAAGGGTTCTATCTTGGTGAACANGGCTGGTATGACAAGCGCTGGATGTTTGANGAGTCCCTCGCAATGCCATTTCTNATAAGATGGCCAGGNGTNNTTCCAAAAGGGTCAAAATCAAAAACACTCATCCAAAACATNGATTACGCTCCAACNTTTCTTGAATTGGCAGGAGCAAAGGTTCCAAAAAAAATGCAGGGCAAAAGTTTACTGAAAGCTTTTAAGAATCCTTCAAAGGCTCCAGAGGGTTGGAGAGAAAGTATTTACTACGCCTATTATGGTGAACGCACACATCGTGTTGCTAAGCATGATGGGGTACGGACAGAAAAACATAAACTAATTCATTTTCCAAATACAAAAGAATGGAACTTATTTGATTTGGAAAACGATCCTCAGGAAATGAACTCANTTCATAATAAACCTGAATATCAAAAGGTTCTCAACTCACTCAAAGAAATTTACTCTGAGAGCAAAAGAAAATATGCTGCCAATTCAGCNACGATTCCGGCTCATAGAATGGATCAAGAATGGTGGAGAAATAGACATCGGCAAAAAGTAAAACTAGCTAAAGAGGGAAATTACGATCTTCTTTTCATTGGAGATTCTATCACNCATGGTTGGGAAAACGCAGGAAAGGCTTCTTTCGAAAAATTTTACACCGATAGGAAAACTTTAAATATCGGATTTTCTGGGGACAGAACTGAACACGTTCTTTGGAGACTNTTAAATGGTGANTTNCCAGAAAATGTAAATCCCAAAGTAGCCACAATTATGATTGGCACCAACAATACTGGACATGCAATGCAAGACGCAGAGGAAACGTTCCTAGGAATTAAATCTATCGTNGACCTTCTTCAGGACAGGAGGCCTAATATGAAAATCCTTTTACTGGGCATTTTCCCCCGCGCAGCTAATCCAGATCATCCTCAAAGGATAAGGAATAACAAAATAAACGAGCTCGCTAAGACTCTTGCAAACTCAACTAGTGTTCACTATTTGGATATTTCAGGNAGCTTTTTAGACGAAAATAAAAAATTACCCAAGTCCGTAATGCCGGATGCACTACATCCAAATTCAAATGGCTATAAAATATGGGCCAACGCTATGGAAACAAAACTTAGTGAACTTGGAGGTTGGAATAAGATTAATTAATAAGAAACTTTTAACCCTCTGGGGTAAGTCCAATTATAATATCCCAAACCGCATCAAGTTCGTTAATCTTAGATCCTTTGATTGGCTTAAATTCGACCGACGTCAATTTTTGTCCAACCTTACCCAAGCGTTTNAAGATAAAATCCTTATCATTTCTTTTATCCCCTTTCACATAGCACTGAGAAGTTAACATTCTTTTATTATTTACAGTAACTGCTACGTGAATATGAGGAGCCCGACCAGGATAGGTCACAGGTTTAACAGTACGGAAATAATATCTTCCTTTGGAATCAGTTAAAAATCTTCCATATCCCTGAAACTTATCATCTCTACCTGGCCGATTATCTTTCGAATGTAAATAAACACCCTTGGCGCCAACTTGCCAGATTTCGACTAATGCATTTTTCACAGGCTCGCCTTTTATATTTAAAATCGTACCAGATAAATGAGAAACTTCTCCGACAGCAGGAGTAATTGAATCTCCAATAACTAAAAGATCATTATCCGTATCTANCGGCATTTTATCGGGATAGAATGGGCCTTCAGTTTGTCTGGGCGTAGGNTCCATTAAAGATTCAGCAAATAAACCTGGNGTCAAAAAAGCTCCAGCTCCAAGACCTAATCCAAAAAGCATTTTTCTTCTGTCCCAATAACCAATTTGTAGCGGGTAGTTATCTCTCATAACTTCAAACTTAACCGTACAACTCATCTAAATCAACGATATGTAATGCATCGAAAAATGGTAAATATAACAAGAATTAATCTTGCAATCAGTATTTAGGCTATGGATAATAATTAATCTAACACAAATCTAATGAACCGATANATNGTNANATTATTTAGTACGTTNCTCATTTTTTTAACGTCCTGCGCAACCACCAAAAGAGAATACCCTACCTCAAGTTATCAATGTCAAAAAACTGGTGAAATTTTTGAGATCTCTAATTCTATTGATGAGGGAAATCTTATATGCCCCGACAAAACGTGTGGTGGAAAACTTGTGAAAGTTGCAAGCTATCGACGATACGGCTCCGGGTTGAACACTCGGTATGGTTATAGTGACCCTTGGAGAGTTGGATACTCAGGACCATACGTCAATCGAAGAAACTTTTTTGGGATGGGTTTTCACAGTGGTCATCACCATCATCACTATTATCATGATGACAAACGCTCTAAATCTGNATCTAAAAAATCGAGTGGTCCATTTTCTAAAAANATTNCTACTTCCGGTAACAATNCATCAGGCCCATCAACAAGCTCTAAAAGTTTTTCCAAAAATATCCCCGGCAGCTCAAGCAGACCGTCTAGTAGCCCCAACCCTAGCAGATCATCCAGTAGCTCCAGTTCATCGGAAAACTTTTCAAGGAGAATACCAAGTAGCTCAAGCAGACCGTCTAGTAGTTCATCGGAAAACTTTTCAAGGAGAATACCAAGTAGCTCAAGTAGTTCGTCTAGAAGCTCGNGAGGTAGTAAAAGCTTCTCAAAAAGCATCCCAAGCAAAAACTCAGATTAATACAGAGGACTACTTCTCAATAATTTGTTGAATCTTATTATCTGAATCAACAATCACAGTCTTTGAGGTAACTGGCTTATCAGTGATCTCAAATCCAATAATTATTACAATTTCTCCTTTTGTTATCAGCTTTGCTGCTGCCCCATTAAGACAAATATCACCAGATCCTTTTTCACCTTTCAGTATATAAGTTTCAAGTCTTTGNCCCGAGTCAACACTAGCTACAAGAACTTTCTCCCCTGGCCAAAGACCAACAGAATCAAGGAGATCTTCATCAATAGTGATACTACCCACATAGTCTGGATTTGCATCAGTTACGGTTGCTCTATGGATTTTAGATCTTAAGACCTGTCGCATGAAAGTTGAGTATAATTAATTAAATTGGGAGCCGAAGCTAAACTCACCAGAGAAGAAATCAAGGAGCTCTCAAGTCTAAACTATGATTTTTCTTNTATAATGGAAACTTCGTANTCTAGAACCCTTCCCCAAGCTGAAAACTTGCCATCCTTTATNTTTCCTTGGCTCTTTCCTCCTCCAATAAACATTTTCGTTCCTTCAGCATTAAAGACTGCATCGCTGCANCGAATACCGGAATTTTCAGAGCAAATGATATTTCCTTCACTNGAATCAAATATTGCAGTATTCCAATTACCCTTGAACATCCTTCCAGCCATAAGAAAAAATTTCTCGGAAGGATGAAAAGTTAAAACCTCCATCAAACCCTGACCAATCTCAGAATCCAAAGCACTTGAGATAAGTTTGGGATCACCTNCTCNTGGAGCCCAACGATATTTTTCCCAGAGTTGCTTACCGTTACCTGCAGCAGGATCTCTAGTTGTTCCCATTCCAGCAACATAAATAAATGAATCGTCAGGAGAAAATTCAATNGAAAAAATTCCACCAGTATAATAATGCCCTTTAATAATACCCCATCCTGTGAACTNTTCAGTAGTCCATTTTGAAACCATTAGATTATTACTCAAGTCCCAAACCCTAACTTCACCCATTAGGTTTCCAGCCGCCAAAAATCGGCCGTTATTACTGAATGCAATTGATTGAACTGGCGGCTGATGAGAAAAAGAATGCGTTAAATCTCCTGTCTGAGAATCATAAACTTTTACAGAGGGCTCTTTTTCAGGAGCTGGTTCATATTTATAACCACCGACAAGATACTGACCTGTGACGGATGCGATTTTTTNCTCATCACGCGATACAGCACTTTGCCAAGACCAAAAGTCATGTGCTTTTATTTTTCTTAANTCATTATGCGACTTACGATCAGACCACTTTATAATGCCGTCATAATCTGATGAGATAATATTATCACCACATAACCTGACTCCTGAGGATATATTTTCGTGAGTTACTATTTTTTTTGGTTTCTTCTCAGAATCATCAAGGCAATACACTCCCCCATCGTAGCATGATNCATAAATTTTTTTATCNTCACCAAGAACCAAGGATAAACAGTGAGAGGGAAACTTCGTTTCCTTAACTTTTTTAATCTCAACTTTCAAATTAGCACCTCCCTAATAGGTTTAATTTGCTCTTCTACCCTGTGGAAAGTTGGGAAGTTTGGAAGATCATACTCTGAATGAGGGTCTATTCCTAAGGCACTAAATATTGTTGCAAACAGATTACGCTCATTAAAAGGAGAGTCCTTTACATCAACCCCTAAGTCATCAGTTTCACCAACCACTGCTCCTCCATTAATTCCACAACCTGCCATGGCTAAACTCCAAGCATTCGGGTAATGGTCTCTTCCTCTTGCCTGATTAATCCAAGGAGTTCTTCCAAATTCGCCCATAGCCACNACTAATGTATCTTCNAGCAATCCTCTTTCTTCTAAATCATTCACAAGTTGATAGATGATATTATCTAAATCAGGTACGACCATCTGATATATCTCGTGATTAAAAACGTGAGTGTCCCACGGCATTCCGTTCGCAACCATAACGAAAGGGGCCCCTTCTTCGACTAGGTTTCTTGCTAGTAAGGCATGCTGTCCAAAGGTACCTGGACCATAGCGAATGCGATCCTCTTCTGGTAAACGGTTAAGATCAAAAAGATCAGCACAACTCATTAATCCTCGAACTCGTTCAAAGGTTGCATTGTATGATGCGACAGNAGANCTCTTTGTTTCATTCTCAAATTTTTTTGAATAAAATTTTTGGAGTTCCGCCCTAGCTTCATGATCATTATCAGTTATTGAATCGAGCTTATCGGTATCAGGGATCTTAAATTCTCCACCGACACGCACTGGTGAATATTCAGCACCTAACCAACCAGCCCAATTGCCTGCCTTAAATCCTTTAAACTCATTGCCCTCTGGACACGGATCAAGAAGAACAAAGTTCGGTATTCTTGAACTCAATTGCCCCAACTGCTCTGCCAATACGGAACCCATCGTAGGCCTCACAAAAGGTGGCCGTTCCTTATCTCCTCTTTGTAATAAGTTGATAGCCTGAGTGTGCTCTGTCTGAGCAGTCTTCATTGATCGAACCACAGCAAGTTTATCTGCAATGGAGGCACAATGAGGCATCAATTCGGAGAAATGAATGCCTGGAATACTAGTAGGAATACTTTTAAAAGGTCCTCCAGTGGGTTTACCTGGTTTTGGGTCCCAAGTTTCAAATTGGCTAGGACCACCACANAACCATAGNAGGATACAATGTTTTTGCTTTTTCTTGGCTATCGCAGAAAATGCTGGATTTGAAAAAAGCCCAGACCAACTAAAAGTAGAAAGAGCACCTGCACTTAATCCCTCAAGGAACCTCCTCCTGTGCATTAAATGNTCAGGTGAACCACAATTCTTTTTTACATCATCCATCATTAATTAATGATTCATTCTAAATTCNGGCCCTGAAATCAATGCCCAGCATAATTGTTCAACATTATCATTATCTCTTTCAAGAAACTTCACTCCAGCATCTATTTCAGATTGATCCGGAAGACGGTTAATTATTAAATCAAAAGCCTTAATAACTTTTTCCACATTGGTTTTTTCCATCTTAACATTTGCGACAGTGGTGTTATTTTCAGAAAATAGAAACTCCTCAACTAATGGATTATTACTAAAGAATAATGCTTGTTGAACACTCGGAGANTAAATCTCAGGTAAAATATTTGGAAACTTTTTAACGATCGCATTTCGAAGTTTATTGTAATCAATTTCACTAAATTCACCGTCTTCGTTTGGTATATTTCCCATAGCAATTAGCAATGATTTTGATAGAGATTCTGCACTCAGTGGCCTAACTGAAAAATAACTAAAGGTGTCAGGCTCTGGCTTAATCTCTCCTACGGGAGAACTCGATAATTGGTAAGGCCTACTTAAAAGGATTGTCCTAAACAGTTTCTTAATGTCATATCCAGACCCCGAGAAATCTTTAGCTAAATAATCAAGGAGTTCTGGATGCGAAGGAGGATGAGAAGAATCCATCTTATCAACAGGATGCACAAAACCGCGCCCCATTAACAGTGCCCAAACCCGATTAANAAAGGCCTTCGAAAAAGAATCCTCCGACTGAGTAANAATCGCTTCAACAAGCTTTTCTCTCCTGGAAAACTTTGGCTCAGGAGTTTTATCGATTTTGACTAGGTTATACCCTTTTTTTTCCTTTTTATTTTTATCAAACCAACTTTGTGCTGGAGGACTAATATAAAGATCGGCTTTGTCTTTTGTTGAAGAATCGTTTTCGTCAACGATTTCAGTTCCATCAACCAAAACAAGACTAGTGTCAAAGCTTTTACCACTTAGATCAGCAAACTTCGAAAATCCCCCTGTCGCTCGCTCTGCTACCCGAATTCCATCTTTAGTCTCAACATTTAATGAACGATTAAAAAAAGCAATCATTCCCCAATAGTGCNTTTGCTCAATCTCTGGTGACACTGGATGATCATGACATTGTGCACATTGAATTTGTTTACCAAGCAAAGAGGACATTGTTAATTTTGCCATCTCTGAATGATTATTCTTTTGTTCAAACAAGAACCATGAAGCCCCCAATTCGTTTTTAGATTTGGGTTTTGCAACAACAAGGTCCTTGGCCATTGCATCCCACGGCCTATTGGTCTTAAAGGCCCAAGTTAAATATTCTAACCACCCGTTTTTAATTCTCTCTTCCCTACTTTTTTTTCTTTCTGACTCCCGACCAAGCAACATAGCGCTAAAAATTTCAGCCATATAATTTGGGTACTCATTGGAGCTTAACAAACGGTCTACTAATTTGATTTTCTTATCATTAGAATCACTTTTGAGAAAATCAGCCATCTCATCAGAGGTCGGAATTCTACCCACAATATCAAGATGGACTCTTCGACAAAATGTACGATCATCAACGGTTGGGCTCAATGGTATACCTTGTTTAGAACAACTTTCCTCAATCACATAATCAATAACNCCAGAANCACTTAGATCTTTAGGAATTTCAATAGCTGAATCATAAAGGCTATCGCTTTCTTTTGTTGCCGCTAATGTCTCAATCCAAACTCTTATGTATTCGATTTCGTTATTGTTGAGCTGCCCTTTAGGAGGCATATGAGGATCGGCTNCAGCTCTTAAAACAGTGTAAATTGAACTTTTTTCTGGGTAGCCCTTCTCAATAACAGGACCATTTTCTGAACCAGCGAGAATAGATTCTAAAGATCTTATATCCAGACCCGCTTTCTTTTTTGCTCCTCCGTGACATTTAACACAATTGGACTGGAAAATTGGAGCAATATGAGCCTTCCACAAATCTGCAGAAGCATTTTCATGCCAAAATAAAGATAGGGAAATTAATAATAATACTCTGCCCACGGACTATAAAATTAGCTTTTNAGAGAGTTTGGTCAAATATCTGAACTATAATTTTTTAGTGTAAATCCTTCTCCTTTTATGGGTTTTAAAATCATACCCTTTCCACATTTCAAGTATCTCCGAATTAGTTTCTAATTCCCCATTAGTCTCAGCCCATTTTAAACCCTTTCGAATGGCAGATTTGTGCATTTCATGCATCAAAACAGAATTGAGACCTTGGTTACGAAATTTAGAACCAACAGCTACTAAACATAAATCAAGGACATCATTCTTTCTCATTTTCAGAATGATTTTTAACCATCCAAGAGGGAATAATCGCCCCTCACATGCCTGCATTGCCTCTGAAAATGATTCCATGGCTATTCCCGCTGCAACCATTTTATTATTACTATCAATAACAATCTTCACAAACTCGGGGTTGATATACGAAAAGAAATGATCAATGAGATAATTTATCTCTGCCTCGTTAAGAGGTACAAAATCATGAAGCCCAGAATAAGCTTCGTTTATGAGTTCAAAAAATTCTTTACCTCTTTTCATCAACTCCTGTTTTGAGGGAACTGGCCAAATAGAAAGGTTTTTCNTTTTAAGAACATACGATGAAATTTTTTCAATACGCCTGTCAGGTTCGCCAGAAATTCTGATTCTATGCTCTAAGTAATCAACTTCTTTAAAGTATCCACACGCTTCGATATAATTAGAATAGTATGGATAATTATAACTGGATATAACCGTTGGAAGTTCCTCAAATCCATCTATCAAAATACAATTCCGATCAAAGTGGCCTGGACCCAAAGGNCCATCAATTTGAGTCATCCCCATGCTCTTTGACCAATCCTCTACTTGATCAAGAAGCAACTTACAAACCAAGGGTTCATCAACGAAATCTATACTTCCAAAACGAGACGCCTTTCGGTCCCTCAATTTATTATCTCTTCGATTAATATATCCCGCCACTCGGCCAACCACCGTTTCATTTTTTAAAACAAGCCAATAGCTGAAATCAGATTCAATCAGTGATGGGTTTTTTTCTGGAAGCATTGCATTGAATTCATCATTACGCATGGGAGGAATCCAATAGCTGGAATGCTTATAGAGTTGAAAAGGGAAATCAACAAACTTCATAAGAAGTTTATGATTATCAGCTCGAATGACTTTATAACTCTGACTCACTCTACAAAGATTAACATTAATTGGAAAAGTTCTTCAAGAAGGTAACAATCATGNTTGACTAAAAAGATCTCTCTACCTCAGTATTCTGCAATGTTGGATAAATCTCTTACAAATCCTAGCAGAAGAAAATTTCTAAAATCATCTGCAGCAGCCTCTCTCCCAACCTTTGTCCCATCATCCGCTTTTGGAGCCAATGAAAGAATTAATTTCGCGGGCATTGGTATGGGTGGAAGAGGTCGAGGTGATATGAACTCGTTTTTAGGCTTTAGTGAAATACAAACTTTGGCTGTTTGTGATGTGGTNCAGTCACATGCTGATCAGGCAAAAAGTGCCGTAGATAGAAGGTACGGCAATAACGACTGCAAAACCTATGTAGACTATCGCGAGATCATCACTCGCGATGATATAGATGCAATTCTCATCGCGACTCCAGATCATTGGCATGCGAAAATTGCTATTGAGGCCATGATGTCAGGTAAGGATGTGTTTTGCGAAAAACCCGAAACGTTAACTATCAAAGAGGGGCAAATGATGAGGGATACAGCTCGCCGATTTGGGCGCGTCTTTTCAGGCGGAAGCCAAAGAGTTTGGGGAGATTATAACTGGTTTCACAGAATGATTTATGGTGGCGCTATTGGAGAAGTTAAAGAGGCGTGGGTTAATGTTGGAGGACCTGCGGGAGAGTGTTACTTACCAGAAGAACCATTACCAAATGGCGTTGATTGGAATCGTTGGTTAGGACCTGCTCCATGGCGTCCTTATCATCCCGCACTTACTAGGGGTGGATTTAGACCGTTTCGGGATTATTCCGGAGGAAGTATGACAGACTGGGGATGCCATGGGTTTGGAGGTGCCCTTTTTGCACTAAACTTGCACGAAACTGGACCAGTAAAAATTACTCCGCCAGATGGAAAAGATGTAAAACATCTTACCTATGAATTTTCTAATGGAGTAAAAATATATCATGGAGGAGGATGGGGAGGAATCCTCTCCTTCAAAGGGACAGAAAACGAAATACCCTTTAGAAATAATTCTAAAAATCGGCCTAACCCACCATCAGTCTACATCCCTAATTATAAAGGTCAGGGTGGGCTTTCTGGAGATTTTATTCATTGCGTAAAGAGCAGAGAAAAACCATTCAGAGACATTGAAAGAGCCCACCGAACAGCAACTCACTGTCATCTTGGAAATATCGCTTACTGGCTCAAAAGAGAAATCAAATGGGACCCAGTGAAGGAAGAGATCATTGGAGATCCAGAAGCTTCAAGATGGATCGACAGACCAAAAAGAGAACCTTTTACAATTGGCTAAAGTTAATAAAATGAAAAAAATCCTAATAATTATTTTTACTCTTTTTATTGGTTTTAATTTATTCGCCGATGAGGTGGATCAAGCCATTTCAGCTGCAATTAATTTCACTGACGGCAAACCGTCAGAACCATTAAAGCTTCTAGAAAATTTTTCAGTCGAATCAATTAACAATCCTGAAAGAAGAGATTTGATTGAGATTAAAATCTTAGATGCTTTACCAAAGGCAAATTCGCGAAGAGCTAAAGATTTTTTCTGTCGATTACTTAGAATAGTTGGTACTAAAAAATCAATTCCTGTTCTCGGAGAAATGCTCAGTGATAGGGAAACTAGTCATATGGCAAGGTATGCTCTTGCATCGATGCCTTATGAGGAGGCAGGACAAGTTCTACACAGTAATCTTAATGAAGTCAGTGAACCATTAATGGCTGGAATTATAGACAGCTTAGGAGATATCAGGTATCAGAAGTCCGTCCCTGATCTCATTTCTCTATTGGACAGAGCCTCTGTGGCAAATAACGCAACTCGAGCCCTAGGACTAATTGGAACCTCAGGAGTATCCGATCAGTTAATCCCAAGATTGTCAAAGACCACAGGAAAAGCCTATCAAGTTACTGCTCAGGCTCTACTCAGGTGCGCTGAAAATCAGACTAGAATTGGAAATAATCAAGAAGCACAAAAAATTTACAGGACCTTCATTAGTCCAACAAAAGAAACTCATTTTATNTTGGCTGGATTAAATGGACTAGCGAAGGTCAATGACTCCAAAGCGATTCCATTACTCACAGAAGCAATAAAAAGTGAAAATATAATGCTAGCCAATGGCGCTGCAGCAATAATCACAGAACTGAACATTGAAAATATTGGAGAAAAAATAAAAGATCTTCTCGAAACGGCACCACCCAAGATGCAAGTACTCTTAATCGGTGCCATATCAGAGCGAGGCGATAAGTCCGCTTCCACCACAGTCATTAATTTAACAAAAAGCGAAAATATCGATGTTCGCCTAACTGCTATTCAGGCACTTGCTAATATTGGTGACAATCATTCATTATTACCCGTGGCAACTATAGCCGCTTCAACAACCGGTCATGAGAGAAATCTGGCAAGAAATACATTAGCCAATATTAAATCTGATAATGCTCAAAATGCTATTATTCAGATCATTAATAAAACAACACCTGAGATCCAAAGTGAGCTTGTAAGAGCAATAGCTGCAAGGGCAGANAGNTCGTCATTAGAACATCTATTTAGTTTTGCCAAATCAGAATTTTCACCCGTCAGAAAAGAAGCCATAAGAGGAATAGGAATACTCGGCGACACCAAGGATCTTGGCAACTTGATGAATCTTTTAATCAACCCAAAAGAGGATGCTGACCGCACAGACATTGAATCCGCTGTTGTTTATATTTTTCGAAGAATAGAAGATAATAAAATCAAATTTAATGCACTCAAGGAAGCCCTTAAAAGTTCTAACCCAAAAGCTAAAATTTCTGCCCTCTCATTACTTGGCAAGAACCCAAACAGCGAATCATTAGCACTAATAAGATCGACTCTTAAAAGTGAAAATTCCGTTCAACTTGCAGCGATTAATGCATTAGCTAAATGGCCNAATCAAGAACCAGCATTGGATCTTTTTGAAATCGCATCANATAAAATAAATCCTAACAAAAATTCAGCCTTAGATGCCTACATCAATATTGCCTCAAAAGCTAAAAACCCTACAATTGCCTATCAAAAAGCAATTCTTTTAGATGAATCCAAAAACAATCTTAAAAGAATTCTTGCCGGAATGGGTCAATTCGGTGGTCTAGATGCAATCGAAATCATTGAACCTTATCTCAATGACGAGGCCGCTCGTGATGAGGCAGCTTTAGCCTTAACGAANATTGCCAGAAGAATAAAAAGTACTAATGGGGCAACAGCCATTAATATCATAAAAAATATTCTTAACTCTGAAGCAACTAATTCGGCAAAAAGTGAAGCCGCCAAATTAAATTCTGAAATGAACCTTTATCAGGATTATGTATTAGACTGGAGAATCACTGGTCCATACTCAGTTAAATCAAAAGACGCTAGGTTTGTTTTCGATAACGCATTNGCACCTGAAAAAGATCCCAATTCAGTTAAATGGAAAAAAAATCGTCAGAACAAAAAATCCGAGAAGTCAATGTGGTCTGTCGATCTCGGTGCCATTATGGGCTTAGAAGAAAATTCAGCAGCTTACGCCTCAACTAAAGTTTGGGTAAAAAAAAGAATTGAGGTGAACTTAGAACTAGGCAGTGACGATCACATTAAGGCATGGGTTAATGATAAAAAAATACATGAATCATTTGGAAATAGAAGTCTTGAACCACGGCAATCGATTGTTCCTCTTACATTAAATGAAGGTTGGAATTCTATTCTCCTAAAAATTGTAAATACCAGTGGACCTTGGGGATTATCTTGCAGAATAAGAAACAGATCTGGAGGTCCCGTAAATGGGCTCAAAATCGATTCTAGGCAAAGAATTAAACCCTAATATTTCAATATTGACTAATTACGGAAAAAACCGTCACCATAAAGATAGACCCATGAAACATCCAAGTAGAAGAAAATTTATAGGATTTGGAATTGCAGCTACAACNGCGTGTAGCGCNAGAGTAAAGAGCCAATCTCCAAATCAAAAACTAAACATTGCTATAATTGGCGCAGGCGGTCGAGGAGGAGCAAATACAAATGGAGTTAAAAGTGAAACAATTTATGCTTTATGTGATACTAATCCTGGAGCGTTAAGTTCTGCCAAGGGAAGATATCCGGGTGCAAAGACAACGAGTGATTGGAGAGAAGTAGTTAATGATCCAGCCATAGATGCTGTTGTAATTAGCACAGCAGATCATCACCATGCTCCAGCGTCTATAGCCGCCATGAGGAACGGTAAGCATGTTTACTCTGAAAAACCTCTTGCTCATACTGTTCAAGAAGCAAGATGGATGCAAGAAGAGTACTTAAAAAGAAAAGATAAGATAGCTACCCAGATGGGCACTCAGATCCATGCAACCGACAATTATCGAAGGGCAGTTGAACTCGTTCAGGCTGGAGCTGCAGGTAAAATCAAAGAAGCACACGTGTGGTGTGGAAGATCAATAAGACCGGTAGGTGAAGAAGTTCTTCCAGAACAACCTGTGCCTGACGGCTTTAACTGGGAAACATGGTTAGGCCCTGCACAGAATAGAGCATACAATCAAGGTTACTGGAAAGGTGGAAATTTGAATTGGAATCGCCGTTGGGATTTTGGAAATGGTGTTCTTGGAGATATGGGTAGCCATTTAATTGATCTACCTTATTGGGCACTGGAGCTTTCGCGTCCTTCAAAGGTGAAATCAGAAGGGCCAGCTGCGGACAAAGTTGCTGCACCCCCTTCACAGATAGCCACTTGGCACCATCCTGAAGCAAGTATAGGGGCGGGTAAAAAAGGTAAAGTTGATTTAATCTGGTATCACGGCCCTGAGGGAATGAAAACTATGGCTGAACGCCTACAGCCAAAACTTGGGAAAGATACAAACATTTCAAAATGGCATATCGGGGTCGCTTTTGTAGGTGATGAAGGTGTTATTGTTTCTGATTATGGAAAAATTGTTCTAAGTCCAGGGTCCAAATATAAAGATTATAAAAGACCTGCGCAATCAATTCAAAAGTCGGCAGGCCATTACAAAGAATGGCTAAATGCTTGTAAGGGAGAGGGTAAAAGTTTATGTAACTTTGATTATTCTGGAGCCCTTATCGAACACAACCTACTTGGCAATCTGGCACATAGGGCAGAAGTGGGAAAAGAATTTGAATGGGACGCAGAAAAATTCAAAATTACTAACCACGAGAAAGCTAATGATCTTCTCTCAAAAGAATACCGCAAGGGTTGGGAGGTATCTTAAGACTATCCTCTTAGATTAAAAAGATAGGCCATCAGGTCAGCAATCTCTTCGTTACTCAATATTTGTGCGGTTGGAGGCATTAGACTTCCAATTTTTTCCATACTATCGATTTCATCTTTTGAAATTCGATGCATGATTCCACTCGCAAAATCTCTTAGCAACATCTTATCCTTATCTCGGCTAGCTTGCTCATAACCTTGTAAAGTTTGAGATTTTTTAGTAACAACACGAGTTAATGAAAAACCTTCTTTGACCTGAAGGGTTGGCCACATCACTTCGGTAACAATTCTCTCAAAAGGCACACCACTACCAAGCGCTGAGAGGTCAGGTCCAATAACTCCGCCAGCATCATCAATTTTGTGACATGCAATGCATCCAAGTTTTGCTGATTTAAATAGTTCAGCTCCTGCATTTGGATTACCTTCTTTACCAAGTTTCACAAATTCTAAGATATTCGNTTGTGTATATTCAATCTTAGGCANAGGGATACCTGCTAATTTATCAAGACTTGATGAAAGTTCTGGACAGACAAGTCCTTTGGCTATCCATGTTTGCCTTATTAAGTCTCCCTTCTCCTTGTCTATGTTCGACCTTAATAATTCTTCTGCCATCAGCTTCATAGCACCATTTCTTGAAGCTAATGCATCAAAAAGCTTTGAGATTTTATTCGAATCTAAATTCTCNTCTAAAACTGCAACNGCAAGCTTAATACCAACAGGAACATCAATATTAACAACAGCCCCTATGGCTTCTAACTGACAAGGATCATTTTTATCGCCACCTAATTTTGTGACTAAATTAAGNGCATCAATACCCCCTATATTACCAGCGGCATTTAATGCAGAAGCTCTAAGAAGACTATCAATTTTTGAATCCGCAGCAATTTTTAAAACTTCGCCGATTAATTCTTTAACCTCCCAATCCCCAATTAACTCAACCGCTNCCCGCTTAATCTCATCGGTTTCATTATTGATTAATTTTCNTANAANTTGTTCAACATCGAACTCAGGNCGNTGTTTATCCTTCAGAGCAATNAATACCTCTGAAGCNGGATTCTNGAGCCCCAAGAGAAACTNAACATCGTCATCGTTNCCGAGAATCGCCAATGTTTTGAGAAGNTTTGGTGCTTTTTCATGACTGCCTTCTCCATTACTAATAATAGCTCGTATATCTGAAATGATAGCTTTCGAATCTGACTGACTTAAAACAACAGAAAAGCCTGATTGATAGTCTTCGATATCCAAACCACCATCTCTGAATGCTGGCACCCATAGCGACTTTAAATGATGAACAGCTTGGGAGAATGCATAATCAATCCATTTATCTCTGGGAGATTCAGCTACAGCTGCAGCAACTAAAATTGATTTTGGACTAGATATTTGTGCACATGAAAGAACTGCCTCCATTCTAACTCGAGAACTCTCATCTCTCGCCAGACTCAACAATAAATCTTGATGCCCCTCGAGCCTTTTGCCCCACCTTCCAATCACTCTAGCCGCATAGGCTCTGACCCTATAGTCCTCAGAATTCATGCTTGCGACTATGATCTGTTCATCAGGCAAGTTTAAGAACTCACAAAGTGAAAGCGCTTCCAATAAATCTAATCCTTTACGAGAGGATATCCATTCATGTAAAATTTTAATGACTTTTGGTTGATCTCTTTTAGATAATATTTGCTTTGCTTTGAGTCTAGTCCATCTCTCTGGTGATGCTAACTCCTCAACCAATTTCTCATCAGATAATTTAACAAGATCGGGAAACTTTAAAGCGCCTTTCTTGGGAGAAATTCTCCATATCCTACCATGAGTTTTATCCCGATCAGGATGCCTGTAGAAGTCATCCTGATGACAGGTTAATGGATTGTACCAATCCACAACATATATAGCACCATCAGGTCCAACTTTAACATCAATAGGTCGAAAATTTCTATGACTCGAACGAAGAATCGGGTCTTTCCAGTTAACTTTAAATCCTGCTCCATCAGAGGAAACCGCAAATCGACTGACTTGATTTTTTTTATAATCTCCTATTAAAAAATCACCTGCCATTTCAGCCGGTAAATTACTTGCTCCTAAGCAGTCAATACCACAATAACCTCCAGGCTTACCAATTCTAGGTAATCTTAATCGCCTTTTTGCGGGTATAGAAGCAGGAGTTAAATAAGATACGCCGCCGGCTCCATCTATTACAAATGACTGACCGTAGTCATCAAAGGCAACTCCCCAAGGATTACCAGGACCCATAAAATCATCCAATAATGGATCCAATTTAAGCTCATCGGGTCTTAACCTATATACTCCTGCCTGAAATAGTGATGAAACACCAAAAGGAGTTTCCACACGGGACTCAACCCCATCACCCTGACAAAACCATAACTCTCCACCAGGTGACCAGGCAAAAGAATTCATAGTCTGATGCGAATCTCCATTTCCAAAACCACTCAGCAATAGCTTTTTATTTCCGTTCCAATCGAAGTGCAATAGCTCAGTATTATGCCCTACATAAACCCCATCAATCCCCACCTCCATTCCTGTGGGAATATTAAGACCTCTTGCGAAAATACTAGATTTATCGGCATATCCATCAGTATTTTTATCTTCTAGCATTATGACCTTATCATCTGGCATAACTCCAGGTTCGATTTGAGGGTATACATCCGAACAAGCAACAAACATTCTTCCTTGAGCATCCCACCGAACCGATAATGGATTTGCTATACCATGCCTTTCGTCTGCAAATAGGTTGACTTCAAAACCATCCATAACATCGAAGGCATCAAGCTCTTTTTTAATGTTCGCCTCTCGTGAACCAGTTCTTTTCGGAGAAGGAGCTGGGGTATTTTTTAATCCCTTTCGGATATTAACTTCCGCATTTTCTATTAATTTTGGAAACAACTGCCATTCTTCTTTAAATGAAGGGAGTCCCTCGGCTGCATTAGAAAATATTCGCTTGCTATCATCTCCGAAAAGACATTTCCAGTTTGCAGGTCGCCAATAATCATACCAAAGGCGATGCTTTTCCTTTACAGCAAGCACAAGATTGTTAGGTGGTTCCTCACCAAGTTTTTCAATAAAATCACCACTAACAAATGGCACCCCTTTTTTTGCAGCAAGATTTTTTATTCCATCTGTATATAGATCAAGAAATTGATCATCCGCAGAATCCCACTCAAAATCAGACGGAGCAAGAATAACTAGCTTTCTATTATCAGACTTTAATAAATCGATAAGACTGTCATAATTCTCCAAAAATTCTTTAAGCCCAATCTTACCCTGAAGAGATTCCATCTTCCCGAACTGGCATATAATGACATTGGCTCCTACTCTATTTAATTGCTGATTCAGATCACCAAAAGCTTCTTTCCTCCATCTCTCCCGAACCGTGCTTTGAAAATAAACCGTATCTCCTTCCCATGCCAAATCTCTAAACTTAATGTTTAAATCCCTAAAACGATGTGTGATTGCTGCTTCTAATTTTCCTTCCTTCTGAATTCTTACTAGATCAGTACCACCAATAAANGCAATAACATCTCCATCCTCTAATTGANGAGGNTTNGCAAAAACGGAGTTAATAAAAAACGAAATCGCAAAGATTCTAATTAACATAATTAAAAAAGGTTTAATTCATCCAATCAAACCGCTGTAAAGTGAGATATAAATTTTATAAGTTACTTATAGCAGGTCAACCCTTTTCCAAATTTCAGATTAATTCGAATTCAAAGGAAAAGGTCTAATTTACAGTACCTACTTTCACCCATTCACCTAATTTGGAAGACTCTAGTGAAGCATCAGTAAATAGTTGAGCTTTAAGACCATCAATTAAATTTGGAGCATCTACTTCTAACTGCGACTTACCTGCCATCACTTCTCGAAGAGCAGGAATGACCCATTTATTAAATCGGTTACCAATATCAAATCCGCCAGGGCTNACCTCTTTAATCACTTCAACGGAATTATCTGGTCTACCAATAGTCACTTTCCCATGAAAACGATCAACAGTTAAGGACGCTTCAGTACCATGCAGTTCAAGTTCTGGAACGAGTCCCCTTCTTAAGAAAGGAGCATGAGAAAGAATAATTGAACCGACTATTCCTCCTTCAAATTCCCAGGCAATACTTGCATAATCAACGGTATTACCTTTTCTGGCCTCTTTTCCCTCAGTTCCCGTTTCTCCACACTCAAGAGCTTCAGTTAAATTAACATTCCCCAAATCATATTTTGCAGGTGTAATAGTGTCGGCATGAGCTAGGACCTTAACGGCATCCTTACCGATTATCCACCTGACTGTGTCATAGGCATGAGAACCGACATCTGCAATCGTGCCAGAAGATGAGAGTTTGGGGTCGTCTCTCCAGGTTAATGCCATGTCCAAAGGTCTTGGGTTATGCCAACGATAAACAACCGCTTTCACCTCGCCTATGGCTCCACTTTGAACCAATTCCTTGGCGGCTACAAAACCAGGAGACCACCTGGTCCACAGAGGAACAAAATGAGCAAGAGTTTTCGCATTAAGATAAGCGTCTGTCATCTCCCTTGCTTCTTCCGCATTCATCCCTAGAGGCTTTTCACAAAATAGATGTTTCCCTGCCGCAGCTGCAGCCATTACAGCCTCGTGATGAAAAGCATCTGGAGTTCCTACTACAACATAATTAACATCGGGATGCTCAATTACCTTTCGCCAATCATCCGTTGCTAGATCTGCACCATCCTCCTCGGCAGCTTTTTCAAGGGGTTCTTTTCTTCTCGCGCAGAGAGCCACCATTCTGACTCCATCACATTCACGCATTTCTGCACGGTAAGGCTCACCTATATAACCAGTAGCCCCAAGAACGCCAACACCTACAGAAAGATTATCATTACTCATCTTTTATCTCTTCACTGATATATCTTTAAAAGCAATGACCATTTTATCTCCACTATGAAGTTGAAAACCAATAAAACCTTTATCAAGTCTTTTGGCTTTCTCATCATCAATCACCTCAGATGCAATTTTACCATTAATTGTAAACCATAATTTATTTGCTTTGGCATAAACAACTACCTCATTCCAATCCCCCTTCTTGGCATCATCAGGCTTGAAAGCATCTTTAATTTCTTCAATTTCCTTCTCACCATTATCTTTGATGGTAACTCTGTGTCCTCTTTTTGCTAAATAATCACCACGGTTATTCTCATGAAAATCCCAAGCTCCCAATACTTTATCACCAATACCAACATGCCCAATATCTGCATGATAACCATGTAATCGGCTAGCTTTTCCTTTTACTGGATGACTCCTCACCTCAACCCCCGTATTACCTTCATCACTAATAAATTTGTATGAAAACTTAAGTTCAAAATCTCCTAGCTGGTCATTAAACATAAGATAGGACTCCTGACCTTTGCCACGTCCAATTATTAACCCGTCTTCTACGGTCCAATTAGCAGATTGAGATAATGGTCGGCATTTCCAGCCTTCCAAAGTTTTACCATTAAAAATTGAATTATACCCCTCATCTGAAAAGCAAAGGTTATGAGTTAGACAACAAATAAAAAAACAACAGATAATTCTCATATTTTTATAATAATTTATTAATTATCCACAAAGCAAGGCTGGCATCATAACTTATTTTAGGTAAAATCGACCAAATGAATAATGAATCACTCTCCATTGGATCAAGGATAGGCATTCTTACTATTGCTTTTCTAGGGTGGTTTTTTGGCGGTATGCAGATTGGTATGACCAACTTGATCAGAAATGCTAATAAATTTCTAATCACTGAATCCGGTTGGTCTGCGAATTTAAATGCAGAACAATTGAATGATCTCATTGATAAATGGTGGGCCTTTCAACAATGCGGATTCCTTTTTGGTGCTGCAGCCGGGGGATATATTTTCGGAAAACTAGGTGATAAAATTGGCAGAACGCGTGCTCTTGGAATTTCAATAATATGGTTTTCGGTGCTCACTCTTTTGGCAAATTTTGCTGGGGATCCCTTTCAATTGCTCTGCATCCGATTTCTCGCTTGTCTCGGTATCGGAGGCTGCTGGCCCAACGGAGTGGCCTTGGTTTCTGAAGCATGGTCAAAAATTGCACGACCTATAATGGCCAGTTTGATTGGCATGGCTGGCAATATTGGTATTTTCAGTTTTGCAAAAATAATGGCAAATTATCCTGTTGATGCAGATTCATTTAGAAACATTTTCCTATTGGGTGCAATCTCTGCTCCTCTAGGTGTAATTATTTTACTGTTTATTAAAGAGTCTCCAACTTGGATCAGTTCTAAGGATGCAACATCATCAGATAGCAATAACAAATCTGATTCTCCTTCTGTTTTTAAAAAACCTTATCTCGGTATCACTTTTATCGGCATTACGCTTGCCACTGTTCCTTTACTTGGAGGTTGGGGATGTTTTGCTTGGATCTTACCATGGGCCAGTGAGGTTGGAAGTGCTGAGCTTGCTCCTAATATATTACAGACAAGGTCTATTGCCAGCATCATTGGTAGCGGACTCGCTGCGGTTATTGCTGTTAGAGTTGGAAGACGTTCTTGTTATTTTGTCTCTTGTCTATTTGCTTTGATTATTTCGCAATATATTTTTTGGGTTGGTTCACCAACAGATTCCAACTTTCTAATTTTTGTTGCAATGTGGGGATTCTTTAACGGGATTTTCTTTGGTTGGTTACCATTCTTCTTACCTGAACTCTTCGAAACAAAAGTGAGAGCAACTGGTGCTGGAGTAAGTTTCAATTATGGGCGAATCCTAACAGCCACAACCATTTTTCTTACGCCTTGGCTAAAATCTATATTCGACGGAAATCTCCAACAAGTTGGTCAGATCACAAGCCTGATTTTTATTGTTGGAATGATTGCGGTATTACTGGCACCTGATACAAGTAAAAGAGATATGAATTTATAATGACACGTCTAGCCTTTAAATTATCCAATCATGAGCAAGAGTTTCTAAGCGCTGCGTCGTGGATTCATGATGTCAAAGTCGTTAATTTTGATGAAGATCCAGATGCAATTGTCACTGACGATGTAAGTCTCGCCTCTACAGGCAAACCGATTCTTTTGTATAGTTCATTACTTTCTGACAATACTACCAATATAGTTCCAGCATTTCCAAAACGTTTTTCTCCAGAGGCGATTCCTTTAAAACAAAGTCTTGATGCTGGTGAACTCGGACAATTAGGTCTACTAAGAATGCACTTGTGGAATCAAAAAGAAACTGATGGACTGCAAGAAATGGTTCACGCAATTGATCTGGCACTATGGTTTTTTGATGATGTTCCAGAGCATATTCATGGCACAGCATCTATTGAAAATGGGGTAAAATGTTTACTCGTTCATTTAGGTTTTAAATGTGGAGGAATGGCTCTTATTGATTTCACAAACTCACTTCCTGATGGTGATAACTACGAATCACTATGCCTAATAGGATCTAAAGGCGCAGCCTATGCAGACGATCATAGAAATCGAAATTTATTTTTTAATGGAGGAGCGCCAGAAGCAAAATGCCCAGATACAAAACTAAGCTTTATGAAACCAATGCTCATCGATTTNGTAAACAANNTCAAAAGCAGGGTTGGATTTGAGGACGATTTACAANGTTACAACAACGCATTCAAANTTTTCTCTGAAGCAGGAAAAAAATATTATTTTAAATGAAAACAACTGACAGAGAGCAAAAGCCATTCAGCGTTGGAGTATTAAGTGTTGTTAAGCACGACTATCTTCCACGCGCAATCGCTGCACACCCAAGATTCAACCTTAGCTTTGTTACAGATGAAATATCCAGACCCCAATGGACACACGAAAGAAATCAAAAATTTGCGGATGAGTTCGAAATTCCCTACATTAAAGATATCGATAAAGCNCTAAGTGAAAATAAAATCGATGCCGTTGCGGTAAGCCCTGANGCAGAAAGGCATTGNGATCTTGCGNTCATTGCTGCAGAAGCNGGTTTACATATTGTNATTGATAAACCGCTTTCTACAAAACTCACAGAATGCGACCGACTCATCGATGCTATTGAGAGAAATAAGGTCACGTGTCTTGTGTGGAATCGGAATTACTTNCCATCTCTTATCCAAGCAAATAATAAAATTCAATCTAAGGAAATTGGAAAATTATTATCCCTGCACTGTGATTTTTATTTTTCAAAAGATGCTGGCCCGCCAATAGGTTCCAGTAAACCCAATGATCCGCCAATCAACTGGCTTGATCGACAGCTTGAAGCTCATGCCGATGGATCTGATGGAGGCGTTGGTCAAAAAGCGATGGGAGAACTCGAAGTAGAGGGTATTTATCCTTTGGCATACATACAAATGCTCACTGNGGGTGCCAAAGTTGAAAGAGTTTTTGCTAGAACCAAGTCTCATTTTCACCAAGCACACCATGACAATGATGTTGATGATCTGGCAACGGTAACTTTAGAAATCGAGGGTGGAATCACAGGATCCTTAAGTATTGGCAGAATTGGAGCTGCTTCACATCCAGATATTGGAGAAATTAAATTACANATAATTGGCAGNAAAGGTTCTACGGTGATTTCTGAGGCNAGACCTGAAGTGTCCATCTATTATCGTGACCAACCTCCATTAGAATTCAAGAATAGAAGAATCGCTGATGATAATAATTACCTTCTAGCAGAAAATTTTGCACGATGCATTGATGGGCAAGATAGTCCGGTGCTCGATTGTATTGAAGCAAGAAATATTTGTGCAACAGTTCAAGCTTCTCTTGAATCATCAAGGCTAGGGAAACCAGTAGATGTAAAAAACAGGTAAAATGAATCCAGAAGAATTTTGCAAGGCCTTAAAATCCGATAAAAGAATGTATGGGACACTAGTTGTTTCAACTTCTCCTTTTTGGCCCAAGGTCATTGGCGACTGTGGGTTAGATTTCATCTTTATCGACACTGAACATATTGCCATCAGTAGAGAAACATTAAGTTGGATGTGTAGAACCT
>NYVP01000041.1 GCA_002684575.1 Verrucomicrobiales bacterium
TTTTCTCTAAACCGTGACGAAAGTTTCCTATCATTCCTACAGAAGCCTTTTGTCCCGAACCTTTTATCTTGAATATGGCCTTCCAGTTGAGCGGATCAATTTCCTATTACTGGATGTGCCCGGTATCAATCTCGATAAGATTATAAGCGGAGAAGGAAGCTATACATTTTCCGCATGGCTTAAGCCTTCCAGTTTAACAGGGGACAAGTTCATCTTTGGACAAACCGTTCAGGGCATTCACAACGGGATCAGAAATAATGGATTTCTTCATCAAGCTCACTGGGGTGCAGACACGAACGGGAGTACTAATTTGATCGATTATCTCAGAAATGATGATGATGGCTGGATTCATGCAGCTTGGACTTACAATGGAGAAACTGATACTGGTAAGATATATCTAGATGGTGAACTTGAGTGGGAAGGCGAAAAGCGCTCTCCAAATGGTAGTGGAAATCTTATTATTGGAGGAAGAAACGGCGGAGGAAATGGCTACTTTGGACTCATCGATGAAATCGGGATCTGGGACAAAGAGATGGATGCGGAATTCATTGAAGCTCTTTCAACAGGAGCGAGTCCATTATCCTTAAAAATACTTGATGCGGACGAAGATGGATTACCAGACTGGTGGGAAGAAAAATATGATGTTGACGATCCTACAGCAGACCCAGATGGAGATGGGCTAAAGAACTCTGAAGAGTTTGTGGCATTGACCAATCCTGGAGAACCTGACTCAGATAACGATGGGGTAAAAGATGGCACAGAATTAACAGATGAAACTTCACCAATCATTAGCGATACAGATAATGACGGATTAAGCGATGGAGAAGAGAAGGAAAAAGGAACAAATGCATTATTAGCTGATACAGATGGCGACGGATATAGCGATGGAAATGAGATTCTTGCTGGATCTGATCCTACTGATTCAAACAGTACCCCAGATGCAGATCTTCCTATCCTGTATTATGATTTTGAGGGAGATGAAGGCGATATCGTCTTTGATAAAAGCGGCAGAGAATACAACGCCACAATCGATAACAGAGCCAATACAACATTGGGAATTGATGGAGGAGCCCCAGAGGGTTCAACTCCTCAAACGGCATTGGAACTCAATAACGGCCTTCTCAAAGTTAATGATCTCGACCTTAGTGAAATCATTGAGGGTACAGGAAGCTACAGCTTTTCAGCGTGGCTAAAGCCTACTGATTTATCGGGAGACAAATTTTTATTTGGTCAAACCTCTCAAGGCATTCACAACGGAATTAGAAATAATGCCTTTCTTCATCAGGCCCATTGGGGAGCGGATACCAATGGAGCCACCAACCTAAATAGTTACCTTGATGCTGACACCGATGGCTGGATTCACGCAGTTTGGACTTATGATGGCGAAACTGATAAAGGACAAATTTATCTTGATGGTAAACTTGACTGGGAGGGTGATAAACGCGCTCCCAATGGAAGCGGGCATCTAATTATTGGTGGACGAAACGGAGGCGAGTATGGTTATATTGGCTATGTTGATGAAATCGCAGTTTGGGACTCGGTCATTGAAGAAGGCACTATTGTTAGTTTAGCCGAAGGCGCTAGCCCAATCGGTAGAGCTCTTAGTGATGAGGATGAAGACGGGTTACCTGATTTCTGGGAAGAAAAATATGAGGTCGATGATCCCTTAGCAGATAATGATAATGATGGACTCAACAATCTTCAGGAATATGAATCTAGGACCAATCCCAAAAAGGCTGACACTGACAATGATGGCTTAAATGACGGCATTGAAGCGGAATTAAAATCCTCTCCATTATTATCCGACTCTGATGATGATGGACTTAATGATAAAGAGGAAAATGATGCTGGCACGAATCCGCTCAAGGCTGATACCGATAATGATAGATTCTCTGATCTAAAAGAAATAGAAGTTGGAAGTAATCCTCTTGATTCTAACAGTATACCACCCGCTCCACCAGCTGAAGAACCAATCTTCTTTTTTGATTTTGAGGGCGATCAAGATGATCTTGTCTTAGACAAAGGAGAAAGGGGTAATAACGGTCTAGTCATCACGGGTGGCGCAATCGAAATGGGTGTTGATGAAGGCGCTCCTCGAGGCTCTAGTCCCTCAGCATCAGTCCGGTTTAATAATGGTCATATCGATGTGCCTGGGGTGACACTGGATAAAATCATTAATGGGGAAGGCAGTTACACCATGGTTTCGTGGTTGAACCCTAAAAACATGCAAGGGGATAAATTCTTATTTGGTCAAACAGTTCAGGGCATCCATAACGGAATAAGAAACGGTGGTTTTTTGCATCAAGCTCATTGGGGTGCAGATACAAATGGGGAAACCAACCTCAACAACTATATCAAAGATGAAGACGATGGATGGATTCATGCTACTTGGACATATGATGCAGAAAATGATATTGGTCAGATTTACCTTGATGGCAAACTGGACTGGGAGGGCGCGAAGCGGGCTCCTAACGGTAGTGGTAATTTAATCATTGGTGGAAGGAACGGTGGCGGAGACGGATATGTTGGTTTGGCTGACGATATTGCTATGTGGAATTCGGTTTTAGCTCCCGAATTAATTTCCGAGCTCGCCTCGGGTTCGAGCCCAATCGGAGCAAACCTACCATTCCAAATTACTAAAATCAGTTACATTAAGGAGACAAATATATTTGAGATCAGTTGGGACTCTAAGCCCGGAAGAACTTATATGCTTCTTTATAACTTAGACCTAGACCAGTGGGATGCTGATATAGATGACGCGATAGAATCTGGCGGGGAGACTACAACTTATCGATTTGAAAATCCAGAAGGACCGAACACAAGACGCCTCTTTTTTAAAGTCATCGAAAATTAATAAATAAAGGCACTCAAAATGAATGAATAATCATGTGATAATTATTCAGTCATTGGCATTATCAAAATATGAATAATTATCTGCAGCTGATTGCATCATTCTTTATTATTGAATGTGGAATATGTGAGACAATTGACCCGTTAGCTTACTATGATTTTGAGAATGAGGAGGCTAATATCGTTAGAGATAAAGGCCCATTAGGAAACGACGGAATAAAAGATAATGAAATTACTTACGGCGCCGGTCCTGGCGTTTCTAACAGTAGTTATCCTGCTAATGAATCTCCAGCACAAGGAATAGATGGCGACATAGAGACCAAATACTTAAACTTTGCTAGACTCAATACTGGAATCATTGTCTCTCCACAAGATTCATCAATTATTAAAAGTATCTCACTTTCAACAGCAAATGATGCCGTAGATCGAGATCCCACAAGCTTTATTATTTTTGGTACTAATGAAGCTATTAACAGCGTGGATAACGGAAAAGGCGCTGAAGAATCTTGGACCGAGATTGAATCCGGAAGCTTTGATCTTCCTAACAGCCGCAACACATCTGGAACCATTGTAAATTTAGAAAACAATATTGAATACGAATCCTATAAAATCATCTTTCCATCGGTTAAAGGGAATGGCAATTCAATGCAAATTGCTGAAATTCAGTTTTACACCGAAAAGAATGCTGATGGAGATGAAATCCTTTCATCCTCTGATTTTGTAATTGGCATTCATGCTGCGCCAGATATCCCCGAATTCAAAGGTGCTCCTCTAGGGGGAAGCCCAGATACTGCAGCAAGCTTTAACAACAACAAGATTGATGTCCCCGACATCAACTTGGATAATGTAATAAATCAGGACGGAAGCTATACTTTTGCCGCATGGATTAAACCTAGAGATTTGAACGGAGAAAAATTTATATTCGGTCAAACTAATCAAGGCATTCACAACGGAATAAGAAATAATGCCTACTTGCATCAAGCCCATTGGGGAGCAGATACTAATGGTTCAACNAATTTGAATGAGCTAGGATTACTCCCCCAATCGTCCGCCAGCAACTATCCTGCCAATGAGAGTCCAAACGAGGCTATTGATGGTAACNTCAACACCAAATATCTAAACTTTGCCAGAATCAATGCCGGGATCATTGTCACACCGAAAAGCCCATCTNTTGTAGCAAGTATTTCTTTTGCAACTGCAAATGATGCTATCGAAAGAGATCCTACAAGCTTCCTAATCTATGGAACCACGGAACAGGTCAAGAGCACTAATAATAGTACTGGAGATAGAGAGGACTGGAGCTTAATTGCCTCAGGTGATCTGAATCTGCCAGATGAGCGAAACACCACAGGGATTATTGTTAATATCGATAACGAAACTGAATACACCTCGTATCGACTAATTTTTCCAACCGTTAAAGGAAGTGGAAATTCAATGCAAATTGCTGAAATTCAGTTTTACAGTAAAAATGAGGGCGAGGGAGATACCATTCTATCTGCTAGTGACCCCATTATCGCCATTCATGCAGCCGGACCAAATGTAGAAACGAACGGAGACGGATGGATACATGCTGCATGGACTTACNATGGTCCAACTGATTCTGCTAAAATTTATTTGAATGGCAAAATTGATTGGCAAGGCAGTAAGCGNGCACCAAATGGAAGTGGAAATTTAATAATNGGAGGGCGTAATGGAGGAGAACGGGGTTTTGTGGGACTTATTGATGAGGTCGTTGTCTGGGATGTTGAGATAAGCGANGAAAAAATTGCCCAAATAGCAAAAGGATCCTCCCCCATCAGAAATATANTTCCNTTTCAAATCACAGAGATNACTTATTCAAAAGANAACAGNGAATTTGAACTTACTTGGGATTCAAAGGCAGGGAAAACTTATAGTCTNTTTTATAATATAAACTTAGATGAATGGGAATCTGACATTGACGACTCGATAGATTCTGGCGGTGAGACTACAACTTACCGATTTNAAAATCCAGAAGGACCGAANACAAGACGNCTCTTTTTTAAAGTCATCGAAAATTAGACTCCTATTTATTTTTTACGACGGTGAGAAAACAACCATTTATAAAAGTCTGAATTATTATAAGTTTTTGTCCATGAATCATGGCCTACCCCTTTATANGAGGTGAACCTTAATGATTTATTTCCAGCTTCTTTAAGTGCCTCCACAAGGACCTCTGACTTGGATTGAGGCACGACAGTGTCCTTCGAACCATGAAAAACCCAAATGGGTAATTCTTTGGCTCGCTTTAAATCCTCCAATTTGAAAGTTTCGCTATCATTTATTGATAAAACATTTCTTAGACTTCGCACACTACCCCCTCCACAGATCGGTGCAGCCGCAGCAAAGTAATTAGGATTTTTTGAAATCAGATTCCAAGTTCCGTATCCACCCATACTTAATCCAGTTATGTACATTCTATTTTTATCAATCTTATTATTGTGAGATTTTACGACCTCCTTCACTAAAGCCATTAGCGTACTGGGTATCCACCAACTACCACTTGGACACTGCGGTGAAATGACAATTGCATTTTTTAATTGAGGAAATTTATTGATAAGCTTTGGGGGACCATGAACTTTAACTTTTTCCAAATCACTACCTCTTTCTCCAGCTCCGTGTAAAAAAAGAAGTAATGGCCATCCATTTTTATCAGGCTGTCCCTCTGGAACACTCAAAAGATATTTCAGTTTTTGTCCACTAACCTCTTTTTTCATGACCTTATTACTCTGCTTAGCGTGAAGAAAAGAGGGCAAACATATAAAAAAAACCAACAAAAACTTAATCATGGTTAATAAATTGCACAGTCAATATGAGGTTAACAAGAAATAAAAATCAGGATATCTCAGTTTAATTGACTTAAAGCATTCCCTCGGAGATAATATTAAAAACCATAAAAAACCCATGATTAGAAAAGCACAATTAATTATCGCCGGAACACTTGTAACAGCGACTTTAGCTTTTGCAGGTCAGGCCATTCTCGGGGGAAAAAGAGTGAAACCAATTGATACAGTTACAAAAAAAGAAATTTCAAAAGAAGAAGCTGCAAAACTAGAAACCATTGATCTTGGNGCAGGNTGTTTCTGGTGNATTGAAGCAGTCCTTGAACGAGTCAAAGGTGTGAGATCAGTTGAATCTGGTTATATGGGAGGAAAAACCAAAAATCCAACCTATAAGGATATTACTACTGGAACCACTGGTCACGCAGAAATTGTCAGAGTTAAATTTGATCCNAAGGAATTAACACTCGATAAATTACTTGAAGTTTTTTGGGAATTACATGATCCCACAACGCTAAATCGACAAGGAGCGGATGTTGGAACTCAGTACCGTTCTGCGATTTTTTACCAAAACGACAAACAAAAAAGTATTGCCGAAAATTCGAAAAAGAAAAAAGACAAGTCAGGTAAATTTGATAGTCCCATCGTAACAGAAATCACCAAAGCGAGTACTTTTTATTCCGCTGAGGATTACCATCAAGACTTTTTTGAAAACAATAAAACCTACGGTTATTGCAGGGCAGTAATCTGGCCAAAACTTGCCAAACTCGGCATGTTAAAGGAAGAATAATTCCATTCCACCTTATATTCATAACCAGATCACTCTAGTGGTCTCTGACATATCTTTTACCTCATGAACTCTATAAAAACTTATTTTATATTTTTATTTATTTGCGCAATCAATATCGCAACAAGCGCAGATAAACCCAATATCATTCTTATTATGTCAGATGATATGGGTATCTCTGACATTGGTTGTTACGGCAGTGAAATTGAAACTCCAAACCTGGACAAACTTGCTGCTAACGGCCTCAGATTCACACAATTTTACAACACTGCAAGATGTTGTCCAACACGGGCATCATTGCTCAGCGGACTCTACCCTCACCAAGCTGGAATAGGCTGGATGATGGTAGACAGAGGACATGATGGTTATAGAGGTGAACTCAATAGAGAATGTATAACCATAGCCGAGGCTCTGAAAACATCAGGTTATGGAACCTATATGTCTGGAAAATGGCACGTCACCAAGCACATATCTCCTGATGGACCTAAAAACAACTGGCCGATGCAAAGAGGCTTTGACCGTTTTTATGGAACCATTCATGGAGCTGGTTCTTTGTGGGATCCAAACACTTTGACTAGGGACAACACTCAAATGTCTCCTGATAATGACCCTGAATACAAACCAAAAAAAGAATGGTTCTACACGGACGCAATTTCTGATCAAACAGTCAGATACATTGAAGAACATGTTAAGGCAAAGCCGAATGATCCCTTTTTCTGCTACGTTTCTTATACCGCTGCTCATTGGCCAATGCATGCCAGAGATGAAGTTGTTGAAAAGTATAAGGGCAAATATGATGCAGGCTATAAAGTCATCAGAGAGGCAAGATTTAAAAAAATGAAGGAACTTGGTATTATTAAAAAAGATTCCAAGTTATCACCTCAGCCTTGGGAGTGGGGCAGAGTCAAGGAAGAGGAATGGGAAATTAAATGCATGGAAGTATATGCAGCGATGGTTGATGAAATGGATCAGGGCATTGGTCAAATCATTGAAACTTTGGAGAAAAACCAAAAATTGGATAACACTTTAATTCTCTTTTTGCAGGATAATGGAGGATGCGCTGAAGCATTCGGTCGCGGAAAAAACAAGACGACTGGCCCTAGGGCTGCTGAGCCTTCTTTACCACCAATGAAAAAGGGAGAACTACAAACTCAGATGATTCCAGCTCAGACAAGAGATGGTTATCCTGTGAGAACCGGTCCAGGCGTCATGCCAGGACCTGCTGATACCTATATCGGTTATGGACTTGGTTGGGCCAACGTTTCAAATACTCCTTTCCGAGAATATAAACACTGGGTACACGAGGGAGGTATAAGCACCCCGTTAATCGCACATTGGCCAGCAGGCATCAAAAGAAAAGGTGAACTTGACCATCAACCGGGACATCTCATTGATATAATGGCCACATGCATTGAAATTGGTGGAGTATCTTATCCTAAGAAAAAGGACGGAATTAAAATAAAACCTCTTGAGGGGAAAAGTCTCAACACTGCCTTCAAAGGAAAAAAAATTAAAAGAGAGGCACTTTACTGGGAACATGAAGGTAATAGAGCAATTCGCAAAGGTGACTGGAAGTTAGTATCCAAGGAAAACAAACCTTGGGAACTATATAATATAAAATCAGATCGAAGTGAGTTGAACGACCTTTCTAAAAGTAAGCGAGACTTGGTCGCTGAATTATCTAAAGCCTATCAAGATTATGCCGATAGGGCAAACGTTTCTCCTGTAGGTACATGGAGAGGCAAACCAAGAGAAAAAAAAAACTAAGTAAACAGGAATTCTTTGAATTAAAATCAGGAATTCAGCTTTCTCAGGAAAAAGCACCAAATATTTTAGGGCGAGGCCTTCAATTAAAAGGAAGCGTCGAGAACCTCGAAAGCGACGGAGCAATCATAGCTCAGGGTGGTGATGCACAGGGATTTGCACTCATTATACACAAAAACCATCTTCGCTTTCTTACTTGTGTTAATGGTGAGATAACCCGAGTGGAATCAAAGGATCCAATTCGCTTATCAGATTTCAATTTTGAGGTTTCAATGAATAAAGCTGGAGCTGTATCGATACTAATAAATGATAAATTAGTGGGATCGGGAAAAGTTAATACCCTATCTGTGATGCCAATTGATGGTTTATCAGTTGGCTCAGATCCTGGGGGAAGCGTCGGAGAATATGCTCCTGATTACGCTTTAAAAGGGAACGTAATTCTGACCCTTCAATTATTACCAGTTAAAAAAAATAAGAAACCAAAAAACAATGCCCTTGCACCAATTAATGAAGATCCAAATTTACCGAGAGTTTTAATAATTGGAGATTCAATTTCTATTGGCTACACCTTACCAGTTAGAGAAATTCTAAAAGGTGTTGCAAACGTTCACAGACCACCAGTTAATTGCGCCTCAACAAACCATGGGGTTAATGGAATTGAAGATTGGCTTGGTGATAAGAAATGGGATGTTATCCACTTTAATTGGGGACTCCACGATCTTAAATATATGGGACCTAATGGAGAGAATCTTGCAAACCCAGAACTAGAATCCAGCAAACAGCAAGTTCCAATTAATGATTACGTAACTAACTTAGTAAGACTTGTAGAGCGCTTGAAAGAAACTAATGCAAAACTTATATGGAGAAACACCACTCCTGTCCCCAATGGAGCAAAAGGAAGAGTGGTTGGAGACTCAAAAAAATATAATGAGGCAGCGCAAGAAGTTATGTCAAAATATTCTATTGAAACTAATGACCTTTATAATTTTGCCAAAAACAACTGGGAAAAAGTTGGCCGAAAGGCAGACGTGCATTTCACCAATGAAGGATCCAAAGCGCTTGCCAAATTAGTCGCTCAATCAATTAAGAAAAAGCTGGAAAATA
>NYVP01000042.1 GCA_002684575.1 Verrucomicrobiales bacterium
TTTTTCCCTGCGTGCCATTATCAAATCGCTGAACCAAACTTCCTCCATTTAAAGCATCAGAGATTGTAAAATCCATACTAAATCTATCAAAATGATAATCATTAAAATTACCGAATAGATATGGGGAGGTGCCACCTCTGCGGTGTCTTCTCGTGTTGTTCCTTAAATTATCTGAAAAATTATTTATTGGTTCAAATGCTGGAGGATTTTGTAACATTGTTGGGTCGGTACTAATCTGTACATAGTAAGTGCTATCGCGATCATCAGTTTCGATGATCATTCCCCTCCAGCCTATCATTGGAAATACTGATGGATCGGAGTATCGCTTAATACCAATCTCGTGATCTTTTGAATCAATTGCTGTTTGAGCGTATAGTATTCTTCCTTCACCTTCCCCTAAGTCTAGAATTCCCAACTGCTCACCAAAGGAATAACATGAGATTAGAATAATAGATAATAATGTCCCAATGATTATTCTCATTGAGGTATTAAGAACTCTTTCAAAAATAAAGGCAATTTAATTAATCCTAACCCTTTACAGTCAATCTAAAAAACCATCTAGTTTCTGTATCAATGGCCATCGAAGATCTCCACATTTCTTTTATGGTGCCATCGGCGTTAATGGTCGTTGCTTCCAATACAGCAAGGCCTTTTTTCCATTCCTTGAGGTCTTCAGAAACTTCCACCGAATATATGAGATCAGTGCTTTGCCCCTGACGGGTAAAGCTAAAAGTGATGTAGTCTTTGGGTTGATCCTCAAGGTCTAGAGTTTGTATTTCTATTTTAGGAAGGTCCTCTCTAGAGCTAAACGTGGGGTTAGAATTAAGAGCATATTCCATCAGGTTAATAATTCCATCACTATCAGGGTCATCGGTTTTTGATGCGCCTGGACCAAGTCCATTACTTGTTGCCCAGGTATTGAAAGTGAGAGCAGCATCTCCTCCCTCAGAACCAGGAGAAGCTATCCCAGAATACCAATTATTCGCCTCACCATGATTCTCCTGAGAAACATTTTTAGGGCCATTGAGATTCAAAGTTAAACCGTCACCGTCGGCACTAATAGGCCATGGTTCCTTATCATCATAGGTTACTTCGATGATTGGAGTTCCGGCCCCGAAAGAGAGTTTGATGTTCTCTCCGGCATTATCCAACTTGTCGTTATCCTCCCATTCTCCTGCGATAGGAAGGCCTGCACCATAACGTGATTCGAAGGCGAGGCGGTTCCTGACTATGAGCAAGTAGTCACCCGCTTTAATGATACTGCCTGACTCAAAATCATAGTCGATTCCCTTGGTGAATCTAAGGTTAGTTAGTTCTAAATCAGTGTCACTGATATTTTGAAGTTCTATGTATTCAAAGTCTGAGGCTGTCCAACCTTTTTCCTGCTCTGATTGAGTGGCCCCAATAGGGTGATAGTTAACTTCAGTGATTCTGAGAGATTCCGCATAGGTGCTGGTATCTGGACTTGAGACTTTGAATTGAATGGGATCAGACCAATTACTCCATCGGCCGCTTTGATCTTTGTGCCTGACTCTTGCTCTATAGGTGCGATCAACTCTGGCATCGGTCGGTAAGAATTGATAGGTCGCTTCAAACCTTTCTAATTCCCCAGACTCGGCGGGGTTTTCGATTTCATAGATATAAGGGTCTTTCTCGACGTATCCTTCGACGGTCGGATTATAGACCTCGGCCAAACGCCATTCCATGGCTGCGAATCGGCTATTGGATTGGCTTCGATAACTACTGGAAGAGAACTTGAGATCATCGACCTTATAATTCTCTCCACCAATGTAGGTAATTGTTGGTTTTTGAGGATTAGAATTCCTGTCCTGAAGTAAACTAGAGCGCATCCAGTTTCCCCTTGAAACAATGTATCTTCTCATGACTTCCTTCATGCCAGCAAAATCACGAGTCGGTGAAATATCGTAGTATCGATCTTTATGGTTTAGTCTTGGATGATTGTCCCAAAGTCGGCGATCAGCTTCAACAAGGGTCGGGCCTTCAGGCGACCACACATCATGGGCCATTTCATCAATGAGTTTGTAGCCCTCATCATCGTTGTAAATGAGGTCCATGATTTCACGGACACGGTTTCTATAGTCGGTTCTAAATGCTGAATTATTAGCGACTTTATTTTTAAAGTCGTGGTTTCCGTTACCGTACATGTTGTTTGCCCATGTCAGGTCAAGGTCCCAAGGATGAACCTGAAATTTATTGGTTTCAGGGTTGTGGTAATAATAGTAATTCTTACCGTAAGCGATGTCGTAGTGGTGGATACCCTCGACGATGACTCGGTAGCTAAGGTATTTATTAACGTCGAGATTTTCACGCCACCAGTCAGCGCTGGGGTTTTGATTTCGATACCCCCTAATGAAGTTGGAAACATCAGACCGATTCTTTACCTGGGTTGGTCCCTGATTGTTTGAAGTTCCGGAGTGACCTTCAATTTTATAGAGATTTCCATCCGGCATTTCGTTTTGATCCAGAAACTGTCCGTCCATCTGCTCAATGGCAAGGTAAAGACCATAATAGTCAGTGCTGTATTGATCTGAGCCGGTCGGACTTTCATCATCAATAACATAAAACTGAAGGTAATGAGTTTTGCAGGCCTCGACCCCACACAGTTCGAAGAGTTTAAAGCCGACACCCTCAAAGAGTCCTTGCTCACCACGATGACCAAAATTAACCTGTTGAACGATCGAGGAAAAATTTAGCTTATCCCATTTGGTCTTATATTTATTTCCTCCGCGGTCGCGAGCCTGAAAGCGTCTTCCTCGATTGAAATCAAACTTCCAGAAATTTTTACCGTATTGATAGCGGTGAACTCCACCCCTAGGTCGGTAACGGATATGATCGTAAACCTTCCCATCGTAGACCATGGTCCCTTTCCATTGATATTCGGAACCTCCATAACCTCCGAATTGAGATCCTGATACTGAGGAGGCCTTTGTTAAAAGAAAGTAAGTTGGTATGCTGGACATGAGTGACCCTGGGAAAGTGGTTTTAGATCCGTTCCTTCTTACTGAACCGCTCCAGTCAGGGGTTCCNTCATAAACAAAGTAAGCAAAGTTATGACCCATATCATCATCATAAGGNCCACGAATGGAGATGCCTGTCGTGTCNGTCGCTATTATTCTGTAACGAATAAGGTGCCTGTTTTTCTGTAGACTTTTCGGCATCTTAATAGTGTAGACATCGTCAGCTGCCTCAACGTCACCAATTGCGCCGTCATCCAACATCGTGAGGACGGTCCATTGGTTCTTATATCTTGGGTCTTCAATTTCGATGTAGTCACCGGGTTCAACGATTTGATATTCGAGCTGAACCTGTGCTATTCCGTCATCGTCTGTTATCTTGGCTGTGATCAGAACTTCCTCATTTGAAAGGATCGTTTTATCTCTTTCCAGCTCCCTCTCTACTGGACGATGACTAACCTGTCTAATTTGTGGAGGTGCTTTTAGAGAGTAGGAACGGTTCCTTGTTCCTGGAGTGGGTCCGGCATTAGAGATTTCACCGTCAACTTCTCCGATAAGCTCCAGATCAAAACTCATGTCACTGCTATTTCCACTACGCTGATGAACCTCGACCGCAATCACATTGGTCCCATTGATAAACAGACTTGGCGAGACGCTATGTTCGAAAAATTTCCTTTCGTTTGAACCTCCCTGACTTCTTGAGGCTAAGGTCTCAGCATTAATCGGTCCTTCTGGCATGGAATCCCGAAACGCTTCTATTCCATTCACGTAAACCACGGCACCATCGTCCCGTACAAGACGGAACAGCATGCTTGAAAAGCCATCCACCTGCGATACTTCGATTGTTTTACGGAAGTATGTGGTGATGGCTCTAGGAGCCGTAGTGAAATCACCATCACCGTCTCCGACTAGAGTTGCTTCATCGCCTTCATTGTAGCCAAGTTGGGAGGGGCCACTTTTCCAATTATCTTCATTGTTTGAATCTGTTGCCCAATCCGTACCTGTTAGATCAGAATCATTATCAAGGTATTGCCAAACGTTTCCTGAACTGATGAACTTTTTTGGACCGCCTGCCACCGTTGCCGTCGTGACTGGAAATCCTGAGGCGCGCCAACTTCCTCCTAAATTATTATTTAGTGAAGGATTGATTAATTCGATTGATGGACTTGCTTCTGAGGTTCCTCTTAAGTCTCCAACCGTAGGCCATGGAAATCCGAGTGCATAATCGACTTGATCAATTCTTTTTCCCTCTGAATCTCTGAGAACAACCTTCTCTCCAGAATTTCTTAGACTNGTGTTATTAGCAAAAGGTCCTAANGCANTACTATAATTAAANANCTCATCTATTGTCTCCGGACTTTCNGCGATAACTAAGTAAGCGCCGGACTCTATTGNCGTGCCCTCTTTAAACGTGTAATCGATACCATCAGAAAAGTACCATTGTGATATGTCGACACTCTCTTCACTATTGTTATAAAGCTCGATGAATTCAGCNCTAATGGTTTTGTCATTTTCATCATAATGAATTTCATTAATGACAATTGGATTGGCAATGACAGGCGTTGAAATGATAAGGATTAAGCTAAAGCTTAATAACTTTAGTTTGATNNGGGATAGCATTTTAAGCAGTTTGGGGATTGAGCTTTGATTTTTAGCTGTCAGNTATTATANAGCGGTTTTCTTATTCTGTGGAGGGCTAATTTTCTTTGAGGAAATGCCATGAAAAATGAGCTATATGTCTGTAATATCCATAAATTTACAAATGAGGCCAAAACGAATTCTTTTAGTTCCAATACTCCTTATGATTTGTTCATGTGGTGGACCCGAGACTGAAAAAATTACCAAGACCAAGGAAANTCTCTCGGTTCCTGACCCATTTACTAGAGTTGATTCATGGGTGGAAANAAGAGCTCTACAGAGAATAGACGGAGATTCTGAATCAAAGCATCTCTTTCAAAAGATGGAAGGCTCCTCAATCGGTGTTCAATTTAAAAATCAACTCAAGGATGAAAATATAAAGAATTATCTCCTGAGTGGCGCCGGTTTAACTGTTGGTGATTTTGACAAAAATGGTCTGCCGGATCTTTTCCTCGTTTCTCAGGATGGGCCGAATAAACTTTTTCGTCAAACTACCCCATGGAAATTTGAAGATGTCACAGTGTCCGCCGGAATAGANGATACCGAGTCATGGGGATCAGGTGCTGCTTTTGTTGATATAGATAATGATGGGGATCTTGACCTCTTCGTTTGNAACAAAGGNAACTCTGACGAAATTTATATGAATCAAGGAGATGGTACCTTCAAGGGAGGGTTTGTTGGAGGATCCAAGAATTCCTTACGAGCTCCCACGATGGTAGCTTTTGCAGATTACGACAATGACGGTGATCTCGATTTCTATCGTACTGCAACAAGACTCGTTCAGATGAATGAAATTTTTGATGGAAAAGTNCTAACCCAAAAAGACGAAAATGGGATCGTTAGGGCTCACCCGAGCCAGGCTGACCAATTNGTGATGATAGATGGCTTGCCTCGTGAGCTNGGTACTTANGATCGTCTTTTTCGGAACGATGGCCTANNNGCNGGAGGTATGCCCAAGTTAGTCGACGTAACCCGAAAATCTGGTATTAAAATTGAGAGAGAGCATGGCCTCGCCGCAGTNTGGTGGGACTATAATGATGATGGNTGGCCTGACCTCTATGTTTCTAACGACTTTCATACTCCTGACCATTTATACCGTAATAATGGTGATTCGACCTTCACTGAAGTTACTGAAGACGCTNTGGCCTATACGTCATGGAATTCAATGGGATCTGATTTCTCAGATATCAATAACGATGGGCTTTTTGACTACTTAAGCACAGACATGTCAGCCACTACCCATTTCAAACAAAAGACCATGATGGGAGCGATGATCGATACGGCATGGTTTCTTGATAATTTAGAGCCTCGTCAATACATGCGAAATGTTATGCATGTGAATACNGGAACTGGTAAGTTTGTTGACGTGGCATTTCATGCTGGTATTGACAGTACCGATTGGACCTGGGCCGCCATATTTGGGGACCTTGATAATGATGGATTTGAAGATGCTTTTTTCACCAATGGAATTGAAAGAAACGTACAGGATTCGGATCAAACTATCAGAATGCAACAGGCGGNTCTTAAGGGCGCTACTACCGAAGANTTGAGAAAAATGTTTCTCGATTCACCGAGGTTCAAGGAAAAGAATCTTGCCTTTAGAAATCTAGGNAACTTCAAGTTTAACAATTTAAGTAAAGACTGGGGCCTTGATGATGAAACGGTTAGTCATGGAGCTATACTATCGGATCTNGACAGGGACGGAGACCTTGATGTGGTCGTAAANAATATGAATGACCCGGTCGGAATTTACATGAATACGACTAAAGAATCTGAAGAAGGTCATTCGTTAATTATTAGCCTGATTGGTCAGGAGAGTAACTATCATGGTCTTGGAGCAAGGCTAACTTTGAAGATGTCGGAGGGACAGATCATGAACCGTATAGTCACAAGCTCTCGTGGATATATGAGTGGAGCAGAACCAGTGACTCATTTTGGTTGGCCNACATCTTGGGGGAAACCCAAAGAAATGATCATTCATTGGCCNAGTGGCTGTCGTCAGAGAGTGATGAATGTTGAGTNCGGTTGGCACTACCAAATATCTGAAAATGTTGATAGCCCGAAGAATAAGTCTGAAGAGACTAAGCAGACTAGTTTATTTAGTAAGGTTGATGATGCCCTAGGTATTCGTTTTGAGCATAGGGAGAATTTTTATGATGACTTTAAATCTCAGCCACTACTTCCTAACCGACTGTCGAGATTCGGACCCGCTTTGGCCCTAGGTGACATTGATGGTGATGGGGATAAAGATGTTTTTTTGGGTGCTGCAAGAGANAGGGAAAGTGCTATCTTTTTACAGAAAAATCAGGGTAAATTTGAAAGAGTGTCGTCTCAGGCTCTCAAATCAGACCAAATTTATGAGGATGTAGATGCTCTATGGCTTGATGTGGATCGTGATGGCGATTTAGACCTCTATGTAGTGAGTGGAGGAGCGAGTCAGCCCGCAGGGCACAACGACTATCAGGACCGACTTTATCTTAACGATGGTAATGGCGAGCTCAAGAGAGCAGGTGATAGTGTAATTCCTAAGATAACCTTTAGCGGGAGTCGGGTTGCTGCCAATGACTTTGATCAAGACGGTGATCTTGATTTATTCATAGGATCTCGTTTCGTACCTGGTCAATACCCAACAGAACCGAAAAGCGCCCTTCTTATTAATGAGGGTGGTAAATTTTCNANGGTTGAGTCTCCAGTCANATCTTCGGGTATGGTAACTGACGTCAAATGGGCTGACCTTGATGGAGATAAAAGAGCAGATCTTATAATGTCATCTGAATGGGGTCCAGTTCGTGTCTATCANAACAAAGAAAATGGTTTTCATGAAGTTACAAAAAATATGGGGCTCGATCAATTTAGCGGTTGGTGGAATTGTGTGCTCGTAGCTGATATNGACAAGGATGGAGATAACGACATTATCGCTGGTAATTTTGGAACAAACACCAAATATTCGGCNTCGACNAAAAANCCCGCCACTCTTTTTGCCTCTGATTTTGGCAAAACCGGAACACTCCAATTGGTTGAAGCACAATTTAAGGAAGGCCGTTTATTGCCAGTTCGAGGNCGNAGTTGTTCGACGACGGCGATGCCGCATCTTTTGAAGACTGTTCCAACTTATTCTTCTTTCGCCAGTAAAACCATTAATGAAATTTATACTCCTCAAGCCATAGAGGAATCAAAGAGACTCGAAATCAATACTTTAGAATCAATGGTCTTTCGCAATGATGGGAAAGGGCACTTTTCCCCCGAGCCTCTTCCATTTCTTTCCCAAATGGCACCAGTTATGGACATTAGTTTTGCGGATGTGAATGATGATGGTTCGAATGAAATTATTTTGGCTCAAAATTTTAACGCTGCTCAGCGGGAAACTGGGCGAATGAATGCAGGGCTCGGAGTGGTTATTATGATAAATGCAGACCAAACTTTAAAAGAGATTTGGCCTAAAAATAGTGGTTTTTTTACTCGGGCTGATTCAAGGAGAATTGTGCTCGAAGATTTCGGAAATGACGGAAATATTGAACTTCTTCTCGGTCAAAATAATGGAGAATTGGAGGTGTTTCGCTCTCAAGTAAATAAAACCCCTTAAATTACAGAGTTTATTAAAAGATTCTCCCATAAATATATTTCCAGACCGAAGTTTTTAAATTCTCTTCTTTGGCCTTGATTCATAGAGTTTCAGATGATAATTTTGGGCCTGAAAATGAAGACCCCATTAATTTTAATTTTATCACTCGCCCTATCATTTGCAGCTAATGCTGCTGTTACTATCCTCGAAGATAACTGGGATGATATTGGAGCTGGCGCACAAGCTGGCCTTGGTACTGGAAACAATGCTGCAAAGACTGATCCACTTGCTGATCCTACTGGGTCTGGTCGTGGTAACGTTGGGGCGGTTGACATTGGTAGGCTCAAAGCTGACGGCAGTGGTCCTATAGGAACTTCTCCTTGGGGTGAACTCAGAGCCCCTTGGCCTGGTTCTATTGATCTTCCATCTTCTGCTGTTGCGGGTGTAGATACCCTTACTATCAAAGCTGATCTTTACATACCAAGTGGTACAACATTTGATACCGATACTGCAGGTAATGGTGCTGCCGATAGATTCAACATGATTGTTCGTTGGAATGGTATTAACCAGGGTGCCGCTAACAAAAAATGGAACTGGGATTCACTTGCAGCAGACACATGGCATTCTCTAGAGTTCAATACCCTTATCAAAGAGAATGATAACGATGGTAACCCTACTACCTCAATAATTCCAATTTTTAGTTTTTACGATCGATCAAACAATGCCACTCCTGGTGTCGCTGCTTACATAGACAATGTCAGCATTACTACCACTACGAGTGCGGCTATTCCCGAGCCTGGAGTTGGAGTTTTAGCACTACTGGGATCGCTAATATTTCTTAGACGTCGCAGACGCTAAACCCACGTAATATAAATTGGGCTTTTTTCTCATTGAGATTAAAGCATTCAACTTACATTAATTAAGGAGCTAATAATCTCCTCATCTTTTCACATCACTATGAAATTATTATTATCCACTATATTCTCAGCTCTGATACTCGTCGTATCTTTAAATGCTCAGAACGTCATTATTCTAGAAGATGATTTTGACACTACTGATGGGCTTGGTACTGGAAATAACGCAGGAAAACTCACCATTGTCCCGGATCCCGCAGATTCTGGTCGTGGTAATGTAGGCTCAATTAACATCGGAGATCCTAGTGGTGCTAGCCCTTGGGGAGAAGTCAGGGCACCTTGGCCTGGATCAGTCGATCTTCCAACCGAAACTGTTGGTGGAGAGGACACCTACACAATGAAAGTTGACCTCTATATTCCGAGTGATACGACGTTTGATACAGATCCTGCTGACAATGGAGCTCCCGACCGATTTAACATGATCGTTCGGTGGAATGGTATCAACCAAGGAGCCGCTAACAAAAAATGGGAATGGGATTCTTTAGAGGCAGACACTTGGCATTCCCTTGAGTTTACTGGAACAATCAAAGCTAAGGATAATAACAACGAGATTACCACTTCAGTAATACCAATCCTAAGTTTTTACGATCGATCCAACAATGCTGAAGCAGGTGTTGCTGCATATATCGACAATTTTGTTCTCGAAGTTTCGGTTCCTCCTGAACCCGATGATCCTAACTTAGCCGTGGATGCAAATTTCGCTTTTGGCGATTTAGAACAAGGACAAGGACCTTACACCAAGGCCCTAACTATCACCAATGATGGTGAGGATGAAATCCTCGAAATTACAGGCCTTAATATTTCAGGAGCTAACCAAGATTCATTTTCAGTATCTGC
>NYVP01000043.1 GCA_002684575.1 Verrucomicrobiales bacterium
CACGCACAGACCAATGACACCTCCTCCAATAATCAGTACGGTTCGATCTTTTGAGTTGTTCTTTATCGGTGAGGCCATTTAAGTTAAAATCTGAAATTCGTGAAATGATAAATCTCAAATGAAGACAAGAACATTAAAAAAGTACCTCTTACATGTAATTTTTATTTTTTCACTCGTGATCAAGGTTTCGGCTGATCAGGAAAAACCCAATGTTCTTTTTATTGCCATTGACGATCAAAATGACTGGATAGGATGTCTAGGCGGACATCCACAGATAAAGACGCCAAACATAGATAAACTGGCCAAAAAAGGGACTGTTTTCTTAAATGCTCATTGTCAGTCTCCTCTTTGCAATCCCTCAAGAACTAGTTTAATGACTGGATTAAGACCAACAACAACAGGTGTATACGGACTGGCACCATGGTTCCGAAAAGTCCCCTCATTAAAAAATTTGGTCACATTGCCGAAACACTTTAAGGCCAATGGATACTCAACCATGAGCACAGGGAAAATATATCACGGTCGTTATGGGAGGGAAGCTGGCAAAGAGTTTGATGAATTAGGACCTCCCGCTTCTGCTGCTCCTTTCCCAGAAAAAAGATTAGTCGAAAGAACTCCGCAAAACCATAAGCTCGTTGATTGGGGATTTTTCCCTCATCAGGATGCTGACAAGGGAGATTATAAAATCGCAAACTGGGGCATTGAAAAACTAAACACTAAACCAAAAGAACCGTTTTTTTTAGCGCTTGGTTTTTTTCTTCCACATGTACCATGCTTTGCTACTCAAAAGTGGTTTGATTTATATCCTGAAAACGAAACTCAAACTCCTCAGATCATTGCAAACGACAGAAATGATACACCAAGGTTTTCATGGTACCTGCACTGGAGGCTCCCCGAAGTAAGATTGAAGTTCCTGCAAAAGAAAAATGAATGGCTTAATCTAACCCGATCATACATGGCCTGCACTAGTTTTGTGGATCATCAAATTGGGCGAGTATTAGACTCTCTAGAAAAAAACGACCTTACAAAAAACACTATCATTGTCTTATGGTCTGACCATGGTTGGCACATTGGAGAAAAGGAAATCACAGGAAAAAATACACTTTGGGATGACGGCACTCGAGTCCCATTAATCTTTTCAGGGCCTGGCATCAATCCTGGGCGATGCACACAACCTGTTGAATTGCTCGATATGTTTCCGACATTAAACGATATTTGTGATTTACCTGATTTAGATCACCTTGAAGGTCTGAGCCTAAAGCCACAACTAATCAATTCAGAAACAAAAAGAAAAAGGCCAGCCATAACCTGTCATAATCATGATAATAATGCTGTTCGCTCTGAAAATTGGCGTTACATCCGCTACGCTGATGGAAGCGAAGAGCTATATAACATGAAAGAGGATCCTAATGAGTGGAACAACTTAGCAGCCAATCCCAAGTATCAAAATATCATTCNNANCCACAAAAAATGGATTCCACAAAANAATAAAAAACCTGTTTTAGGAAGTAAATATAGAATACTTACATATGATGAAGAAAACGGTAAAGTNATNTGGGAGGGCAAAGCNATAAAAGAAAGCGAGCCCATACCTGAAATCTAAGATNAGTTNCTAATTTCTGATCATCTCATTCTCGTTAACTTTCCAGACTGCCAAAAATTCAATCGCTTTCTCTGGGTCGTTAAGAACGAGACCCTCCTCGCCCTTAAAACTGTTTTTTTTCTCAATTCTCAAACTACAGAATTTATTGGCGGCCATTTTTTTCTGTAAATCCAAGGCCACTCTTCCCATGGTCATCCGAACATTGAGTTCGACAATTTTCCTGAGACACAACCTCCCATAAGAGTCACGCCAAACCATAGCATCGATGGATACGGGACCATTGTATTGATCCAACAATGAGCCTAATTCTTCTGGAATTATTTTATGATACCATTCTCCAAATAACTCCTCTTTGTATAAAAAAGCGGCCAAATCTTGATCAATTAATTTACTCCATCGCGGTGCAACATCAATACCTCGAAACCTGCCCCGGTGATCGTTGACAACTTTCGTAGCGCCCAAAAAATCAACCTTTCCATTNTCAATATGATAATGCACTGAAAAATCTTCAACACGTTGGACCCATGGTTCGGCAATTACNAAACCGTTTTCTTTGATTGTGGCTGAAAGCCATTTTTCTAATTCGGGAGTTTTCTCATTGGCGATTCTAAATCCTTTTCCCGCACAGCCATATCCAGGCTTATAGACCACTGAATCATTGCTTATCATCGATAAGGCATGTTCAACATTTCTACATAGAGATCTATTGTCTTCTAGAGAGCCAATTCTTTTTTCTAGTAAATACCCTATTTCCTTAGAGAGCCACAGACTAGGAACTGGGGGTCGCCACTGATCTTTTATTTTTTTAGATACTTGTTGGGCGAATGGTTTAAACAATTGAGAGGCTTCTGGCGACCATGCCCATGGTCGAAATCCACCTAACTTTCCAGTTCCTAGTTCGTTTTCACCAATTGCATCTGGAAGATCAAACCCACTACTCTGTAATTTTTCAAGATGGGAAACTGAGGGCAGTTCACGGAAAAGAACAATATCATCACGTTTTGAAAATGCTGCCATAAGGATCTCAAGATCCTTCTCAATAGCTGACTCAAAACGGTTCATCTTGATATCATTTCCNTTAAGTTGCGCACGTGCATGTAATTCTGCATTAGGATTNAACCAATGAACGACTGGAGTTCTTCCTCTTGAGCGCTGAAAAATTTTCAATCTTGAAATGAAATCAGGATCAAAGCCCACTCGTAAACGTGCCTCCTCATTAAAATCTACTACTCCTTTTGCCCTAGTGGCTGAAAGAGGAAAATGTATGGATTCGTTGTAGGCTTGCCAATCAGTCTGTTGTGGTTTCTTCCAGTGCCTTAGCCATTTTAAACCGTGCCCCACATGACCAATTTCATCTTTATATATTTTTTCTAATACTACAGCAGTTGCCTTGTCACCGGCCAATCTGAATTGCTCAGCATAGTACTTTGAATAGTCCAGATTGGCCTGCTCAAAAGTGAGATTCATTCGAGTGATAAAATCCAATTCGTTATCTACCCTGGATGTTATTTTCCAGAAAAAATCATTCAAAGGAAACTCACCCANGGAAACACCACAATCTTTCATTCTTTTCAGATAGAGCCTTGTATGGATTTGTTCTTCCCTCATGGCTTCGTACAAACCCTTTCTGTATTCTGATGGTGCTTTGGGAAACCTCAAGAGGGCCAGAGCCATCAACTCAGCAGCGAGCAATTCATGATTGGCCAAAAAATGCAGTAACTTGCCTCTGTCTTTCTCGTTATCTATGCAATCAATACCAGGAAAGTTTGCTCTATTTCTGTTGGTGGTTATTTCGATCGACTGGTCTCTGGAGGGTAAATCAGGCAAATTGACAGGATCACTCAATTGTGAATCTTCAGCATCAGAAGGACCAAGTATTAACTTGTCGTCAAGCGATTCAGAAAATAAGACTCTCTCTGCGATACTACTAATCGATTCAGACATTTTTTGATCAAACGGTTGCCTTCACAGCCAAGGCAACGCTTCCGTCCTCATATTCCAAGTCTTGAAAATCTCCATGAGTGGTAACATTAGAGAAACCAGACTTTTCTAGTAGTAGCTTTATTTCATATTTACCATACCATCTGATGTGTGAAGTCTTAACCTCAGACCGCTTAACAACTCCACTTCCATCCAACAGTTCATACCGATTCGTCACTCGCATGATTTGCTCACACCGGTCCAAATCCATACAGGTATGGCACAAGGCTCTTTCATTGGTTTCCTCGTTAACTTCATCTTTCTCTAGTCTCCACACTCCATCTAAATTCTCATGAGAGATTTCATAGAACGGATTAAATAAACTAATAATGAGAGTGCCACCAGGGTTTAAATGACTATGAAAATTTTTAAGTGTTAAAACCGCATCTTCATAATCATGAATAAGTTGAAAACTTCCTCCAGGGACAATGAGGGAATTAAATTTCTTTCCCAAGTCAAAATTCACCATATTACCCTCGAGAATATCAGTTGTTATATTCTCCTCTCCAAGATTCTTGAGACANTTGGCAATCATTTCAGATGAGGAGTCAATNCCTGTTATGTCAATACCTGAATGAGCAAGAGGAATAAGTACTCTTCCAGTTCCACAACCCACGTCTAGGCATGAACCACCTAATTCACTGATTTTTTCAATATAGAAACCAATTTCATCCAAATCGTCGCCTCCCCTAAACAGGTCATAAAGCTCACCCTCCAATCCTTGATATTTTTTAGCTGACATTTTGTTTATTCGTCCGAGATTGCTTATTCGTCACTCTTAAATTTTGCCGTATATTTTTATTTATGCAAAACAGCATAGAACAAACAAAAACCCAATTCTATCATTTTAATAACAAGGAATCTCCTTTTGAGTTAAAAAGTGGTGAACATCTNTCTTCTTTCACCCTCGCCTATGAGGTTTACGGCGAGTTGTCTGAAAAAAAAGACAACGCTGTCTTACTTTTTCATGCTCTTAGCGCTAGCCAGCATGCCGCCGGAATTAACGAAAATGTGGATGATTTGACGGTAGAATGGGATAAAGAATGTCAGATTGGTTGGTGGAATGAATTTATTGGACCAGGAAAAGCTTTAGACACTAATAAATACTTTATCATCTGCGCAAATTATCTAGGAGGCTGTTATGGTTCAACGGGTCCAGGCTCAGAGAATCCTGAAACTGGTAGACCTTACGGTTCCGATTTTCCTAGAGTGAGCATAACCGATATCGTCAAATCTCAAATTGAGTTAATTAATGACCTAGGAATTAATCAACTACATGCCACGGTCGGAAGTTCTTTGGGAGGACTCATGGCCATAAGTCTTGCAGCTCAATATCCGAATAAGGTGAAAAATGTTGTNGCTTTAGCTAGTGGAATCAAAACCTCAGTTCTTCAAAGAATTCATAATCTCGAACAAATAACAGCTATAGAATCTGATAAGGATTTCTCTGAGGGTAATTACTACGACGGCAGGCACCCTGAAAAAGGACTGGCCCTGGCCAGAATGATCGGACACAAAGTCTTTATCTCTCTTGCGACTCTTGAAAGACGAGCAAGCAAAGAAATCAAAAAGGAAGAAGATTCGTCTTGGTATCAGATTCAAAGTTCCATCGAGTCTTATATGTTGCACCAAGGTCAAAAGTTCGTGAAGAGGTTTGATGCTAATACGTATCTTAGAATTTTAGATGCATGGCAAAGTTTTGATATTCTCAAAGAATCAGGTTTCGATAATTTTAAGGATATGTTTTCAAGATGTACTCATCAAAACTATTTGATATTCACCATCAATTCTGATGTTTGTTTCTATCCTCACCAACAAGAGGAATTGAGAAAAGCACTATCAGAGGGAGGCATAAATCCGATGCATATCACAGTTCANTCNGAAAAAGGACANGATTCTTTTCTACTCGAGCCNGAGCTTTTCGCGCCACACATTGATTACGCTCTGAATAACTAGACGTTGAACCTGAATTCAATAACGTCCCCATCATTGACCAAATATTCTTTACCCTCAATCCTTAACTTGCCTGCATCTCTTGCNGCTGACTTTGATTGAAATTCAACATAGTCATCGTAGTGAAGGACTTCAGCGGCAATAAAACCACGCTCGAAGTCAGTATGGATGACCCCCGCGGCCTCGGGCGCTTTGGCACCTGACTTAATAGTCCAGGCCCTCGTTTCCTTTTCGCCTGTAGTGAGGTAAGTACTAAGACCTAGGAGTTGATAAACTGAACGAATCATAGTCGAAACTCCGCTGTCGGTAATTCCCATATCCTGAAGAAATTCATTAGCTTCTTCGCTCGATAGATCTATCAACTCTTCCTCGATTCTTGCAGAAATAACAATGGCATCAGCACCATGTGTTTCATGAGCATAACTCTTTACTTTCGATACCATCGGATGACCGTCTGGATTATCGAGGGCATTCGCGAGCTCGTCTTCGGAAACATTGCAGGCAAAAATAGTTCGCTTTGATGTTAGTAAAAAGAATTCTTTCATTATCTCTTTTTCATCATCGTTAATTGATGCCGTTATGGCGGGCTTACCGTTATCAAGATGAGGCAAAAGTTTCTCCATAAGAGCTAATTCTTTTTTCGCTTCTTTATCTCCGCTGCGCGCTTTTTTTTCTCTGGAAATCTTCCTTTTTTCGAGAGCAGCATGATCCGCAAGGATCAATTCTGCATTGATTATTTCGATATCTCTAAGGGGGTCTACTGTACCTAATTCATGAATGATATCGTCATTTTCAAAACATCTCACCACCTGGACAATTGCATCAGTTTCTCTGATGTTGGCNAAGAACTTATTGCCTAATCCGGCACCCTCAGATGCCCCTTCAACGAGCCCTGCAATATCAACAAATTCAATAGCTGCGGGTATAACTTTATCNGATTTTGACATCTTTCCTAAAACCTCAAGTCTAGGATCCGGTACGGATACGACTCCCACATTCGGGTCAATCGTGCAGAATGGATAATTTGCGGCCTCTGCGTTACGATTTCTTGTAACGGCATTAAACAAAGTTGATTTGCCAACATTTGGCATTCCTACAATTCCAGCTTTTAGCATAAGATGCTGAGACTAGACGGGAAGAGCAGTCTGCGCAAGGTTATCAAATGAACAAGCTGGATAAAATTGTTAATTATCTCGATAAGACCCTAAAAANTAANGATATTCCTGATTATCCTGGGGCAATTAACGGGTTACAACTTCGAGGCAACTCAAAAATACTAAAGGTAGGCGCAGCAGTAGATGCTTCATTACCCGCAATTAACGATGCAATTAAGTCGAAAGTAAATCTTCTTATCGTTCATCACGGAATGTTTTGGGGCGGCGCACAGAAAATTGATGGTGCTCTATATAAAAAAATAAAAATATCAATGGATGCGGGAATGGCAATCTATTCATCTCACATNCCTCTCGATGTCCATCCGAAATATGGGAATAACGTACTGTTGGCAAGAGCATTAGGCTTAAGCAAAGGAACACCTTTCCTCGATTGGGAGGGAATAAAAATTGGTCTCAAATATAATTTCAAAATTAAGAGGAAAACTTTAATNCGAAAGATTGAAAAAGCTGTGAATGGAAAAGTACACTTGGCACCTGGCGGCAATGAAGAAGTTAAAAAAATCGGCATTGTCACTGGAGGGGCGGGATCCATGATCGAATCTGTAGCTAATCAGGGAATCGATACCTTCATTACAGGTGAAGGCGCGCATCATACTTATACCCTTGCCGAGGAACTTGGTGTAAACTTGATCTACGCAGGTCACTATTCAACTGAAACCTTCGGCGTCAAAGCATTAGCCCATCACNTAGCTGAAAAATATAATCTTAAAGAAGTCTTCATCGACCATCCTACTGGTTTGTAAGCTCAGTAAATGTAAATGGAACGTAGTCAGTTAAAACTTGATTCAAGTTTNTTTGAACAAGNCCCAGTCGCTTCCGCAAAAAATCTCGTAGGCAAAAGATTGGTTCATGGACGGTGCTCCGGCATCATTGTCGAAACAGAAGCCTATGCCGCAGAAAACGATGAAGCGGCACACACATTCAACAGACCAAGTGCGAGAAAATTTATCACAAATCACGAAGCTGGCTCAGCATATGTTTATCTCAATTACGGGATGTACTGGTTAGCAAACGTTCTCATTAAAGGCAATCAAGGGCATGGATTTGTCCTCATTAGGGCAATAAGACCGGAAAAAGGAATCACNACGATGCAAAAGAGAAGAGCCACTAAGGACGTAAAGAATCTGTGCTCNGGTCCAGGAAAATTAACGATAGCACTTAATATAAATGGGGATCATCATGGACAATCATTTACAAAAAAAACTAGTAAATTTTGGTTTGAGGATACTAATGAAAAAATCAGAGTCATCTCTGACCGACGAATTGGTATAAGCAGATCAAAAGATCTTTTATGGCGTTTCCTTGAAGATGATAGTGACTTCGTTAGCAAAAAAAAAGGCAGGTGAAATTTCACCTGCCTTTCGAAACTATGATGCTTAAAAACTATTTTCCGCTATCAATATAACTGCCTGGGGCTACTGGCGGAGCTGTTTGATATCCGGCATCCTTATTCTTGCAAGCTCCAAAAAGAAGTAAACTTACTGCAGTTAATGCCAACGAGATAATTCGGATAGTTTTCATAAATAGTATATTTAAAATTTAAATGTTATAATGCTAGTTCGATATCAGGTTAATCTAGTCCAATCGCTTTGCAAGTGATACCTAAAATTACTCAGTGATTAGAACTTTAGAGCCTATAGTTAATAGATCATAAACCTCTAAAACATCGCGATTAGACATTCTGATGCACCCCATACTTGATGGTCTACCGAGGTCTTTTTCATGATTAGTTCCGTGAATGTATATGTATCTTTCANAAGTGTTGGAGTTCAGATTATCTAAACCGTTCAACCAAAGAATCCTAGTGAGAATGAGATCCTCATCAATTTCATTATCAAAGTCATGAATACCACAAACTGACCTTCCTTTGAAAATCGTTCCTAATGGTTCTCCATCACCTATCTTTCGCTTAATTTCAAAATTACCCACGGGTGTCTTATAACTATCAACTTCATAGCCAACACCAAATCTTGATGAAGAAATTTGATATTCTTTGTATTCATTAACATCAAAATATAAGCGCATTTGCTGATTTCGTATTGAAATCTCCAAATTATAAATTTCTCCAGTTTGCATCATCCTGACTAGAAGCTAATATCATAGATTCGACAAAAACCGTACTAAAGAAAAAATTCATGGCAGAACCTAATATAGCAATTGTAGGAATCACAGGAGCAGTAGGACAAGAAATGATTAATTGTTTGGAAGAGAGAAATTTTCCAGTCAAAGAACTTAGGCCTCTTGCCTCTGCACGGTCCGCTGATAAAAAAATGAATTTTAGAGGTAATGAAATTATCATACAGGAGCTTACTGAAAAATCTTTTGAGGGAATAGACATTGCTCTTTTCAGTGCNGGAGGAGGAATTTCAAAAACATACGCACCAATCGCTGCAGAGGCAGGAGCCGTGGTCNTCGACAATTCCTCTGCGTTCAGAATGGATGAAACCGTTCCATTAGTGGTACCTGAGATAAATCCCGAAGAAGTACAAAATCATAGTGGGATTATCGCGAACCCTAATTGCACAACGATAGTCACTTTNATGGGTTTAAATCCACTTCATAAAAAATGGAAAGCTCTAAATATTATTGCTTCAAGTTATCAAGCAGTTTCTGGCAGTGGAGCTCAAGGAATTGAGGAATTGAAATCTCAAATTAACGCAATTGCCAATGGTAATGAAATTGAAAAAAAAGTTTACCCTTGTCAGATAGCCCACAACGTCATTCCTCAGGTTGATGTATTCCTTGAAAATGGATACACCAAAGAAGAAATGAAAATGGAGAACGAAGGGCGAAAGATACTTGGAATACCGAATTTAAAGGCCTCGGTAACTTGTGTCCGGGTGCCTGTTTACCGCTCACACTCCATAGCTGTAACAGCTCAATTTGCATCCGAGCCTGATGTTGAGGAAGCAAGAATTTTAATTGATCAGGCCGATGGTGTTGGCATTATGGATGAGCCAGATTCCGGTATNTTTCCTACTCCATTAGACACAACCAACAAAGACGATTGTCTAGTGGGAAGAGTTCGCAAAGATATTGTATTAGATAAAGCTCTTTCTTTTTGGGTCGTTGGTGATCNGGTAAGAAAAGGAGCCGCACTTAATGCCGTTCAAATTGCAGAATTACTCAATTAAATATGGGAACCTCAGATGACTTAACGGCTTACGCCGCTAAACAGAGAAAAANAATCGATCAAGCACTTGATGGTTTTTTGCCTAAATCTTCGATACGCCCAAAAAACCTTCATAAATCGATGCGCTACAGTCTATTTGCAGGAGGAAAAAGGTTGCGGCCTATATTATGTTTAGCTGCGGCAGAAGCTTGTGGAGGAANCCTCTCACAAGCCATACCGGCAGCATGCGCTGTTGAATGTATTCATACTTATTCATTAATACATGACGATCTTCCATGCATGGATGATGATGACATGAGAAGAGGAAAACCCACCAATCATAAAGTCTATGGTGAACCAGTCGCCGTATTGGCTGGTGATGCTCTATTAACATTGGCGTTTGAAATAATTAGCACGGCAAAATCAAACAAAAGGTACAACAATGGAGATATGGTCAGAGAATTAGCCATAACTTCAGGAAGCAAGCACCTTGTTGGAGGGCAAGTTTTAGATTTAGAGGGTGAAAATAAGGATATAAGTGCAAGGACTCTAAAATTTATTCACCAAAGTAAAACTGCTGCTCTATTAACTAGCTCTTTAAAACTTGGTGCTATGTCAGCGGGAGCGACAGACAAAAAAATTCAGCATCTCGAGGAATTTGGACAATGTACAGGATTAGCATTTCAGGTTATTGATGACATTCTTGACGTAACTCAATCAAGTAAGACCCTCGGAAAAAGTGCAGGTAAAGACGAGGCGGTTAACAAAGCCACCTATCCAGCCATTCATGGTTTAGATAAATCTAGAAGGCTCGCAGAAAAACTCACCAAACAGTCAATCAACGCACTTAAACCATTTAAAAACAAAGGGAAAAGATTAGAGGAATTAGCCCACTATTTGTTGGATAGAGAATATTAAATTTAATTGGCTTGAGCACATACGTCCCCCATAAGTGCGTAGAGCTCTATTCCATTCTTGCTTTGCTCTAGGAGATCATCCGAAAAAGTCACCACTTCCGGCTCTAGGAAAATCATGGTCATTGATCCTCCGAATCTAAAGTATCCCTTTTCTTGTCCCTTTCGAACATTGCCCTGATCATATNTTTGTATAATGCCTCCAACACAAGTTGCTCCAACNTCGAGAAGGCAAAGCTTACCAAAGTTATCTGAATTTAATTCTGTAATAGAGCGCTTGTTTTGCCAAAGATAAGAAATATTTCTCATCAGAGCTATAGGGTTCACCGAATATAAATACCCATTCATAAGCTCTGATTCTGAAATAATACCGCTACAAGGAAAATGAAACCTATGATAATCAGTGGGGCATAGTCTTGAGATTAATACGGAACCATGTTGATATCGTTGAGCTCTTTCTGCAGANCCTAAAAGTTTTTTTAAATTGAATGATTGTCCTTTGGCCCAGATAGCTTGTTCCCGAGATAAGTCGTTAACTACAATGTGCCTACCATCAGCTGGAAAAATTAACTGATTGTCAGTGCCCTGTATCGGTCGGGATGAAATCTTTAGTTTTCTTGAAAAAAAATCGTTAAAGCTTTCGAAATTTTTCAGAGAATCAACAAATTGTGAAGCATCTAAATTATAATCTGAAATAAAAGGACTGATCTTTTTGGCAGAACTTTGAGCTGACATTCTAGAACCGTACCACTTAGAAAAAAAAGATCTCTTCACTGCCGCCCATAACGCTAATTTGCCGAGTGGATTACCNTAGATAAACNTAAGATATGACTCACCGTAAATGGCTTCAGTTTCCATTTTTTGAGAATATCGATTAAAAAACGTNACCAACTGCTTTTCTGCCATTNATCCACTATTACCTATAATGGTATAGATTCAATAGAGTTAGTTCTTGAAAAAACTCCGCCAGAGCAGAAATTCTATTTACCTAATGAAACCTCAAAAAAGTTAGGTAGAGCGCATATGCGAAATTCTGCCCTGACGGATATACTCTCACTCTATATANAGATAATTAGCATGCCTCATGCCAACTTTGGCTGATTATTCAAAGTTAAAGAAAAATTTTCTAACTTATCACTTATCTAAATAAGAAATATTGTTCATATTGGAAAATAAGTGATGAAAATATTACTAATTGTTGTCTTTTGCCTTTTGAGTTATGGCCGTAACAGTTACTCCATTCCACAAAATTTTGGAGGCAACCTATTTGGGGCAACTTTTCTACCACAGAAGATAGCTAATGATTTTACTGAAAAATTAATAGCTACTTCAATATGGGAAGATAATGACTTACCAGGCCAATGGAAACGAATTCCATCAATTGATAAGGATAAAATTTTAATGCTCTCGGTTCGACCGTTAATTTGGGGTTATCATCCTTCATCAGTTTATGCAAACTATGAGGGTAAAAAAATTAAATCCATTTCGATAATGTATCTAGACTCGGGAGATTTTGGAAAACGAAGTGAGAACACAATCAAGAAAGAAAATTTAACTACATTAAAAAGATTATTCAGGAAAAAATATAGTGAAATTGAAACAGGCATCAAAAAACAGCTCTCCAAATACGCACAGAAATCTCCAAATGATTCATATGTAGGAATTACGAAATATCTCCGCAATCATTACATTGACTATGAGATTGAAAATTTGACTGTTCGATTAGCGGCAAAAGAAGATAACAGTATCAGCCTTATTATTATGAGAACTAAGGATCTAAGCGAAAATTACTTGGATCCAAAGGTTAGGGAATTAAGCAACCGAGAGCGAAGACAAATTCTCGAGGAAAAAATTTCTATCCATTCTAACGGTGACTTAAATATAACCGATATACCAATTTTTCAACAGGGACTAAAGCCATATTGTGCCGTTAACACTTTAGGAATGGCTACTTATCATATCGGGTTAAGAATGAGTACAGATGCTCTCGCAGCAGGAGCGAGATTTAGATATAGTGATTCTGCAAAAGGTTCTAAAATGTTAGACTTGTACAGAGCGGCTGCTGTGGAATGTAAAGCCACTTTGCAAAGAGGAAGGAGTTTTGATTTTGATAGGGCTCAGAAGTATTTGGAAAAAGGATATCCTATAATTGTATGGAGACGTTTTAGCTTACATCGCGATCAAATTCATACCGCTGCTTCAAAAGGAATAAAACTACCTGATCCAACAAAAGAGGACCAAAGCAAATGGCCAACTTCTAAAAGCGATCCTGGTCATGCTTCAGTTATTACTGGTTTCAATAAAAAAACAGGAGAAGTGATATTCATGGAAAGTTGGGGGAAAAATGCTAGAGACAAAAGGATGACTGCGGGTGAATTAGAAGCCACTAGCTATGCTACTTTTTATTTTAAGATATAAAATAAATTTTTAATTAAGGCTCTTTTAAACAAATTCTATCAATTCTGAGTCTTTCGCGATCATCAAATAATTTAGTCGATACCATCTTAACTGCAATCATACTGCCAAAACCGCATCCAACAGCAATCAATAACCAAATCACAATTTGATATCTAACAGCATCATTCGGTAAATTTCCCGCAATTATCTGTCCAGTCATCATACCAGGTAAACTTACTATTCCTGCAATAGCCATTGAATTAATTACCGGCATTAGGCCAGATCTGAGAGAATCTCTCACAATATCTTTGATCGCGACCCTTGAAGTTTCTCCAATTATAAGTCGAGCTTCAATCATTTCGCGATCATTCCAAACATTTGCTGTGAATCTATCAATGCTAAGGGCAACAGCAGTCATGGTGTTTCCAAGCAACATTCCGAGGACAGGTATGGCATACCTTGGGTCCCACCAATTTTCAGCTCTAATTATTGCCAAGAGTCCAAAAATAGAAACTGCAAAAGAGGAAACAAACATAGAACAAGTTCCTATACCGTAGGACCATAGGCCTTTTATAGAATACTTCTGTCTGGCCGATACTTCCCTACCCGCCACAAGGAGCATTATTAAACCGATAAGTAATACCAAAATTGGATGATTAATACTAAAGATATAAACAAGTATCAGACCGATAAGGAATAGTTGGATAACCATTCTTAAGGAGGAAACTAATAGAGGTTTTGCCACACCAAGATCAGATCTCCATGTGAAAAATCCAAGAACCAAAATAAACAATCCCGCCAAAATAATTCTGTCATTCGAGAGTGTAATTATCTCCTCAGAATTAGTTTTCATAACTTAGTAGAGATTTGTTTTTCATTAATAATCTGGTTTCAGACACCCGTACTAATTGGGATTCATTATGAGCAACCCAAATCACAGCTGCTCCATGTGTATTGCGATAGTCATTAATAAGTCCCTCAATTAAATTGGTATTATGAGGGTCTAAATTAGCTGTCGGCTCATCTAACAGCAGAACCTCAGGTAAACCTGATAAGAGCCGAGCAAGAGCTAATCTCTGTTTTTCACCAGATGACAACTTATCAACTTCACTTTCAATAATTGACGCATCAGAAAATCCAAATTCTTCTGGAGAAAAATTTTCAGCATTATCAAAATGTTGACCCACCAATGAGTGCCACCATTTAGACTCGGCTGGCAAATATCCAATTTTTTTTCGCCAATTGGGTCCTGAAAAACTGGATCTTTTTTTATTCCTAATTGAAACCTCTCCATGATTTNGATCTAGATCAGCAATCGCTCTTAAGAGCANTGTNTTACCAGAACCNGATTGACCTGATAAACCCAAGCATTGACCAGAATGCACGGTGAAACTCATTGAATTCCAGTCTAAAAATCTCAACTCTCGAACTTGTAACACAAAAAAAAATAGAATGCTGTAATAACAAGCACAAGAAAACTCGACCAGATTCATAATTATTCTTAGAAATTACAACAAAATTACTTTTATCAAGCTTGCTGATCTCTCATTAATAACTAATATATAGACTGTCTTTAAATCCTATAATTCGCTACATATTGACAATTCATAACATAGCCATCTCAAAACGATACATATCACTGCCATTTCACTTATCCATTAACCTTAATCTATTATTCTAAGATGAGTCACTATTCTGAATACATTGAAGAGATTGAGGAAAGAAAGACTCAAGCTTTAAATCCAAAGCCTATTGATGGCAGTGAACTTATCGCAGAAATCATTTCCCAAATAAAAGATCCTGATAATGAACACAGGGAACAATCTCTTGATTTTTTAATCTACAATACTCTGCCTGGAACAACTGATGCCGCCAAAGAGAAAGCTAATTTCTTGGAAGAAATTATTCTTGAAAAGGTATCAGTCGAAGAAATTTCACCAAAATTTGCATTCGAATTATTATCCCACATGAAAGGCGGCCCCTCGGTAGAGGTCCTGCTAAATCTGGCGCTAGGGGATCAGATTTCAATAGCGAAAGCAGCCGCTGAAGTACTTAAGACACAAGTTTTCTTATATGAAGCGGATATGGAAAAACTGAAAGATGCTTATGATGAGAACAACGAAATCGCCAAAGAAATTTTAGAAAGTTATGCCGATGCTGAGTTTTTCACAAAACTTCCTGAGGTGGAGGAAAAAATTGAAATTGTCACTTTCATTGCAGGAGAGGGCGACATTTCTACAGACTTACTTTCCCCAGGCAACCAAGCACACTCAAGGTCTGACCGTGAACTACACGGAAAATGTATGATCTCTGAGAGTGCTCAGAATGAAATTAAGGCACTCCAAAAATTACACCCTGACAAGAGTGTAATGTTAATTGCAGAAAAAGGGACAATGGGCGTTGGCTCATCAAGAATGTCGGGCGTAAATAATGTTGCCTTATGGACAGGCAAACAAGCGAGCCCTTACGTTCCCTTTGTAAACATTTTTCCAATCGTCGCTGGAACTAATGGCATATCACCAATATTTCTCACAACGGTCAGTGTCACTGGTGGCATAGGTATTGATCTAAAGAACTGGATTAAAAAACTTGATGAGGAGGGAAATGTAATCCTTGACGATGACGGTGAGCCCATTCTTGAACAAACTTACTCCGTGGATACAGGAACCATTCTTACGATCAATACAAAAAATAAAAAATTGTATAATGGGGATACTGAACTTGTAGATATCTCATCCTCCCTGACTCCTCAAAAAGTCGAATTCATTAAAGCTGGAGGTTCTTATGCCATTGTCTTTGGAAAAAAGTTACAAAGTTTTGCAACTAAAGTACTGGGTAAAAAATTAAAATCTGTATTTGCTCAATCAAAGGAAATTTCTCACGAAGACCAAGGTCTTACTGCTGTAGAAAAAATCTTTAACAGAAATGCGGTTGGAATAACTGATGGGGTCATTCTCCATGCCGGTTCTGATGTAAGAGTTGAAGTAAATATTGTTGGGTCACAAGACACCACTGGACTAATGACGTCTCAGGAATTGGAATCTATGGCAGCAACAACCATTTCTCCTATTGTTGATGCCGCCTATCAATCTGGTTGCCATACTGCCTCAGTTTGGGACAAGAAAGCCCAAACGAATATTCCTAAACTCATGAAGTTTATGAATGAATTTGGACTCATTACCGCTAGAGATCCTGAGGGTGAATACCACTCCATGACTGACGTCATACACAAAGTTCTGAATGATCTTACCGTTGACGAATGGGCTATTATAATTGGTGGAGATTCGCATACAAGAATGTCCAAAGGGGTGGCTTTTGGAGCCGACTCGGGTACTGTCGCTCTTGCCCTTGCAACTGGAGAGGCATCTATGCCAATTCCTGAATCAGTAAAAGTCACATTCAAAGGAGATCTAAAACCTTATATGGATTTTCGTGACGTGGTTCATGCCACTCAAGATCAAATGCTCGATGAATTCGGTGAAAATGTTTTTCAAGGTAGAATAATCGAAGTTCATATTGGAACTTTACCGGCTGACAAGGCATTCACTTTTACTGATTGGACCGCTGAGATGAAGGCAAAAGCTTCAATATGCATTTCTCAGGATGAAACTCTTATTGAATCATTAGAAATTGCAAAAAGTCGAATTCAAATAATGATCGACAAGGGGATGGATAACGATGAAAAGGTTCTTCAAGGTTTAATTGAAAGTGCTGATCGGAGGATTTCAGAAATACGCTCTGGAGAAAAACCAGCTTTAATGCCAGATTCTGATGCAAAGTACAGCGCCGAATTCGTTGTAGATCTGGACCAAATCATCGAACCAATGATTGCCGATCCGGATGTCCATAATGAGGACATTGCTAAAAGATANACACATGATACCATCAGAGCACTTTCATATTATGAGGGGATCAAAAANGTTGATCTTGGATTCGTAGGTTCCTGCATGGTTCATAAGGGCGATTTGAAAATAGTCGCTCAAATGCTTAAGAATCTTGAAGCACTGAACGGAAAAGTTGTATTTAATGCGCCGCTTGTGGTCGCCGCACCAACCTATAACATTATCGATGAACTAAAAGAGGAGGGTGATTGGGATATTTTACAAAAATACTCAGGTTTTGAATTTGATGATNCGAATCCAAAGAGTTCTGCTCGTACAGAATACGAGAATATGATGTATCTCGAACGACCAGGTTGTAATTTATGTATGGGCAATCAAGAGAAGGCTGCTAAAGGCGATACAGTAATGGCAACCTCGACTCGATTATTCCAAGGAAGGGTTGTTGAAGACTCTGAACGAAAAAAAGGAGAGTCGCTATTATCCTCTACTCCAGTCGTTGTTCTGTCTGCGATTTTAGGAAGAATTCCAACTTTGGAGGAATATCAGAAAGCTGTTGTTGGAGTTGACCTAACCAAATTTGCTCCACCTCAAAAGGAATTAATGATTGCATCATGAGCATTAGAAATACTTTTAATTTTTTTTTATCAAAAAGAGATTTAGATAAGTGATATTCCTCCATCTTGAATATTAATCTTTTTTTCTTTGTACANCTTTCCCACGGCTTGCTTAAAAACTTTTTTACTCATTCCTGTAATTTTTCTTACGTCTTCTGGTGAGCTTTTGTCATGAATCGGCAAAAAACCACCCTCTGATAAACTCAAAAAATTAAGTAACTTTTCAGCGGCACCAGAAACTTTTTTATAACCTGGNGGCTGCAAACTTAAATCGAGGAAATTTTCCTCAGTAATTCTACTAATATAGCCCTTGATTTTTTTACCAAATTCAAAGCTATTTTCAATTATTTCTCCTTTTAGAAAACCCCAGTATTTATCATTAACAATAGACCGAACACCAATATCTGTTTTTTCTACAGCCATAATGTCGACTTCCATGCCGGGTCCATAATTAGAGGGCGGTTTTTCAGACAGAAATTTCTTCAATTTTGCTGATGCCACAAGTCGACCACTGACCTCATCCAAATATATATAAACAACAACAAAATCCCCCACCCGTGATCTTTTTGGTTGCTCACCAAAAGGTAACATTAAATCCTTAGGTAATCCCCAGTCAAGAAATGAACCTGCTCTTGTTGAATCAATGACTTTTAAGTATGCAAATTCACCGGCAACGGCTTTAGGTGATTCTGTAGTAGCGATCGGCCTGTCGTCTGAATCTAAATATAAAAAGATTTTGATTCTTTCACCAACTTTATGAGANTCTGGAATGTATCTTTTTGGGAGAAGGATATTTCCAAAGTTATCACCTCCATCCAGGATTAAGCCTAAATCATTTTCCTCCAANATTAATAAATTATTAAAATGTCCTAATTCTGGTGTAAACATAAAATAAGAAATCTTGTGGACAGAGTAGTGTGATATTTCTAATTAAATTGAAACAATCAGCTAGATTCACGATAAAGAACAATTATTTTTTAAGATGGTTAAAATAAAAGGTCTATCTCTTATATTATTCACTTTTATTATAGTGAATACATCAAACGGATCACCTGAATGGTCTAAAGATGCAATATGGTACCAAATTTTTCCAGAGCGATTCAGAAATGGCGATATATCTAATGACCCGACCATTGAAACACTAAACGGCACATGGCCTTTTGAACCATTAGAAGAATGGCAAATAAGCCCCTGGGGATCAGACTGGTACAAGATGCAAAAATGGGAACTAAAGACCGGAAAAGATTTTTATTACNTNGCACAAAGAAGAAGGTACGGAGGAGACATTCAAGGAATAATAGATAAACTTGATTACCTNGAGGACTTAGGNGTAAATGCATTATATCTTAATCCTNTTTTNGAGTCTCCCTCTCTNCANAAATACGGAGCCACACTATTACATCACATTGATAATAATTTCGGTCCAAACCCCGAACTGGATTTATCAATATGGAATAATGAAAACCCTGCTTCTCCTGAAGAATGGAAATGGACATCTGCCGATAAGTTATTTTTGGAGTTAATTAAAGAGTGTCATTCAAGAGGTATGAAGATAATTATTGATGGTGTTTTTAATCATGTTGGACTCAACTTTTGGGCACTAAATGATGTCCGTAAAAATGGACTTTCAAGTCCCTATGCTAATTGGTTTACAGTAAAAAAATGGGACGACCCCTACACTGCAGAAAATGAGTTTGAGTGCGAAGGTTGGTCAGGCTTCATGGGGCTACCAGANTTCAAAAAGACTAATGATGATTATCCAAAAGATTTAAAATCATATTTTCATGCAGTGGTTCAGCGTTGGATGGATCCTAATAATGACGGAAATCCGGAGGATGGAATTGACGGGTGGAGACTTGACGTTGCCGCAGAAGTTCCAATTAAATTCTGGAAAGAATTTAGACAATGGGTCAAAGATATTAATCCAGAGGCTTACATAACGGGTGAAATTTGGTGGGAAGATTATAAGAATAATAAGCTCAAAAATGCTGCTAAGTGGATAAAGGGTGGCGATGTATTCGACGGTGTTATGAATTACAGATTTGCCGACAGTTGTTATCAATATTTCATTCAACCAGTAAATCCCTTAAATGCAGCGGAGTTCGCAAAAGAAATAACAAAAATTCATAATGATTATGGATATGATGTTTCACTAGGGTTACAAAATTTGCTAAATAGTCATGACACTCAAAGGTTAGCCTCAATGGTTCAAAATCCTCNCCATCGACTCGACCACGGGGCAAATTTAAAATCGAATAAAAATTATTCCGTTGCTCCTTTGGCAATAGAAAAGCATTCACAATTAGATCAAATATTAGCTTTTCAGTTCTTATCTCCAGGTGCTCCATATGTTTATTATGGTGATGAAGTGGGTATGTGGGGAGCCGATGATCCGGATTGTAGAAAACCAATGATTTGGGATGACATTATTTACGATCCTGAATACGAACTGCCTTTTGCCCCTAAAAGGCATAATGGATTCAAAGTTTCTCAGGATAAGNATCGTTTTAATTTTATAAAAAAATTATGTTCAATTAGAAAAAACAACCCTTCANTCAGAAGGGGTAATTTCAAAATACTGGTAACTGACAACGACAATCAAATATTTGCGTTTACNAGAAAATACANGGAGAACGAATGTTTAGCCGTTTTTAATTCCTCACCTCAATCTCAAAAGATGCCAAGTATTCCTTATAACATGCACTTAAAGATTGGCTCATTAGGAACTACAAAAGAGAAAATAAAAGCCAATGGGTTTGCACTTTTCATAAAATAAAATTCAAAAAATAGTTTTAGAATGCGTATTCTAATAAGCCTATAATTAGACCCAATGAATGTTCATCTAGTGACAATTTTTTTAAATTACATATTTTTGTGTANTTTTTTACAACTCGCATTAAAGGCCACTGATAATTGGAATCAATTTAGAGGACCTAATGGCTCNGGTATCGCTAACAAAAAATTTATACCCCCAATCAATATTTCAAAAAAGCATATCGCTTGGTCATCAACTATTCCAGAGGGATTATCATCCCCTGTTATCTATAGCGATAAAATTTTTTTAACTGCAGTTGAAAAGGATAGATTAGTCACAATTTGTATTAATTCCACAAATGGCAATTTAGAATGGAAAACAGCTGCGCCTAAATGTGAGATCGAAAAAGTACATAAAACAAGCAGCCCAGCCTCGTCGACTCCATACGTAGATAAGGATCACGTATACGTATATTTTGGCTCATACGGTCTCATTTGTTATGATCACAATGGAATAGAAAAGTGGTCTAAATCCATTTTAACTCCCAAGAGCNTATATGGGATGTCTACTTCTCCTTTGGTATACAAAAACAAAGTTATTCTAGTAGTCGACAATGATGCCAATATTGAAAAAAGTCGTTTAAGCCAATCAAAAATTATCGCACTCAATAAGTCTAATGGTGAAATCATTTGGTCTGCAGAAAGACCGCATCATCGAAGTGGATGGTCTAGCCCAATTATATGGAAACATGATAAGGTTTCAGAGCTCATAGTATTAGGAAATGAGAAAGTTCGAAGCTATAATCCTGAAACCGGTTCTGAAAATTGGTATGCGGGAGGATTCTCNAGAGAAACTATAGCTATCCCTGTTGTAGGTAACAATCACGTTTTTGTATCCTCAGCACAATTAGGTGGCGTTCCTGACAAGCAAATTGACCCAGCTCCATTTTGGAAAGCCTTAATTAAATTTGATAAAAACAATGATGGTAAAATAAGTAGAGATGAGATGACTGATAATTTCACCTACCCATTGCGCCCCGAATTACCGCTCGGTCATCCTGGTTTTGGTATTCCAATGCCAGATAATCAANAAAGGAAAGAAGAAAGAATTAACGGAATTTTGAGATGGGTTGATAAAAATGGGGATAANGCATGGACTAAAGAAGAATTTATTAATCATATGTCTTTTCGCCGTGGAAGACCTATTCTCTTGGCCATTAAACCCGGGGGGGAAGGAAATATAGAAAAAACCCATGTAAGCTGGGAGTTAAATAAAAGTATTCCTGAAATTCCATCCCCTCTATTTTACAGGGACATTGTNTATTTAGTGAGGAANGGGGGCATATTAGCAGCAATTGATTCTGAGACCGGAGAACAACTTTATCGCGAAAGAGTCACTGGATCAGGTCAGTACAGCGCCTCACCAATTACAGCCAATGGTCACATCTTTCTAGTCTCTAATAGAGGGCAGGTATCGACAATAAAACCAGGTAGAAAATTTGAACAAATTCATAGTTACGAAATTGGAGAATCCGTATTTGTCACTCCAGCAATAGACTCCAACACTATCTATTTTAGAGGGCATAAAAAATTGTGGGCTTTCAGAAATAGCGAATAGGTCGAATTGATCGACTACTTTTCAATTACCACTTCCAGGATTGTTTACCCCAAAAACTATAAAGTTGATCCACAGTTCCGTTAAAAATATTTCTCTCGAGTGGACAACTCATATCTCCATAATATTTGGGAGATCTATATTTACCAAAGCTATAGTTATGAATAACAGACATCGATTTTCTTTTATTCCAATAAACTCCCGAATATTGCCATAAAGACCATTGATTCCATATACCATATTTAGACATTAAACGATTTGGAGTTTCCATCTCCTTTCTATCAGAAGAGTATAAAGCAATCCAGTAAGGGCATTGAGCAATCCTCTGCTTTTGACTCCGCGATGCTCCACTCAAGACTCTCCTGAGATGATCACTATTCTCTAAATAAATCATTGGCAATTGGCCGGTACGTTGCTCAATTTGATTTATAAATTTTATAATGTCAGATACCGATGATTTAGAATCAAAATCTCCTACTAAAAGAATTTCAGGTGTTTGTAATTTTTTAGTTAATTTTATCTTTTTAATCTGGTTAACAAATTTATCAGCTTGCCATGTTGGATCCACCCCCTTGAGAACAAAATAATAAGCACCTAAAAGCATTCTTTGCTTTTCGCCTGCTGCGAGAAAAGATGCACATTCCTCATCCAGCTTTCTCCCTTTGCCACATCTTGCTATAAGACCAAGAGCTCCGTTTCGTCTCAATGCTCGAACATCAAATTCATTGTAATATGACCCAGAGCGTTGTTTTTCTTTTGGGTCATACGAAGAGACGTTAATGATATGAGGAGCTGCAGTAAACGGGTTATGCGATATTAGGATATTTCTATTTTGAGGAATGCTTCCGAAACTTCTACTCGATTCAGTGATTTCTACCTCATTAGTTGTGCACCCAGAAAAGANGAANAATGGAAAAATTACTGTAAGTATTGCCTTTAATATACTTTTTTGGGCAATAATAATCATATCTTCCATGAATAAAATATCCCTANATTTGCAAAATATGCAAATTCCATAATTATTATATTTTATTCATTTTGCCATAGTTTAGTAAACTAAACTAAATCCTGATCAGATTGATCAGAACGACTATTCAATTGACCGCTATAAAGCTGAATCGCTCTTTTACCTACAATGCCTAAAATAGATGGCTGAATGACCCTAGCGGCAGCGTTCGAAGCCGCTAATCCAGCCCATGTCAGGGGTGATCTATATCTCACTAGCTGAACAATTGGTCGAATCTTTTTATATATTGGAGAGCAAGCTTTAAAGATAGGATTTTCTGAAACTCCTTTTCCTTTTTTATAGGTTCTAATGGCCGCACCTGCACTAAAATCAATTAACCTTCCAATTCTTTTCTTCTGCAAAAAATCGGCTATATCTGTCGCAGCAAGTTCAACTGCTCGAGTAAATTCACCAAGTTTTGGTGCCTTCAATGGCTCAGGGCTATCCGGATAATAGACGCCTGCAATTTTTTCAACNAAAGGTGGAATTTCTTTATATAGGGATGCAAACCATTCCGGGTTCAGTTGTTTGTTAAGTCTTATTGAATCCTGAGCATTCTCTATTAAACCCAGTGCAGTTGAAAGTTTTTCATCCTGATCATTATTGGAATCATTTATCAAATATTCTTTGTTTGTCTTTNTAATGTCAGACCACAATCTAATCGTAATTAAAAATATCCATATTATAGATGCACAGAGGAACCCAGATCCGAAAGCGATAACCCAGTCTATATTATTCTTTAAAAACTCCATATTATGAGATATGCCAAAAAATTTAGATCGATTATAATTTATCAGATTTTACTCTATCATAATTATAATCACCACTAAGTGATTTTAAAAATTCAACTAAATCTTTAATGTCTTCCTCAGATAAATTTAATGTTCCAATAATAGGCGAAAGCAAGGGATCATCACTTCCTCCATCATTGTAAAACCGAACCACATCTTCAAGTGTTCTCAATGACCCATCATGCATATATGGTGACGTTTTAGCAACATCCCTCAAAGTAGGCGTTTTAAATGATCTTTTATCATATTCTAATTTAGTAAATTCGTACCTTCCAAGGTCCTCAGCCAATCCTTTTGATTTGCTTCTATGGCTTACACCAGTGTTGTGAAAAAGATTATCACTGAAAAGCACTCCTGGACCCGCAATAGAATGACATTGCCAGCATTGAGCTTGACCAGCAAATAATTGGTATCCTCTTTGGGCAGTTTCATTCATCGCATTGTCTTCTCCTTCATAATACCATCTATCATAGTCGGAATTACCAGAAACAAGAGTTCTTTGAAAAGAAGAGAGCGCAACAGCTAGATTTTTTTTGTTAAGCCCGCCTTCTGGAAAAAATTGACCAAATAGCCTTGGGTATTCTTTTGTATTTTTTAATTTTTTTAAAACTGAATTGACACTGGAATTACCCATTTCATCATGAGCAAGAATCGGCTGCCATGCCTGTTCTTCTAGTGTATCTGATCTTCCATCAACAAACATTGATTGAGCATAAGCTATGTTCAAAAGTGTAGGCGCATTCCTCAATCCTTTTTTACCATCAATTCCAGTGGAAAAAGGCTTACCGTTCTCTGCAAAACCTTGATCAGGAACATGACAAGTCGCACATGAAATAGTACCATCTCTGGAAAGGAATGGATCAAAAAACAATTTTTCCCCTAACTTAATGACTTTANGATTAAACAATAAAGGTTCGGGTAATTCAATAGATGGCAACCCTAAAGCAGGATCTTCAACATCTGGAATAATGAGTTCTGCTTTAGTTGTTATAACTCCCAAAACACAAAAAAGCATTNGTCCAATGATCATAAAAAAATGATTTTCATGCTCCACAANCATAAACAAATGCCTTTTAACAAAACTTCAAGTTCTTAGATAATTAGAATTTATAATAATATATAAAAATGGAAGGTAACCCTAAATCATTAAATTATAAAATAGTCCAAGATTCAAATATCAACGACGATGATCAAATCGAGAAGTATACAGGAACTGTTTATTGGAAATACCTAGAAAAACATTTTCAAAACGGAGCGCTTGTCTATGTAGATGAAAAACTAGACATCAAAAAAGTTGCTAAAGTCATCAGTGAAGATAACAAGGATCAGGTTAGTCTTTGGCTAGGTTCGGGTGATCTTATTAAACCAGGAGAACAACACGCACAATANTGGATGGAATCAAAAACTTCATTTACGGCTTTGATTGTTACACCATTCGTGTTGATTCAAGAGAATAAACACAAAGAATGAAGTTTAAGCCGCTGATAAAGCCGCTTCTCGATCATCTCTAATTCTTTTAAACTGCTTCCAAGTTATCAAAGCCTTTTCTGTCTCATCCCAGAGTCGAAAATTCATACATCTAAAACTACTGAGAAGCGTTAATTTTGTTACTTCTGCAAAAGCAGGGTGCGAATTGTGACATGCTTCCAAATGATAGTTAGGTATTTTTGTACTCAAATGATGCAGATGATGATAGCCAATGTTTCCTGAAAACCATTGAAGGACTTTTGGTAATTGATAAAATGAGCTACCATCAAGAGCAGCTGAGGTATACTCCCAGTGTTCATGGCGCTCCCAATAAACACCTTCGAATTGATGTTGAACGTAAAATAGCCAAACTCCTGCACTTGCAGCAATAGAAATTATAAAGAGCTGGAACAGTAAAAAGATAAATGATCCGAAAATCAAACATCCCAGAGACATCAATAATAGAATGGCAATGTTTGTATGTATGACAGCCTTACGATTCCCAGGCTTTGCTCCCGGCGAAGGGATCCTTTCCCTTATTAGAAATACATAGACTGGTGCAAAACCAAATAAAAATAATGGGTGTCTCCATATTCTATAACTTAATCTTTTTAGTTTGGGTAACTCTAGATACTCGTCGACCATCAATGTCCAGACATCTCCAATACCTCTCCGATCAATATCACCAACTGTAGCATGGTGAATGTTATGCTCCCAGGTCCAATGTTTAAAGGGAGTAAAGGCTAGGGTACCAGTAATAAATCCAAAAAACTTGTTATACTTTTGCTTTTTAAAAAATGACTGATGTCCACAATCATGAAAAATAATAAAAATTCTAACTGTTAAACCAGCCCCAACCAGAATGAGTGGAATGTATAAATACCAAGGTCCACTNTTAGTGTAGTTGAGGTATATCATTGTCCATGTCAGTAAATACAACCCAAGCGTTGTAATTAATTGCCAGAGTGATTTGAACAATGAAGGTTTCTCAAATTCAGAAACAATTTTCTTCCAATTGGAAATTTCAGTAGCGGATGGCTTGTCCTCATGTTTTGCGTGGGACGATGAGATTGAGCCTTTGGGGAGATTTTGTAATTTTGAAGTGGACAAGTGTTTACTAAGAACTGATTGGGGTAAATATCAATATATTTTGGAAAAATCNTACAAAGANAGTAAAAATTTATACTCAGTAGGATAATTATTGCCANNTATTACAACGTACAACTAAAATCGATAGATCTGGGGAGTTATCTATCTCAATTTTCTAATAATCCTGATCAAGATATCGAGACCGATCATCAAACATGCTGTGTAACATTCTTTCATTGTAAGTCCGCAATCGTTTGCAAAGTCCTTTGGCCAATTCTTTCATGATGTAAAACCCCGCAACTTGATCATTATTCAGAAAATTATTAAACTCAGACCCAGTGATTTGCCATATTTCGGCATCCTGTGAAATAACCCGAACAGTGGCACTGGCTTTTTTGGGATCAATAATGCTCATTTCTCCAACCACATCACCTGGTCCAAGTTTTGCAACCTTCAAACTTTCACCATTAGCACTAATTTTCACACTCACTTGCCCATTAATTATCAAGGTCATATTAGTGTGAGGCTGTCCTTGTACTGATAAGTAATCACCCTTTTTTTTAATTACTAAATTTCCAATTTTAAATAANTTTTCACTCAAAGAATCATCAAGTTTTCCAAAAAAACCAACTTTGTTTGGTTTAGGTTTGATATCATGTACCATCATCAATGATAATACGCTCTGATGCGACATGGGCGCTCTGCAATGTGCAACAAAAACGTAACATTAAGAATAAATTGAAAATGTTTAATTTTAACAAAATTGTCCTTTTAGTTTTTTGGAACTTTGTTCTTGGTTTAACTTTTCTAGGACGTGTTAATGCAGAGTCACCAAACATAATACACATCATGGTGGATGATTTAGGTTATGGTGATCTTGGCTGTTATGGTCAGCAAACTATCAAAACACCTTACTTGGATATGATGGCCAAGAAGGGCATGCGACTTACCGACTACTATTCTGGTAANACTGTATGCAGGCCCTCTAGATTATCACTCTGGACAGGAAAACATATGGGACATACTCCCATATCATCAAATGCGAACTATATTTTCAAACCTGAGGACATTACAGCTGCCGAACTTCTAAAGAAAGCAAACTACACAACCGGAGGAGTTGGAAAATGGGCGATGGGGGGTATTAAGACGACTGGACATCCAAATCACAATGGTTTTGATTATTGGTTCGGATACTTAGATCAAGGCCAAGCCCATAACTATTACCCACCTTACCTTTGGAGAAACAAAGAGAAGGTACCCCTTGATGGTAATATTTTAACTAATTCCCCNTTGGATAGAAAAAGAGTCTCAAAAAAAAGGACTACCTATTCTCACGACGTTATTACATCAGAAGCATTAAACTTTATAAAAAAGAACCAGAAAAAAACCTTCCTGCTTCANGTNCACTGGACTATTCCTCACGCAAACAATGAGGGAGGCAGAGCTACTGGAGACGGAATGGAGGTCCCTGATTATGGTATATATAACAATAAAAAGTGGTCCTCTGTNAAAAAAGGAGCCGCGGCCATGATTTCGAGAATGGATCGCGATGTTGGAAGGATTCTTGAACTTCTTGAAGAACTTCAATTAAATAAAAAGACTTTCGTTTTTTTCACATCTGACAACGGGCCACACTCCGAAGGTGGACACAAACATGAAACCTTTAATTCTAATGGCCCATTAAGAGGTTTTAAGCGTGATCTCTATGAGGGTGGTATAAGAGTGCCCGCAATAGCATACTGGCCTGGTACCATAAAAGGTGGTACCTCATATTCAAAACCATTGGCATTTTGGGATTGGTTGCCGACAGCATGCGATCTGGCTCATGTAAGCATCCCTAATGACGTTGATGGAATATCTTTCGTAGAAGCACTTAAAGGAAAGTATTCTAATCAAAAAGAACACGAATTCCTTTTTTGGAAATTTTCAAATAAAGTGGCTATAAGAAAAGGCATGTGGAAGGGTGTGATACCAGGATTAGGAAAAAAGATGGAACTCTATAACTTAGAATTAGATATTGGNGAGACTGATAATCTAGCCATTAAAAATCCTGAAAAAGTTCGTGAATTAAAAGCATCGATTCAAAACGCTATAAAATAATTATTGAATGCATTGATGTTTATTAAACTTCTAGCACTATTTCTTCTAATACCGATCATTGAACTTTTTGTAATGTTCAAAATTGGCAAAATCATAGGACCTGCAATTACAATTTTAATCATCATCATTACCGCATTCATCGGGGCGAAGCTCACAAAAGTTCAAGGAACACAAGCCATTAGAAACGGACAAGCNGCAATAAAAAGTGGTAAATTACCGCACAAGGANGTTATGGACGGGGTAATGATTATTATTGCTGGAGCTCTCTTATTAACTCCTGGATTTTTAACAGATATTGTTGGGTTTTCTCTTCTGCTGCCAGGACTAAGATCAAACTACAGAAAATTATTATTAACCTACATTAAAGCAAAAATCTTGTTTCGTTATGCGGGTGTGAACAGTCCAAAGAAGAAGACTCATAACGAAACCGGCCCTTCAATTATAGAAGCTGAAATTATCGATGATGATTAATTAGGCAATATTAGTAAAAACCGACTGGACGTCATCATCGTCCTCTACTTTATCAATTAACGATTCCACATCTTCAATCTCTTGATCNTTTACCTCGATAGGAGAAGTGGGTATTCTTTGAAGTTTAGCTTTCACATTTTCAATACCGAGTTTATCCACAGCGGCTGTNAGAGTTCCAAAAGCAGTAAATTCACCCTCCAAGTAAGCAGTATTCTCATTAATGGATAACTCTTCNAAACCATGATCTATCAAATCAAGTTCGATCTCATCCATATTCATCTCTTCTGTTATGGGAAACTGGATAACTGTCTTTCTTGAAAACATAAATTCAAGGGATCCAGTTTGTACCATTTCACCANCATTTTTGTTAAGAATCATTTTTAAATTGGCGACTGTCCTATTTGTATTATCGGTAGCCGTTTCAATAAAAAGCAAAGAACCATGAGGCCCTTTAGCTTCATAATTAACCTCACTAAAATTGGCCGCATCACCGCCAGCAGCTCGTTTTATTGCCTTATCGATATTATCTTTAGGCATATTTTCAGCTTTGGCATTGCTAATAGCTGTCCGAAGAGCACTATTAGATTCAGGATCAGACCCACCAGACTTTGCGGCAATAGTAATAGATCTTGCAAGCTTAGGAAAAACCTTGGACATTTTATCCCAGCGTTTTTCTTTTGATGCACGGCGATACTCGAATGCTCTTCCCATAATCAATAAAAAATGCTCATATTTTAATTTAAAGCAAGCTCGCTATTTTAAATGAACGAGAAAAATGTAAAATAATAATAAATATAATGAATAAAAAAATATTTCTTAGTATTGTCTGTATTCTTTTAGCTGGTTCTGCTCTTGGATTTGCAGGTATCAAGCTCACGAGAGGAGGATATGAATCTCCTGAATTCAAATCGAAAAAACACCCCTCAGGATTTGAAATTCGCAATTACTCAGCGATGACAGTTGTGAGCACCAAAAAAGAAAAGTCTAAAACCACTAAAGAACGTGATTCCCGATTCATGAGGCTGTTTAAATATATNGACAAATCAAATAGTAGGTCGGAGAAAATAGCAATGACGACACCGGTATTTATGGGTGTAGATGGTAACGAGGGGGAAATGAGTTTTGTTTTACCACAAAAGGTTGCCGCAAAAGGTGCGCCCACACCTAAGTCTGATGCGCTGTATATTAACAAAATGAATCCAACAAAATTTGCAGCTATGCGATTTCGAGGTAAATCCTCAAGAGAAAACGAAGCTGCAAAGAAATTAATTAAAAAAATTCAAGATGCAGGTTTTAGCATTTCTAAGAATGCTAAGCCAATATTTGCATACTATGATCCACCATGGATACCTGTTTTTTTGAGAAAAAATGAAGTCTTAATTCAAATTAATAATATTAAGAAATAATGCCCGAGCCTCCCGATGATTCATTGGAGCCTATAGATAGACTAAGAGCTATTGTTCGAATTTTAAGGGGTCCAGGAGGTTGCCCATGGGACATTGAACAAACACAAAAAAGTTTAATTCCTAACATTTTAGAAGAAGCCTATGAGGCCGCTGATGCGATTCGATCTGGAAATAAGAATAATGTAATAGAAGAACTTGGTGACTTACTTTTACAAGTTGTGATGCAAAGTGAAATTGCATCCGAGTCAGATGATTTTTTCTTAGAGGATGTCGCAATCGCAATTTCTGATAAATTAATCAGAAGGCATCCTCACGTTTTTGGTGATGATCAACTGAATGATACTGAATCTGTATTGAACAAGTGGGAAGAGATTAAGAGATCAGAAAAAGGGAACCAAAAAAAGTATATTTTGGATGGGGTAACTAATGGTTTACCTTCTCTAATTAAAGCGCACGAAATACAAAAAAAAGTTGAAAAGGTCGGTTTTGATTGGCCAGAAGCAAGGAGTGTTATCCCTAAGATCAGGGAAGAGATTGATGAGGTCGAAGAGGCTATAAATGAGAGCGGTGCCAATCAGCAAAACGAAAANCTAGCAGAAGANATCGGTGATCTTTTATTTGCGGTAACTAACCTTACAAGAAAAATCGGCATGGATTCGGAATCTTTACTGGCAGCGGCAAATCAAAAATTTATTAACCGATTCAATGAGGTAGAAAAAATTCTCGAAAAACAAGGTACAAATGTCATAGAAGCTGATATTGAGTGCATGGAAAAAGCATGGGAGAAGGTTAAAAATAAAGATTCTTGATTTTAAAAAAAAAATCTTAAATTATTTATCCTAACTCAATGATATTAGAACAACTTTTCACACTTTTCATGCTGTTGCTTCTACAAGCGGTACTGGGCTTTGATAACCTTTTATATATCTCAATCGAATCCAAAAGAGCTCCAAAAGAAAAACAAGCTTATGTCCGAAAACTCGGAATNGGTATTGCTGTAGGCGCACGACTCGTTTTACTTGTCCTTTTGACNAGTATTATATCGGCATTTACAAAACCGTTCTTAACTTTCAAACAAGAAGGGATTATTGAGGGAAGCTTAAATCTTGAAAGTGTTATTGTCTTACTTGGAGGTATTTTTATTCTTTATACCGCAGTTAAAGAAATTTTTCATCTNATANGCACTGANGACCTCCACGGAAATTCAGACTCCAATAAATCAAAATCNGCTGCTCTAGTTATTAGCACAATTGTATTAATGAATTTAGTTTTTTCATTCGATTCAATTCTAAGTGCTATGGCGTTGGCTCAGCAACCAGTACTAAATGAATCAGGTATTCCTACTGGTAAAACCGAATACATAATGTGGATAATGGCAACGGCTATTATAATAAGCGGAATTTTAATGATTGTACTTGCAGATAAAGTTTCTGAATTTTTGCAGAAAAATAGACTNTANGAAATTCTAGGATTATTTATCCTTTTCATAGTCGGAATAATGTTAATTTCAGAAGGTGCTCATAAAGCTCATTTGAAATTCTTTGGTAACGAAATTACTCCAATGACAAAAACTACATTTTATTTCGTCATATCCATTTTAGTGTTGATCGATATAGTTCAGAGTAAATATCAAAAGAAACTGCTCGCAAAAAAACACTAAATTTCTCATTAATGAGATTTCAGTTAACTTTCTTTTTTCCAATTATCCAAAGCCTGAGCTGAGCTTCCTATGATACCTGATTCATTGCCAAAATAGGCTGGTATTATTTTAAGATCCTCAGAGATAACTTCAGAAACTTGGTTCTTTATTTTTTCCTTTAATGGATCAAAAAGGAAACGACCTGCACTCGCCACTCCTCCACCAATAACAAATGCATCAGGGTTCAACAGCCAAGCCGTGCTTGCCAACACTGATGCTAACCATTCAGCAATTTGATTCCAAATTTGGATCGCTGTTGCATTCCCTTGTTCGGCTAAATGAGTTACCTTCTCCGGAGTCCAACCACCTTCAGGAATTTCGGTATTTTTGAAGCTTTTTTCGGCAATTTCACAGATTTGTTTATTCCCCATATAACACTCAAGGGCCCCCTTCAGTCCATAAACATTGGGAGGACCTTGATAATCAATTGAAAAATTCCCAAGTTCTCCAGCTGCATATTTACTTCCTCTATATAATTGTCCATTGATAATCAAACCTCCTCCAATACCGGTTCCCAACGTTAAAGCAACAATGTTCGAGCATCCCCTAGCAGCGCCATATCGATACTCTGCATAAGCCATACAATTAGCATCATTATCAACGAAAACAGGAATATTCAGTTCCGATTGAAGAATCTCTTTAAGCGGGACATCATTCCAACCCGGAACATTAGTTAACATATGAATGTGTCCATTATCGAAATCAACAAGACCAGGAACACCACAGCCAACTGTAACAATTTCTTCCTTGTCCATGCTTTCTTTAACCACTTTAACCATTGCAGAAACAAGAGAATCAACTGTATTAAAGTCAGCCGTTTTAAGAGTTTTTGGTTTACTATTACGATCTGAAAGCAACTCTGATAATGAACCTATCTTTACTGAAGTTCCTCCAAAATCAATTCCTACTGCAGAGGGTTTCGATTGATTATCAGTTTTCATATTAATTGTTTAGTTTAGCAATAATCCTTAGACCCTCTAAGGTAAGTTTTTCATTAACTTCGATAATCTCCTCAATGCCTCTAGAAATCAATTTAGAATATCCCCCAGTTGCCACGACTGGAACATTAGATTCCCCTAGCTCTATCATCAATGATGATAAAATTTGCCTCACAAGGCCTCGGTAACCAATTACAGCTCCAGAGAGCATAGCGGCTTCGGTCGTTTTTCCTATAACCGATAAAGGTTCATTTAAATCAATTTTCGGAAGTAATGATGTATTATCATACATATAATCTGTCATAGCGGCCAAGCCTGGAGCAATTACGCCTCCTATATATGCCTTTTTTCTGGAAATGACATCAAAAGTGAGAGCGGTCCCAAAGTCCACGACAATAGCTGGTGCACCGATAAAATGAAGAGCACCAACAGTATTGGCCAACCTATCGGCTCCAATGCTCTCTGGTTTAGTATAATCTATACCGCAACCTAATTTTACTTGATTGGATACATATAGTACTTTTTCGGATCCAAAGCTTCCCTCAATGAATGGATTTTTTTCAGGAACAACTGAAGAAATAACAACTTTCAATTCTTTTTTGTCTATTTCCCAGGGTAAATGATTGAAAGTATCCGAGCAAAATTCTGAGGTGGGAATGGAAAATACATCACCCAACAGCGAAGACTCTGAGGACAGAATCATCTTAGTGTTAGAATTACTAATATCAATTAGCAAAAATTGTTGTTTAACCGGCATTTCCAATACATGCTGAACCCTACAAGGCAAATCTAAAAGCAGAAATATTATAATGCCAAAAACACAGGAACGATGAGATACATAGTACCTCACCGTCCTGTCTCTGTTGAACCCCCTACTAACGGGTTCTGGCGAGAGCCAGAACCCAAGGGAGAATTTTTTGATTTATCTCAAATTATGCTTCTACAGTTGCCACAGCAGGCTCAGGAACAGCTGTTGTCTGACAATAAGCTGGAGCTCCATGCTCCTCAACATCTAGACCTTTAGCCTCAGTTTCTTCACCCACTCTGATACCTATAGTACCTTTGAGAATAGTAAAGACGATAGCTGAGAAAGCGAATGCTGTACCTGCTACGATTAAACTACCTACAATTTGTGTAACAAGACTTGCGTCTCCAAAAATTGCTACTGCCCATGTACCCCAAAGTCCACAAGTACCATGAACTGAGATGGCTCCAACGGGATCATCAATTTTTAACTTATCAAGTGCAACAATTGAGAATACAACGATAACACCCGCAATCAATCCAACTAGTATTGCAGCTGGAATGCTCATCGCGTCTGCTCCAGCAGTGATACCAACTAGTCCAGCCAAAATTCCATTAAGAGACATTGAAAGATCTGGCTTTTTCAAGAACAACCAAGAAATGATAATAGCTCCAAGTGCTCCACCTGCGGCAGCAAGGGCAGTTGTCACAAATACAAAGGATACAAGATTGGCATCCGCATTTAATACAGATCCACCATTAAAACCGAACCACCCAAGCCAGAGCAGGAAAACACCTATAGTGGCCAAGGGCATATTGCTTCCGAGGATTGGCTTGATACCACCATCCTTAGAATATTTACCAGCACGAGGCCCAAGAATAATAACACAGGCTAATGCTGCAAAACCTCCAAAGGCATGAACAACAGTTGATCCAGCGAAGTCATAGAAACCAGCCCCTAGGAAATCTCCAAGAAATCCACCACCCCAGTGCCATGATCCTACTATTGGATATAGTACACCAACCAAAAGAACAGCATAAATCATGAAGCTAGTTAATTTTATTCTCTCTGCGACAGCCCCAGATACGATTGTAGCTGCTGTTGCTGCAAACATTGCTTGGAAAATAAAATCAGTCCACCAAGTGTATCCAGCATATAATTCAGTCTGGTTAGCGATCATGGTTCCCTCTGCAACACTGGCCATACCGCCCCACGAAAATATCCCAAGAGAGCCTTCTTCAAACCCTGGATAATGCGTATTGAATCCGAAAAAGTAATATGTCAACAATCCTGCGGCAATGATGAAAACATTCTTAAACAAAATATTTACCGTGTTTTTTGATTGCGTAAGTCCAGATTCCAGAGTGGAAAATCCTAGGTGCATTGTAAACACGAGAAAGGCCGAAATTAAAAGCCACAAGTTATTCACAAGGAATGTACCATAACCTGAGGTAGATGGATATACGTCTGATACAAATGCTGCATCTGCAGCAGGATCTAAATCAACTTCAGCTTCGATGAGCGCCTGTGCTTCTGCAAAGAGTGCATCTGCATCTCCCTCAAATTCACCTTCTTCGGCAACTGTTTTCACATAGGCATCCCATAAAGGAGTTTCCGGTGGCGCTTCTTCAGCAGAAGCGATACCTCCAATAGTGAAAGATATCGCAGCAAAAATGCTTAAATACTTCCACAGATTTGTTATTATTTTTGTTTTCATTTTAATTTATATATATTTTTAGTTAGTGGGTTCTGTTTAAGACTAGTTCGTTAATGTTTAATGTTGTTTTTTTGGATGATAATCCTGACAACACAATAAGCAGTCCCCATGCCAACTTTTGAAAAAATGAATTTAAAATTAAAAATCGGGCGCAAACTCGAATAAAATAGTGACCAAATAAAAAAATATTTTCTTTAGAAGCGATAACACTAAATAAATGGCTCCGAACCAAATTAATGGTTCGGAGCCGATTAACCAACAAAATTTGTAATAAATATATGATAAAACTTATAAGATTATTTAATGGGTTAGGGTTAATAATTATATAACACGTTCAATTCTCGAAGAATTAGAACCCAACAGTTAGAGACAATCCACTGTAAATGTCGTCGCCAAACGCGTCCTCATAATCATCCAGAGGAATATTGACACCAACATAAGGAGACAATGATGCGCTATCTGATAATGTGATTGGTACACCAATGGTAAAAGTCAAAGCTGTTAGCGTGTCGCCGTCAGCATTACCAATAGCACCACCTACATCGACGGCCATTGTATCAGTTAAATCAAAAGACGTTGCGGCACCCACCTCATAGTAGGCAGCCTCTAGATCAATATCGTAATAAAGGCCAAGGCTTAGATCAATAGGCCCTGCGCTTGTACCCAAGCCAATACCAAATTCAAGTGTGCCATCACCTGCTGTTGGGTCAGGATAATAATAATATGTTGCTCCTAGATCAACAGACATATCACCCATAGAAGTTGAAAGTCCTGCATAAATATCAAGCTCATCATTGCCTGCATCATCAGCAACGTTGGCATACCATGCTCCGACTCCGAGATCGAGGCCATCTGATAATGAGGTAGAAACATTGACATCACTCCACAATAGATCTTGCCCCAAGTTTACACCTCTAAACATATAATCAGTGTCGTATCCAACACTGACTTCAGCACCGATGTCTTCAGCGGCGACCTTGTCTGCCGATAAAGCAGAAAAGAAAGCCAAAACGGCAGTGCACCCAATTATTTTAGCTGTTTTTTCAGCAATTTGACGGATTTTCATATAATAGTTTTGTTATAGTTTTTTGTACTGCTTTACAATTGTTAGGCAGAGTTTTATTTATGTTAAAATAATTTAATGAGCACCTTTTGTGCCAATATTTTTAAAAACTTAAATAATCTTAAATTTCATTTCTGCAATATTACTACATTTGTTAAAGAGCTTGATATTCTCAAGACTATCCAATGGCATTGGTACACCCAACTCAATCACTCCCCAACCTAAACATAAGAAACCTACAGGGCTTCTAGACCCTCCAAAAGATTGTTGATGCTGGGCCATTGACTAACGTATATCGATTTGGCATATCTTTTGCTTATTCTGTTAGTCAATATTCAAATATGAAGGACAATTCTGAAAAAAGCATTTTTGATTACACTTTTGAAGAATATTTGAAGCTACCTTCCGAAGAGGCCACCAAGCTAGCAGAAAAAAATAAGCATGAGTTTGAAGAATGGTGTAAGAAATATACCCCGGAAATTGAGGGAGATCATAATAAAAATTCCTTCGGTGACCATCCCTATTTTCGCACTACTCAATATCAGGTTATTGCTCAAATCATTACAGCTATATTTATTTTTGGTGTCCCTTTCTTGATTGTAAAGTGTAGTTCTTGATAATATTGTTTGCGATGCTCTATAGAGAGTTGCTACTCCATAACTGAAGTATTTGGAACATGGATAATCTTACCTGGGACTACTAATATTTAATGATTTAAGCTCTAGGATGTGTGTTATTATAGGTTTTCTTGATCCTCTCAATACTAACGTGAGTATAAATTTGAGTTGTTGATAAGCTCGAATGGCCTAGCAAATTTTGAACACTCCTCAGATCAGCTCCGTTATCTAAAAGATGAGTAGCAAAACTATGTCTTAATTTATGAGGACTAACGCCAACAGGCAAACCTGCAAGCTCTGTATACTTTTTCACAATGTCTGAGATTGCCCTGGAAGAAATACGTTTTCTTGATTTACTTATAAAAAGTGGCCCTTCTTTTATTTTTGCTTTATGAAAATATTTATTAAGCGCTTCAATGGCATGTGCACCTACGGGCACTATTCTTTCCTTGGACCCTTTACCTTTAACCTTAATTGTTTCATTAAAAAAATCAAAATCATCGAATTTTAGATCAGCTAATTCTGACAATCTGATACCAGTACTGTAAAACACTTCAAGAATGGCCGCATCCCTAGCCGAAGACCACTGAGGCGCCTGCTTTGGTTGTTTAACGTTAAACGGTAAACTTAAAAGCTGCTCTACCTGGTTTAAGGTTAAAACCAATGGAAGAGTTCTATTAGCCTTGGGCAATTGAATATCTGATAAAGGATTTAATTTAAGACCCCGCCTTCTAGTCAAAAACTTAAAAAAACTTCTTAACGCTGAAAAATGTAATCTGATTGTTGAACGAGCCATTTCCAGCTTCATGCATTCATATAAATACTCTCTAAAGTCGTCCGAAGTACACGAAAACCAATCCTCAAAACCCTTGTAAGATTCTTTGTACTTGTTAAGAGAATGCTCATAGTTCCTTAGCGTTCTATGTGAAGCATTTCTTTCTACTTCCAAAAAACTTAAAAAATCATCAATGAGCCTATTATTGGCTTCACACACGCTACTCTCCCTAGCTATATGTTTCTCGGGCATCAAATACAAAAATAACACACTTTACTCAAAGAGCCAGATCGGCAATCAAGGTCTTGACCTCAGGCAATCGCTTGGAATGTTGTAGAGTGTCGAATTCAGGACTAACCAAAAGAATTATACCTTGCCTTGATGTAACAAACGGAAGAGTTGTGAAAGGAACTAAATTTTTGGATCTCCGAGATGCGGGTGATCCAGTTGAATGCGCCATTGCCTATGATGCACAAGGAGCTGATGAATTAGTTTTTCTCGATATTACAGCTTCTTCAGATGAAAGAAACACTATGGTTGATGTTGTTGAAAGAACCGCTGAGGAATGTTTTATGCCTCTCACTGTCGGTGGAGGCATTAGGACTGTCGATGATATGAGAGTAATGCTACATGCAGGGGCAGATAAAGTCGGAGTTAATACGGCTGCAGTTAATAACCCAGAAATAATATCTGATGGCGCAACGGCCTTCGGATCTCAGTGTATTGTTGTAGCTATTGATGCCAAAAAAAATCTAGAAAACAATTCATGGCAAGTGTATACGCATGGCGGNCGTACACCTATTNACCTTGATGCGATTGATTGGGCAAAAAAGGTTGAACAANTCGGTGCGGGTGAAATCCTTTTGACNAGTATGGANTCAGATGGCACCAAAGACGGTTATGATATTAGCTTAAATNCTAGGGTNAGCGAAGCCATAAACATCCCTGTTATCGCCAGCGGAGGAGCCGGNAAATTAGAACACATGGCAGAAGTATTAAAAAAGGGAAAAGCAGATGCTGTGCTTGCTGCNAGCATTTTTCATTTTGGNGAATACACCGTTTCTGATGTGAAGANTTACCTTGGNTCAGCAGGNCTTCCAGTACGTCCAGCGTAAAANAAATTGTANACAATAGTTATCAAAACCAAATTTACTACAAGNCCCCATATTCCGGCATGCAGACCNAGNGGTTTAGGGNNTGAACTCATTGTTATATAGATCGCTACAATGGTTCCAAATAGAGCTCCNATNAAAATTGGATAAGCTCNAATTTTCTTTATTTGTGTTCCAAGCATTACAGCAGGTGCAATCTGAGCTAGAACTTCCAGTTTNATTTCNAATAGCCTCCAAATAGTTTGNTCCTGCCACTTGATTGTCAAAACAACCACAAGGACCATGACAATTATGGAGGTCATTTTACCTATTCTTGTGAGAGTAGCATTATTAGAATTTGGGAATTTTGCCCTATAGAGATCATTCGTTACCATCGATGAAATTGCCAACAAAGCAGAGTCTATGGTCGACATAGTGGCAGCAATGACAGCTGCTACCAGAATAGGACCCATAACTAAAAGCGCGGGTAATTCCTCTATTAATTTACCAACCATCAATAAAGTTGTTCTATCTGACTCACTTCTTCCAAGACCAGGAAAAATCGAAATCGCTGTAATTCCTAACAGCACCAAAAAAAACGTGGTGAATAACGGCATGAATGCCATGACCTGGAAAGAACGACGTAAGGNCATTTCATCTTTTGCCGCATAAATTCGTTGAACTGCATGCGGATACATGGAAATACCAAAGAAAAATAACAAGGCCGAACTAAGCCAAGTAATTTTCTGCTTCATATCTGGAGGATCCCATATCTCAGGTCTGGCATTTTCTAGACCCTCAGCAACACCCGCAGGNCCTCCAAGATGAAAGAAAAGTGCAAAAGCAATAAAACCAAGACTTATGAGTAAAATTATTCCTTGTGTCACATCTGTCCAAGCGACACTGCGCATGCCTCCGAGGGTTTCATAAATGAGCATTACAATGGCAAGACCGATAACTGCATAATTAAAATCAATTCGGTTTCCACTAACCACTTCCGCTAGTTTTCCAAGAGCCAATANATTCGTTAGGACATAATTTGCTAATCCNAATATTCCAATAAGAACAATAAGAATAGTTAANGGTCTAAAAGAAAATCTATCTTGGACATAATCACCNAGTGTAACGTATTTTCTTTTCCTCGAAAGTCGATAAAGACGTGGAGCANAAATATAATAGCCGCCTATAACCGCCATCATAGCGATAACTGTATAGATAATTGGAAAGCCACCGCGATAAGCTTTTCCAACAAACCCCATAAAACTATTTCCACTATATTGAGTGGCATAAAGCGTTAGAAAAAGGACACTAAACCCGAATGCTCGACCTCCAAGATAATGATCATCAAGGGTATCTTCTTTTTTAGCACGATGCCCCAACCATCCAATTCCAATCAAAGCTAGTACATAAAGCCCAATGAATACGAGGCCACCATTTCCTAAAGCATAACCACTAGTAGTAGTATTAGCGAGAGTCATCATCATGTTTACCAGCAGATAATTCCCAACCAAAACCAATTAAAANAGCCATNAGTANTGCAAAGCATGCGGCTCCNAGCAATGAAAAAGCAACCCAATGAGGTAACCCGAGTATCATATTTTNAGAAGTTTTCGAAAAAAACCACGGAACTGAAATTATGATAAAAGCCAAAGGCAATAGTAGANAAAATAAGCGTTTCACTTTTGATTGTAATTCAAATGTCAATTTCCTTGATACTCGATAATCGCACTTTCTATAGCATTTAACGATTCATTAATCTGATTATCATCGATTATTAATGGAGGCATAAAAACGATAACATTCCCTATGGATCTTGTCAGCAACCCATAATTTCTAGCCAAATGACAAATATCTGGTCCTATAATTCCCAATTCACTAGAAATTTCAATTCCAGAAATTAACCCAATTTGTCTAACTTCAGAAATTAATGGATTTTTATATTTAAGCTCGCTTAAACCAGTTTTAAGGCATTCAATTTTGCTATCTAATTTTTTCAGAACTTTGTCCTCTTCAAAAATATTCAAACTGGCCAANGCAGCCGCACATCCAAGCGGATTTCCTGAGTAACTATGACCATAATAAAAAGTANTTTCTTCGCCTCCAAGAAATNCCTCNAAGATTGACTCTTTGACCATAGTAGCAGCGAGAGGCAAATAGCCCCCTGATAAGCCCTTAGCAAGACACANGAGATCTGGCAATACATTCTCATGTTCACAAGCAAACATTTTTCCAGTTCTACCAAAGCCCGTCATTACTTCATCTAATATTAATAGAACCTCATTTTCATCACACCATCGACGAATTTTTTTTAACATACCATCTGGCCATAAATGTATTCCCGCGGCTCCTTGTACTTTGGGCTCGATAACAACAGCAGCAATTTCATCGGCATCCAAAGATTCCAAATCTTTCGAAGAGTTCAATCTAAGAGTTGGCAAACCTAAATGATTAAATCTAGAAAAGAATTTATTTATACCCCCAATAGATGCAGCACCAAAAGTATCACCATGATAAGCATTATCGAATGCTATAAATTTATTTCTCAAAGGTTGATTAATGATTTGATAATATTGAATCACCATTTTCATGGCGCATTCAATTGAAGTAGAACCATCGTCAGTGTAAAAAACTCTGTTTAAAGAATTTTGTGGAAACAAATGTACTAATTTTTCTGCAAGTAATATCGCAGGTTCATTAGTAGCACCTAAAAATGAAACATGAGATACTTTTTTTAATTGTTCATTAATCGCGGAGTTTATCCGTTTTTCATTATGACCATGCAGATTAGTCCATATGGAAGAATTTCCATCGATATATTGATTCCCTAAATCATCGAAAACATGTACCCCATCTCCTTTATGTATGACTAATGGTTCATAATCATCTGAACACCAAGCCGACATTACCGTAAAAGGATGCCATAAGTAGGATTTATCTTTATCGGAAAGGGTCACTTCTGCAATAGATTGAAAGTCATTTCTCAATTCTAGAAAAATGAAATTACTCTGTAAATAAAAAGCTAGGCTTCCGAAAACGAAAGCCTAGCTNATATNATTTATAATTAANTNTTATGCTTCAATAGGCTGAAGCTCTTCTCCACCGCTCTCGGGGTTCTCGGAATTTTCAGAAACTTCCTCTGATTCACTCNCTTCAAGCTCAGGCGGTGCAACCGTTTCGTGAGGATATATTTTTCTTTTTGTCCCGAATCCAGTACCTGCTGGTATCAGGTGACCCATTATAACGTTTTCCTTGAAGCCCTTAAGAAGATCACTTTTCCCTAAAGTTGCAGCATCAGTCAAAACACGGGTTGTGTCTTGGAAACTTGCAGCGGAAATAAAGCTTTCTGTTTCTAGCGATGCCTTAGTAATACCAAGTAGCACCGGTTCACCTTCAGCAGGCTTACCTCCTTGCTCTTCGATCTCTTCGTTGACGCTAATAAATTCAGTTCTTTCAACCTGATCACCCCATAAAAAGGTAGTATCACCAGGATCGGTTATACGAACTTTTCGAAGCATCTGTCTAACGATAATTTCAATGTGTTTATCATTAATCTCAACACCTTGAAGCCTATAAACCTCCTGTACCTCAAAAACTAGATGCTCCATTAGAGCATGAGTACCTAAGATCTCCAGAATTTCATGAGGTACTACAGGTCCATCTGTAAGTAGATCTGCTCTTTTAACAACGTCATCTTCGTAAACAGTTATGTGCTTATTTCTCGGAATTAAATGTTCGGCTATTTCACCAGTCTCAGGATTGGTAATTATAAGTTTTCTTTTACCTCGAGACATTCCATCAAAACCAACGACTCCATCAATTTTTGCAATTTCTGCATTATCTTTTGGTTTCCTAGCCTCAAATAATTCAGCAACCCTTGGAAGACCACCAGTAATATCTTTCGTCTTAGCCACCTTTCTAGGNGTTCTTGCAAGCAAAGCACCACCTTGAACATTTTCTTTATCTTTAACAGAAAGGTGTGCACCTGTAGGAACCGAATAACTAGCTAGTATTTCGCTGGTATCAGGGTCAGTTATGACAATTTGTGGGTGTAGATCCTCTTTGTGTTCAATAACCACCATTCCTTCGACTCCTGTTGCATCATCCTTTTCCTTCTTAACAGTAATTCCTGATATCATATCACGGAACTCAATCTTACCTCCTTTTTCTGTAATAATTGGAACATTATGTGGATCCCATGTTGCAATTTGATCTCCCCGAGAAACTTTTGCTCCATCAGCTGGATCAATAATTGTTCCAATAACCAAAGGATGAGATTCAAGCTCCATTCCTTTGTCGTCAAGAACAGCTAATGAACCACTCTTATTAAGAACAATAAACTTTCCATCAAGTGACTCTACTGTTCTTAAATCTTTGTATCGAGTTGTTCCATTGTGACCAACATGAATTACAGGTTGCTTCAATGCCTGCTGCGCAACACCTCCAATATGAAAAGTCCGCATAGTCAGCTGAGTTCCTGGTTCCCCAATTGATTGAGCTGCAATAATACCAACTGCTTGTCCTATTTCTACAGGCTCTCCATTGGCAAGATTCAATCCATAACACATAGCACAACAGCCCCTTGAAGATTCACAAGTGAGAACCGAACGAATACGCATTTTTTCATGCCCAATATCTTGCAATTTCAAAGCAGTAGCTTCATCGATCAGTTGATCAATTTCAACGATAACTTCTTGAGAAACAGGGTCAGTAATTTTCTCACAACTTGTGCGCCCATAAACTCTTGTAGCAAGTTCAACGACTTCCTCGTCTCCTTCGTACACTGAAGAAACTGTAATACCTTGAGTTGTACCACAATCATGTTCGGTAATAATGACATCCTGTGAAACATCTACTAATTTTCTAGTTAAGTAACCTGAATCCGCTGTTTTAAGAGCGGTATCCGCAAGACCCTTTCGAGCTCCGTGCGTAGAAACAAAATATTCTAGTACGGATAAGCCTTCTCGGAAATTTGATGTTATTGGCCTTTCAATAATTTCTCCGGAGGGCTTAGCCATCAATCCGCGCATACCTGACAGCTGTTTAATTTGCTGTTTATTACCACGAGCTCCAGAATCAACCATCATATAAAGAGGATTAGCTACCTCATTACCATCATTATATTCGAGCGTACGATATAGTGCACTAGCTATTTTATCACCAGCTGCCGTCCAAATATCAATAACCTTATTGTATCGCTCACCATCGGTAATAATACCTTTGGTATATTGTTTCTGAACCGTGTCTAATTGTTTGTAAGCATTCTTAAGCTCGATTTTCTTCTCATCTGGAATTACCATATCGGTGATACCAATTGAAACCCCAGCTCTTGTTGCTTCTTTAAAACCGAGCTGCTTTAGAAGATCCAAAGTTTTTACAGTTCCTTTAGGTCCAGCAACTTGGAAAGTTCTCCAAATAATATCGGAGAGCTGTTTCTTTGCAATAGTCTCATTAATAAAACCAAGGGACTTACCAGCATCATTTTCACACTTTGGCCAGATTTCATTGAATCGAACTCGGCCTGGCGTGGTCTCTATTGTTACGGATTCCGGATCCCCATAAATTGTATTTTTTCCTCTATCTGGATTTGCCAAACGAATCTTACAGTGAAGAGAAAGCGCACGCTCTGCGACTGCATACTCAACTTCTGTTGTAGATTCAAAAAGTGGAACTCTTTTACCATCATCTTCTTTGTAAGTGATATGATGTCNATGNTGTGTTAGAAAGTAACTTCCTAGNGTTATGTCCTGTGATGGTGTTGTAATCGGTCTTCCACTTGAAGGTGAAAATATATTATTNGGAGCCAGCATCAAAAGTCTNGCTTCCATTTGAGCTTCAACTGATAGAGGGACATGAACTGCCATTTGGTCCCCGTCAAAGTCAGCGTTATAAGCTGAACACGTCAAAGGATGCAAACGAATAGCCGAACCCTCGATCAAAACAGGCTCAAATGCTTGAATNGATAACCTATGAAGAGTCGGAGCACGNTTNAATAATACTGGGTGACCTTTTGTAACTTCCTCNAGAATATCCCAAACCTCTGGAGTTTTTCTCTCGATCATNTTCTTTGCGGACCGCACNGTATGTACATAACCNAACTCTTTNAGCCTCCTNATAATAAAAGGCTCAAAAAGAACNAGNGCCATTTTNTTAGGCAATCCACATTGATGAAGTTGGAGTTCTGGACCTATAACGATAACTGAACGCCCAGAATAATCGACCCTTTTACCAAGNAGGTTCTGGCGAAATCTTCCTCCCTTACCTTTCAGCATGTCAGAAAGAGACTTCAGGGCACGGTTGCCTGCTCCAGTAACTGCACGGCCATGTCTACCATTATCAAAAAGAGCATCTACTGCTTCTTGAAGCATTCTTTTTTCGTTTCTAATAATTACTTCAGGAGTCTTAAGCTGGAGTAAGTTTTTTAAACGATTATTTCTATTAATAACACGACGATAAAGATCGTTAAGATCAGAAGTNGCAAATCTTCCTCCTTCTAATGGAACTAAAGGCCTGAGATCTGGTGGTATGACAGGAAGAACCTCTAATATCATCCATTCTGGTCTAGTATGACTNCTCGCAAATCCTTGAGCTAATTTAAGTCTCTTTGAGAGTTTCTTGCGAACTTGCTTTGAGCGAGTTTTTGTCATCGCATCCTCGAGCTCTTTAACTAAAGATACAAGATCAATACCGGCTAAAAGATCACGTACTGCCTCTGCTCCCATTCCGGCTCGAAAGCTATCCTCACCAAATTCTTCTTCGGCTTCACGCAATTCTTGCTCTGTTAAAAGTTGAGCCAACTCCAAAGGAGTATTACCTGGATCAGTAACAATNTAATCCTCATAATAAATAACCCGTTCGAGCATTCTTGCACTCATATCTAGCATTAAACCAATACGAGAAGGCATACACTTGTAGAACCAAATATGACTTACNGGAACAGCGAGTTCGATATGACCCTGTCTTTCTCGGCGAACTCTAGACAAAGTCACCTCAACTCCACAGCGATCACATATTACACCTTTATGCTTAATCCTTTTGTACTTTCCACATGCGCATTCCCAATCTTTAGTTGGACCAAAAATTCGCTCACAGAAGAGCCCTCCTTTCTCTGGTTTAAATGTTCTGTAATTTATAGTTTCTGGATTTTTTACCTCACCATAACTCCAACTGCGAATTGTATCGGCAGCAGCAACAGTGATATTTACCTGATCGAAACCAGATTCTTTAGTATCAGCTCCAAAAAGCTCTTGGATATTGGACTCAACGCTCATGATTTTTAAAAGTCTTAAATCTCTACTCTAATTAATAATCTATTTTATTTNCTATGCACTTGTTCTATCCTCATCAACTACCGAAGAACTTGACCCATCACCAACTTTGACATCCAAGCAAAGACTTCTCATTTCTTTGATAAGAACATTAAATGACTCCGGTGTTCCAGCTTCGAGACTATTGTCTCCCTTAACTATTGATTCATATATCCTAGTCCTTCCTTGAACATCATCAGATTTAACTGTNAACAATTCTTGTAAGGTATATGCAGCACCGTACGCCTCTAGTGCCCAAACCTCCATTTCTCCAAATCTTTGACCACCATACTGAGCTTTTCCGCCAAGAGGCTGTTGAGTGACCAATGAGTAAGGACCAACCGCCCTAGCATGGATCTTATCAGCAACAAGGTGTCCCAACTTTAACATGTAAATGTAACCAACAACCACTTCTTGNTAAAAGGGATCTCCAGTTAAACCATCGTAAAGTTGTGATTTCCCATTTAGGCCTATCCAGTTATATCCATCCTTTTCTTTNGCTTCTTTTAGATAATCAATAATTTTAGTTTCTGGGATGCCATCGAAGATTGGGGTTGCCACCTTAAAGCCTAGAGCTTTAGCAGCTACTCCCAAGTGCGTCTCCAAAACTTGACCAACATTCATTCGAGACGGAACACCCAAGGGGTTTAAACAAATATCAACTGGAGTTCCATCCTCTAAGAATGGCATATCTTCCTCAGGCACAATCTTAGCGACAACNCCTTTGTTTCCATGCCTACCAGCCATTTTATCACCAACTGATAACTTACGCTTACTCGCAACATACACTCTCACAGATTTAATTATACCAGGATCGACCTCGTCACCACTTTCCATACGATCCAACGACCGCTCTCTTTCAGAATCAACATCACTAAATTTGGGAGCAAAACTGGAAATGATGTCCATTATCTTATTTCTAATAGGAGATGGATCTATTTCTATTGAATCATGAGATGCTGCCAGCTTACGAAGCAGAGTCTTTGTTATCTTTCTGTTTGCGGGAATGATTAATTCCCCGGATTTACTGTCAACAACGTCTAAAGGGATTTTCTCACCAAGAAGAATGTCTGAAAGTTTTTCTGTGAGTTGATCAGTCAACTCATCTCTCTTCTTCTTATGATCAGAATCAATACTCTTAAGCTGTTTTTTCATTTCAGCTTCGGACATCTGTTCTTTTTCGGCGACATTACGAGAAGAAACCCGTACATCCATAACTATTCCCGTGCATCCGGATGGCACACGCAATGATGTATCTTTAACGTCAGCTGCTTTTTCTCCAAAAATAGCCCTCAGCAAACGCTCTTCAGGCGCTAATTCAGTTTCACTTTTGGGGGTAATCTTTCCAACAAGAATATCTCCTGGTTTAACTTCTGCACCAATGCGAATAACTCCATCAGGACCTAAATCAGATAAGGCTTCCTCTCCAACATTAGGAATATCTCGAGTTATCTCCTCTGGTCCGAGTTTTGTATCTCTGGCACCTACATCAAAATTCGAAATATGAATGGAAGTGTATACGTCGTCTTTAACGACTTTCTCAGATATTGTAATGGCATCCTCAAAGTTATAACCATTCCACGGCATGAAAGCGACAAGGACATTTTTACCTAATGCTAATTCGCCTTGCTGTGTGCATGGACCGTCAGCCAAAACATCACCTTCTTCCACTTTTTGGCCCTTTGAGACAATTGGTTTCTGGTTTATACAAGTNCCAGAATTAGAACGCATAAATTTCCTAAGAGGNTAAACATAGATTCCCTTGCTGGGTTCACTCTTAAGCTTTCTAGGATCTGATAAAAACTTCTGATCAGACACATGCAGTTCACCAGTAGGAGTAACTACAATTAATTCGGCTGTAGCTGCGGCAACTTTTCCNGGACCCTCCGAAACAACAACAGCTCTTGAGTCTCTTGCCGCTTTGGCTTCCATGCCAGTACCAACAAATGGCGACTCTGAACTAAGCAGAGGCACGCCTTGGCGTTGCATGTTCGAACCCATAAGGGCACGGTTTGCATCATCATGCTCTAAAAATGGGATTAGTGAAGCCGCTATNGATACAAGTTGTTTTGGGGAAACGTCCATCAGTGAAGCTTCCTTGGGGTCAATTTCGAGGAANTCACCTCTGAATCTGGCTGTAATCCTATCTGAAGTAAATTGACCTGAATCATCTAGNGGATTATTAGCTTGAGCTATTACTTCGTTTTCTTCTTGGTCNGCTGTNAGATAAGCGATATCCTTTGTAACTTTACCATTCTTATTAATTTTTCGATAAGGAGTCTCAATGAATCCAAATTCATTAATTCTAGCATAAGTGCTCAATGAATTAATAAGTCCAATGTTCGGACCTTCCGGTGTTTCAATTGGACAAATCCTACCATAATGAGAAGCATGAACGTCTCGCACTTCAAATCCTGCCCTATCCCTATTTAATCCTCCAGGACCCAAAGCCGACAATCTTCTTTTGTGAGTAAGTTCAGCTAGGGGGTTTGTTTGATCCATAAACTGGCTCAATTGTGATCGTCCGAAGAAATCTCTAACAACAGCTGAAAGCGCTTTTGGATTAATCAATTTCTGAGGAGTCATTCCATCAAGATTCACATCAAATAGAGTCATTCTCTCTTTGACTAGTCTCTCTGTACGAGCAAGTCCTACCCTACATTGATTAGAAAGCAATTCCCCAACAGCTCTCACTCTCCTTGATCCAAGGTGATCAATATCATCAGTGATACCTTCTCCTCTTTTCAGGTTGAGCAAATAATCCATGGCNGCCACAAAATCTTCAGAAGTAAGAATTCTTTCTCCATCATCTACTTTAAGGTGAAGCTTTTGGTTAATCTTATATCTACCAACTCTTGTAAGATCGTATTTTTTNCCATCAAAAAATAACCTTTTTAGNAGAGCTTTTGAATTCGCAGTAGTGGGCGGATCACCGGGACGCAGTCTTCTATAAATATCCTTCAATGCCTCCTCTTCATTATTAGAAGGATCTTTCCTTAGAGACTTGACGAGTATATCGTCCTCTTTAGTGTCAATTACTTCTACGTTCTTATATCCTAATTCCATGAGTTGGTGAACAACTCCTATNGTCAGAGGCTCATATGCCTTAGCAACAATGACTTCTCCNTCTATNATGTCTTCCATTAGAGCCTTAGTCGAAAGCTCCTCCTCGTCCATTTTAGCCGCGAGCTTCATCTTCTTGACATCATAGAAAAGTTTACAAATATCAGAGTCTTTTTCGTAGCCAAGGGTACGNAGGAAAGTTGTTGCNAAAAACTTTCTTCTTCTGCGNCTGCGNTCAAGATANACATAAAGNAAATCATTAGTATCAAATTGNACCTCAAGCCATGAGCCTCTATCNGGNATAATCCTAAAACTATGTAATGTTTTNCCGTTAAGGTGAAGACTAGTTTCAAAACAAACACCTGGTGATCTATGCAATTGGGAGACAACAACTCTCTCCGCACCATTAATAACAAAAGTGCCTCGTGCTGTCATTAATGGGAGCTCGCCCATATAAACTTTCTCCTCTTTGGTGCCTGCCTCATCTTTTAGGCGAAATGTTACATAAAGAGGTGCACTATATGTCTCACTGTCACGAATAGCTTCAAGAGCTGTAAGTTTTGGTTTNCCTACATCGTAAGAGACNAAATCCAAAGTAACNTTATCATCATATGAGTCGATAGGAAAAACNTCCTTAAANACTGCCTGTAAACCAACTTGTTTCCTCTTACTAGGAGCAACATCTTGCTGTAAAAAGTCAGCATATGATTGAATCTGTATACCAATAAGATTTGGAGCTTCAACGACTTCGTCAATGTTTCCAAAATGTTCGCGTATTCTATTAGACATAGTTATTATAATTTTCCTTTTTACAGGGTAAGATTTTTTGGCGAATTAAAATCACTCAAGTTGATGATTTCAAATGAGCGAATACTCAGTTTAGTCGTGTAAGCACGACGAAAAGCCGAATTTGAACCACAAATTTTCCGGCTTTCAATTATGATTGGATATGTTGGGCGGAGGGATCCGTTCCCAAATGAATTGTACAGCAAAATAAACTAGGATTGGTTTTGGGTCAGGTCCTGGATTTTATCTTTAGGGCTGAGTTGTTGATAAAGTAGCACAGCTTAGAACATTTTCGCCCTCAGCTGTGCATTTTTTTAAAATTTTATCAAAATAATGCAAAATTTAGACTATTTAAGCTCAACTTCTGCTCCTGCAGCTTCCAGTTTACCTTTAATTTCTTCAGCTTCTTCCTTAGCGCAACCCTCTTTAATAGGTGAAGGAGCACCATCTACAATCTTCTTTGCATCAGCAAGACCAAGGCCACTTACGGCAGCTCGAACTTCCTTAATTACAGCAATTTTGTTTCCGCCTGCATTAGTAAGAATGACATCGAATTCAGTCTTTTCTTCTGCAGCGTCTCCACCATCACCAGCAGGTGCGGCAGCGACAGCAGCAACAGGAGCAGCGGCACTTACGCCCCACTTCTCTTCTAGTGATTTTACTAGATCAGCAACTTCAAGGACAGTTAGTCCACTTAAGTCTTCGGTTATTTTTTCAATATCGGCCATGTTATTTTACGGTGTCTTCGCGGATTGGAGCTCCAAACCATTTAATTACAGCAGCCGCTGTTACGAAAAGGAACCGTGGTTATATTGTTTAGTTTTTATTTATTTAGTTTTGTTGATCCTTAGTAACTTGATTGAAACTAAGGGTGATTGTTTTTTAATTTTAGCCTTGTTCTTCTTTGGCTTTAAGTATTCGAGCAAGTGAGGATGCAGGCTCGTTAAGTAATCTAACAAAAGTACTTGCAGGCGACTGTAACGTGCCAAGGAGTTGAGCTCTTAGCACTTCCATAGGAGGTAATGAGGCTAAAGCATTGAGTTCTTCAGGACTTAATAATTTTCCATCTAAAACACCAGCTCTCATTTCAGGCTTTTGATTTTCTTTTTTAAAATCNTTTAATATTTTTGCAACTGCACACACATCCTCTTCACCTGTGACTAANGCAGTTTGACCTGATAAAAATTGATTAAGTTCTTCCGGAAAGTTAACAACTCCAGAAGCCCTTTTCGCATATGAATTCTTGGTAACGTATGCAGCGGCCCCGCTACCAGCTAAACGAGTTCTTATTTCCTCGAACTGAGAAACTGTTAATTCTTTATAGTCAATTACAATCATGAAAGGAGATGAATTAAGCCTTTCGACAAGATCGTTGATGATATTTTCTTTAATTTCTTTCATTGGTAATCTTGATCTTTAAGTCATTAATTATTTCTCGTATCCAGATGTTTCGATTGGTATTCCCGGAGAAACNGTTGCTGAAAGAGTTGCCCCACAAAAATAAATACCTTTTGCAGANGCCGGCTTTACTTGTCTTACCGCCTTNANAACAGCATCCCCATTTTCGCTGAGCTGATCAGGGGTNAAAGATAATTTACCAATAGGTGCCGATAAATTACCACTTCGATCTATTTTAAAATCGATTCTACCTGCTTTNACGGCATTAACAGCAGAGGCAGTATCATCGGTGACCGTACCTGTTTTAGGATTAGGCATTAGACCGCGAGGNCCTAAAAATCTACCAAGCTTTCTGACTTCAGCCATTGCTTCGGGTGTTGCAACTGCAACATCAAAATCCTGAAAACCGCCTTGAATTTTAGTGATCATATCATCATATCCAACAAATTCTGCTCCCGCATTCTTTGCAGCAGTTGCAGCCTCTCCTTGAGCGAAAACCAAAACACGAACTTGCTTACCTGAACCATGAGGTAATGGGCAGGTACCTCGAACCATTTGATCTGATTGCTTTGGATCAACTCCTAATTTTAGTGAGATTGAAACCGTTTCATCGTATTTTGCAGAGGGNAATTTTTTAAGCGTATCAATTCCTTCTGATAAGCTGTAAACTTTATCCTCTTCGATTAGTTCCGCCGCTTTACGGTATCTTTTACTTCTTTTTTTTGCCATTTTATTTTTTGCAGTGCTAACGAATNNAAAACTCTCCTGCTGTTCAATTTTANATTAAATNATTTACATNCCCTCAATCTCGATACCCATTTGACGGGCACTNCCTGCAATAATTCTTGCCGCAGCTTCATCGTCTTCAGTATTGAGATCAGGTTTTTTAATCTTAACAATTTCCATAACTTGTTCTTTAGTAATGGTCGCTACTTTAGTTTTATGTGGTTCACCGGANCCTGANGCNATNTTAGCAGCTTTTTTTAATAATGCTGAGGCCGGCGGCTGCTTACATACGAAACTAAAAGTTTTGTCTTTATAAATTGTTATAACAACAGGTAATACATCTCCGGCTTGAGCCTGAGTCTTAGCATTAAAGTCTTTACAAAACTCCATGATATTCAAGCCAGCCTGTCCAAGAGCAGGGCCAACCGGCGGAGATGGATTTGCCTGACCAGCAGGAATCTGGAGTTTTAATGTGCCTGTTACTTCTTTAGCCATGATGATTAAATTTNTTTTGAGTTATTTGATCTTTTTATTCTTCCTTCTCAATCTGCCAATGTTCGAGTTCTACAGGAGTTGGCCTTCCAAAAACTGTAACTGAAACTAATAAAGTTCCTTTNTCTTGATCNATTTCNTCTATGACGCCTGGCTGACTTTCGAATGGCCCATCGGAAACTTTAATGGTTTCTCCAACATCAAAAGCAATTTTAGGTTTAACACTTTCCTCACGCTCTTTAATTTGTANAAGCATACTTTCAACTTCTCTNGGCCGCATAGGNATGGGGTGATTTTTGGTCCCAGCAAATCCAATAACTCCNTGTGTTTCTTGAATAAAATACCANCTCCTGTCCACTAAACCACCTTCATCATTTAAAAGGTGCATATTAACTAATAGNTAGCCAGGNAAAAATTTTCTNGTNGATTCAGATCTTTTACCTTTCTTGACTTCAGCAACTCGCTCGGTTGGCATGAGCACCTCGAATACAACGTCACTCATTTCCTCNGCTTCCATACGTCGCAATAAGTTATTCCTAACTTTATTTTCTTGACCAGAAAGTACATGAACTACGTACCATTGATCTTTGGGTGCGGGAATTAAAGCCATCTTAATTTATATTTTTTCGATCTAAAATTTGTTCACACACAATTAAATTCCTGTGACCATTTTTATAATTTCAAAAAGTATGAGGTCCCATAAACTAACAAAAGCTCCAAGAAGCATCATAGCTATAAATACAACAATCGTAGAATCTGTAAGCTCCTTAAACCTCTTGAAACCCTTCTCACCTTTTCCTTTAGGGATCCAAGGCCAACTTGCTTTTTTAAGCTCAGCCTTAACTTCCCTCATATATCCATACGCTTTTTTCATTTAAGTTTGTTTGTTGGTTCCCGTGGTAAAGGCTTGGCAGGGTAGGAGGGATTCGAACCCCCGACACCCGGTTTTGGAGACCGGTGCTCTAACCAGGCTGAGCTACTACCCTCTTTGAGTTTATCTATATCGTCTTCTTTCTGTTAAACTCTTTCTAGAGGCTTCTTTTTTACGGCGGAGCCGGATCCACCTCGGGCTAATTAATTGCCCGGCCAGATCCGGCTTACCTAAATGGATGTAATTGGGGTTTAAATTAGTCGAGAATATCAGCAACTCTACCAGCTCCGACAGTTCTTCCACCTTCACGGATAGCAAAACGAATCGTTTTCTCCATTGCGATCGGTGTAATTAAGTCAACTTCCATAGTAACATTGTCACCAGGCATAACCATCTCAACACCATCGGGTAGTTTGATAGTTCCTGTTACGTCTGTTGTTCTGAAGTAGAACTGTGGACGATAGTTACTGAAGAATGGAGTATGTCTTCCTCCCTCATCTTTACTCAAAACGTAAACCTCAGAGGTAAATTTCTGGTGTGGGGTGATAGAGCCTGGCTTAGCGATAACCTGACCACGCTCGATGTCTTCTTTTTTGACACCTCTTAATAATATACCGACATTATCACCTGCTTCTCCGCGATCAAGTAACTTACGGAACATTTCGATATCAGTAACAGTTGTTGTTTGAGTGTCACGGATTCCAACTATTTCGACTTCCTCCATCTTATTAACAACACCTCTCTCTACACGACCTGTGGCAACAGTACCTCGGCCTTCAATCGAGAAAACATCCTCAATAGGCATGAGGAAATCCTGATCAACTGGACGTTCTGGCTTAGGAATGTAATCATCAACAGCAGCCATAAGTTTCATGATATTGTCTTGTTGTTCTCCCTCACCCTCAAGAGCCTTGAGAGCAGATCCTTTAACAATCGGAATATCGTCTCCAGGGAATTCATACTGGCTAAGTAATTCACGAATTTCCATCTCGACAAGATCAAGAAGCTCAGGATCATCGACCTGATCAGTCTTGTTAAGGAAAACAACAATTGCTGGAACACCAACCTGACGTGCAAGAAGTATGTGCTCTCTTGTCTGAGGCATTGGACCATCAGCGGCAGAACAAACCAAAATAGCGCCGTCCATTTGTGCGGCTCCTGTAATCATATTTTTTACATAATCAGCGTGACCGGGACAATCAACATGAGCGTAGTGTCTATTCTCTGTTTCATATTCAACGTGTGCAGTTGAAATTGTAATTCCACGCTCTTTTTCTTCCGGTGCTGCGTCGATTTCGTCGTAATTTTTCTTCTCAGCCAAACCTTTTTCCGCCAGAGTGTGACAGATAGCAGCGGTGAGCGTGGTCTTCCCATGATCAACGTGACCGATTGTGCCGATGTTGACGTGGGGCTTATTCCTTTCGAATGCTTCTTTGGCCATGACTTTATTAGTGGTGAGCTCTATGTATATTAAGAACTAGGGTCTATATTTAGGGTTCCTAACAAATTTAAAAGACAATATTTTCTTGGCTTATTGAATTTGTTTTTTTTGTTTTTATTGTTTCCGATTTATTCGGTAGTTATTATTTTAATTTTACACTTTTTTGCGTGGAGCTCATGACGGGATTTGAACCCGTGACCTCTTCCTTACCAAGGAAGTGCTCTACCCCTGAGCTACATGAGCGTGTCGGTATCTAATAATGTTATGAGTATTAATCTCGTTTGTTTATTAGAAAAGAAACACTCACGCAGTCCACAGAAGCCGAAAAGTTGGTAACCAAAAACACCTTCAAATATGATCATGTCATCAGTTAAAAACCTATCCACCCCTGCGAAAAAGTGGAGCGAAATCTATCAAATTGGTCGTTAGTGTCAAAAAAATTTTGAGATTTTTAAGCCTTTCGTGGATTGATTTTCTTAACTTGTTTATAATGAATGGATTACAAATAAAACTTTTAGTTTTCTTAAATGCTGAGAATATTTAAATAAAAATTACACCCTTTTTAGTCTATTATTTCCGCAATTCTTTCAATACCGACAGCTTTTCCAGTTGTTGTATCAATATCCACTAGAGCACCTCGAATCTCTACAGGACCCTTTGCCACTGGCATAGTTTGAGGCATTGAAGTTTTCATTCTGTGTAAAATTGGCTCCACTCGACGACCCAAAATGGATTCTTTGGGTCCACACATTCCAGCATCACAGAGAAATGCTGTGCCTTTGGGAAGAATTTGCTCATCAGCAGTTTGAACATGTGTATGAGTCCCAACTACTGCAGAAACTCTTCCATCTAAATATCGAGCTGTGGCAATTTTTTCACTTGTAGCTTCAGCATGAAAATCCAAAAAAACCATTTTAACATCATGCTCATTTCTTATTCTTTCTAACTCCCCGTCAATTGCAATTAAAGGATTTTCAAGTGGTGGATTCATGAATGTTCTTCCCTGCGCATTCATGACAGCTACCGGTCCTTTATCTGATTCTAAAACAACACTACCACTACCGGGAGGTTGATCAGGGTAATTAAGTGGTCTCAACAGTCGAGGTTCGGTCGGTAAGAAATCAACAATTTCTCTCTGATCCCAAATATGATCTCCAGTAGTAATTACCGTTGCACCGGCTCTAAGCAATCCAATTGCTATCTTAGGAGTAATTCCTCTACCTCCTGCCGAATTCTCTCCATTTACTACAATAAAATCAATGCCTCGGTCTTCACGCAACTTTGGTATAAATATCGCAACAGCCTTACGACCTGGTTCGCCAACAATGTCTCCCAAAAAGAGTAACCGAAGATTCTTATTATGTGGAAGCTTGTCCAAATGAATTACCTAGTTGGATTTTAAATTTATACAGTTCATGCTGTGATGTTATTATAATCAAGTTTATAGTAATGACTATCACTAATGTTTGATAAAGATCAGCTGATAAAGAATCATACACGATGTCTGTACTTTTTTATATTAGCATTTACTGTCTTTAGTTTAATCTTAGTATTAATTTTCAAAATTGGGGTTTTCGAACAAGATGAAATCGAAGAGTACCAACTAAAAGTTCGCCCTAAACTCAGCACATTGGCAATAAATCCTAATTGGGATAATCTAAAATATTATCAGGAAACAATTAGCAAAAAAAAATTCCTTCAAGAAATTCAATCTGTTTATTCAGAAGGAGAATCTTGGAAATTAGCCGTTAAGATCAATGACAATTACGTTGACTTAAAAACTAAAGCTAACAATTCTACTCGAATATTTTTTTCAAAAAAAAATTCGAGTTTGAAAGCTCCAAGGTTTTGGAGAAAAGCGGACGAACTTCCAAAGCTTATCCGTTCCACCAGCAAACCACTAAGCAATATTTCGATTGTAATTGACCCTGGTCATATCGGAGGAGAATGGGCAAAAATGGAAGGAAGATGGTATCAGATCAACAATTCTGGGATAGAAATTAAGGAGGGCGAACTTACTTTGGAAGTTGCAAAAAAGTTAAAACAAAAATTAGAAAACTTAGGAGCTAAGGTTGAATTAGTCAGATCTGAAAAAAGACCAGTTAATCAATTAAGTCCCATAGATTTTATTAGTTTAGCGAAAGAAATCTTGAAATCTAAAGGCATGGATTCGAATGAAAAAAATATTAAAAGAGAATCTGAAATTTTATTCTACAGAAGTCACGAAATTCGTAGAAGAGCTTTTATAATTAATAAAAAAATTAAACCCGATATTGTTATATGCGTACACTTTAATGCCGAATCTTGGGGAAATCCTTCCAGCCCGATTTTAACAAAAAAGAATCATCTACATCTTCTAATTAATGGTAATTACAGTCGATCCGAATTTGGGCTAGAGGATAACCGTTATCATCTTTTTATTCGTCTTTTCCAAGGTATTCACTCAGAGGAATTTAAAATCAGCAAGGCAGTCGCTCAATCAATGGCTAAGGAAACGGGTTTGCCTCCATACAAATATAAGACATCAAATGCTAAACTTCTAGATACAAATGAACCATACATTTATGCCAGAAATCTTTTGGCTAATCGAATCTACCATTGCCCAGTTATATTCCTTGAACCATACGTAATGAATAATAAAGAATTTTACGATAGGGTTAAATTAGGATCCTACAGTGGCTTCAAAACTATCAATGGTAAAAAACGCAAAAGCCTTATGGATGAATATACAGACGGTGTAGTCAATGGACTGAAAAAATACTATATTGAAAATCGGAATTGAATTTTTTGTTTAATATGAATTATAAAAAAGTTCTTCACTTTTCACGAAACAGAAATTCTTTAATTTATTCTGCTCTTTCTATAGGAATTACTGCTGTACTGTTAGGTTTTGTCATCCAGTACAACAAAGTACCAGAGAGAGTCAAAATAAAAAGAACGCTTCAGGACTCGTGCCCTTGGCTTACTCCCTCAGAACTAAGTAAATTAATTGAAACCAATAATTACCCATCGTTAATAAAAGTATTAAGATTAAAACATGGGCAATTTTTTTCTAAAGTTGAAATTGCTAACATTATTCGTAATGGACATTATCCAACGGCTTTACTTTTAAAAATTCCTCAAAACATCCTTTCTGAAAAAGAACAAAAACTCTTTGGGACTTTTGCGTTAGTGAGAACAGACGAAAAGAATGAAATTCATTTGTCACAATTAGAGGCATTTACCCTGGAGAAGAAACCCATTCGTTTTGCATATGAATTTTATGCAGATGCTTTAAATTCCCTCGGTAAACAAGAAAGAGCGAAAAAATATTACAAGCTAGAATTTAATAAGTATCCCGAATCAGTATACTCAAAATCAAAAGTAATTATTTTTTTAATTAATAAGGGCAGAAAAAGCGAAGCCAAAGCGTTGTTTAACGATCAGAAATTAAAAGAAAATATCGACTTCAAAACATTTAAGTTTATCGCATCTGAACTTGAGCTATGGATGCCTCTAACTTTTAAAAGTTATCATTTATCATTTAGTAAATTATCTTTTCCATGGATTATTGTAACTTTATTCGCCGCTTTAATTTGGTTCGCTATTATTGCCAATTTAGGACAGCTAGTTGAAGGTTTCCTGATCAGACTAACCCTTTACGGTGCAGCATTTATATCAGGATTCATCTCCACTTTTTTAGTGCTGGGTTTAGTATACTGGCAGGAAAATAAATTAGGCCTCAAAATTAATGGTGAAACTGTAAATGATATTATTTACTGTATATGTGGAATAGGTCTTCGAGAAGAGTTAATAAAGATAGTATTTTTCGCTCCTTTTTTGATAATTCTAAAAAAAAGGCAATCAGCGATGGAAGCTCTAGCCTGTGCTGCATGCGTCGGTCTTGGATTTGCATGCTCAGAAAACATTCTCTACTTTGGTTCAGGATTTGAAAGCGCCGTCTTTCCAAGATTTCTTACCGCTAATTTTCTACACACTTCACTAACTGCTATTGCGGGACTAAGTATGTACTATTTGATACTTAATCCTGTTCAAAATTGGGAAAACTTTTTCAAAAATTTTATTATTGTTGTTGTAGCACATGGTGCCTACGACGCGTTGGTTGGAATTGTCCCTAATCTAGCAAATAGTATGGGCAT